>JBAXNF010000168.1:0-3808 GCA_037133935.1 bacterium
GCAAAGGCGTTATCGAGCAGGCTCGAAAATCAAACGCTACTTCGTAACAGGTAATCGCAAGATTGTGTTTGCAATAGTGTAACCAATATTCGCTTCTGAACAATTGACGTAGTTTTTGAATCAATTCAATAAATTCATCCTCCGTTAGACTTGGCAACGAAAGAGGTACTACATGTCGGGGAATAACGCTTCAGATCTAGTCCAATATTCGTTAACTCCAGAAGCTGCGACAATCACGCTCAACTCCCCCTCCTCCCGGAATGCACTTTCCAAAGTAATGATTGATGAACTTATTGCACGGATCGCTCAGGCGTCCCAATCGTCGAGCAGCGTCATCGTGCTAACACATGAGGATCCAGTTTTTTGCTCAGGCATGGATCTTAAAAATACTGAGCGCGTGGACTTAAGTGGACTTGCAGAAGTAAT
Organism: bacterium; assembly: GCA_037133935.1. GTDB lineage: Bacteria > Actinomycetota > Acidimicrobiia > Acidimicrobiales > Ilumatobacteraceae > F1-20-MAGs119. The sequence continues at coordinate 427 of JBAXNF010000168.1, forward strand.
GCTGGCACTTCACAATGCCCCGCAACCAACTATGGCTGTGCTGACGGGCCCGGCGCGCGCCGGGGGCTTAGGCCTGATGGCGTCGTGTGACTTTGTCGTTGCGGCCGACCACGTGACATTTGCATTTACCGAAGTGCGCATCGGTGTCGTTCCAGCACTCATTTCGGTTCCCGTGCTTGCGCGTGTTGCCACACCATTTCTCGTCACCGAATTTCTCACGGGGTCCGAGTTCACCGCGGCACGTGCACTTGAAGTTGGGCTCATCACTCATGTTTCGGCTGATCCCCACGGCGAGGCACAGCGGCTGATTGCACAACTTGCTGCCGTTGGGCCAGAGGCATTGCGACTCACTACTTCGTTGTTACGTGAAGCAAAATCATTTGAGTATGAGCAACGGCTGGTCAAACTACAAAAGCAGTCGGAAGCAATCTTTGCCTCCGATGAGGCCCAAGAAGGAATGGCCGCTTTCCGCGAAAAACGGAAACCAAATTGGCTTAAGCGTTAATGAGCGCTTGTGCTGCCTGGCGATATCGCAAGTGGCGATGGAAGGTCATGGCCGAGCAATTCTCGTAGTTTGACAGTCAGAGAAACTAAACGGTCAACATCAATTTGAGTTGAGTAGCCCTGTCGGTGGAGCAGCGAGACGAGCGACTCTGTTGCCACATTGCCCGCGGCACCCTTTGCAAACGGAGATCCACCAATCCCTCCTAGCGAAGAATCAAACCTCCGCACCCCAGCTTCCAAACCTGCAAGGGCATTGACGAGGCCAGTTCCGCGAGTCTCATGCAAGTGCAATCCGACGTCGTGTCCAACCAATCCAACTGCGTCGCGAATGGTTTTGGGTATCGCCTCGCCGGTGGTATCAGCGAGAGTAATTCTGTCCGAGCCAAAACTGCGCAACTGCGAAATGCATGGAAGTAGGTCTTGATACATTTCCACGTCGTCGTAAGGAGATCCGAAGGCGCATGAGACAACTACGTCAGTGGTTGCTCTGCCACCAATTTCAGCAATCAATGCTTGTACACCCACCATTGATTCGGCAGTAGATCTGCCCGTGTTTTTGACACTATATGTATTAGACAACGAAACAGTGATCGTTATTTCATCAAGATTGCACAACAGCGCTCTACGAACACCTGCAAGATTGGCAACTAGACCTGCAACGGTGACGCCATTTCTCTGAGATATAGCCGCGATAACTTCTTCGGCGCCAGCCATTGCCGGCACCACGTCATCGCGCATGAACGAAGCAACTTCGATATGTTTAATTCCCGCAGAGATGAGTTGATTGATAAGCAAAACTCGCTCGGAAACTGATACCGGGGCCTCTGCTTGCAATCCATCTCGGGGGCCAACTTCACGGATGTCAACCTGAAGATCACTCGTTACAGACTGAAACTTCGCTGCGTTGGAAACAGATTCGATGAAGCAAGTCTAAACAGCCTGTCTAGAGGAACCGTCCAACCTGGATAGACCTAGTGCTTTGCACGACAGTTATGATGGACAAATGGCTAGCAAAGGCTCAAATTCGTCTGAAAGTGCAGCCGCCGAGAGAGATATCGAGCTCAAGATCGCTCGAGCGCTACAGGGTAACGCTGAAAAAGACCGAGCCAAACTTGAGAAAAAGAATCAGTTGACAGTGCGAGAACGCATTGCTCTGCTCACCGACTCGGAGACATTCGTAGAGGATGGTCTTCTTGCCAACTGCAACGCAGAAGACCTACCTGCAGATGGTGTCGTGACTGGTTATGGAAAAGTGAGCGGCAGATCTGTCTGCATCGTTGCCAATGATTCAACCGTGAAGGCCGGCTCGTGGGGCACACGCACTGTCGAAAAAATTATTCGGATGACGGAGTACGCACTGCGCCATGAGTTGCCAATTTTTTGGCTCATTGACTCGGCTGGTGCTCGAATCACCGATCAGGTACAGATGTTTCCCGGTCGACGCGGAGCAGGTCGAATCTTTTCGAATCAGGTCAAGTTGTCTGGAAAAGTTCCACAGATTTGTTGCCTCTTCGGACCATCCGCTGCCGGTGGTGCATACATCCCCGCTTTCTGCGATGTGGTGTTCATGGTTGATCAAAATGCTTCGATGTATCTCGGTTCACCTCGCATGGCCCAGGAAGTCATCGGAGAGAATGTCACGCTAGAAGAGATGGGTGGTGCTCGGATGCATACATCTATTTCTGGCTGTGCAGATAATTTGGCAAGTAGCGATACCGATGCGATTGATCAAGCAAAAATGTATTTCTCGTTCATGCCAATGAACTGGCGCGAACTCCCTCCTAGGTATTCACCTAGCGCACCGCTTGCACCGCTCACACCAAGCGTGCTACCAGATGTTGAGAGTGCTGGGTATGACATCCACAATTTCTTAGTCGGTCTCGTTGACGAAGATTCTTTTTTTGAAGTGAAACCTGATTGGGCCACTGAGCTCGTGACAGGTTTTGCGCTTCTGGACGGCAACGTGGTCGGTATCGTTGCCAATAATCCAATGCATAAGGGTGGTGTTTTATTTGTTGACTCAGCAGACAAGGCTGCACGTTTTGTATGGCTTTGTGATGCATTTAATATCTCCTTGATATTTCTCGCTGATGTTCCCGGATTCATGATCGGAACGCAGGTGGAGCGGCAAGGAATTATTCGTCACGGGGCAAAGATGATCACCGCAATCACTGAGGCCACCGTTCCCAAAATTTGTGTTGTCGTGCGCAAGGCTTACGGTGCTGGTTTGTATGCCATGTGCGGTCCTGCGTTTGATCCAATTGCAACGCTTGCTTTGCCCACTGCCAAAATCGCAGTAATGGGCCCGGAAGCAGCCGTAAACGCCGTCTATGCCAATCACATTGCGGCAATTACTGATCCAACCGAGCGAGAGAACTTCATCCAGCAAAAGCGCACCGAATACGAAAAAGACGTAGAGCTTTCACGACTAGCCAGCGAACTCATTATTGATGCTGTTGTGCCATTTGAACGACTGAGAGCCGAGATTATTGCACGATTCGCCCAAGCTGATCCTGTAGATCGACAAGCTGTGCAAAAGAGACATGGCGTCTATCCCGGCTGATAGACAGAAATTCCAGTTAACCACCCTGAGCATCAACCTGAGATTTTTCCAGATGATGAATTCGTACCTACTTTGCAACAGACAATTTCAAGACCGATGATGCAATTGTTTCAAAAATGAGTTTTGCACCCGGCTTGTAGGCGTGCACGCCATCCCACCTGTAGGACAGGCTCGTTGAAATTTTTGGATCAGCGCACCACTCCTTCGGACCGCTGACAAAAAACACCCCGTCATCTTCTGGGGCTGCAATCTCGCGCAATAAATCATTGAGATGACTTGTGCGCGCGTCGTCACCTCGCTGTGGAAGTGCGGGTA
>JBAXNF010000169.1:0-3805 GCA_037133935.1 bacterium
CTGTTTACGCGCCCTTCTTCGTCGCGCATGTATACCTCGCGACGCAGCGGGTGATTCGTAAAACGAGTATCGGTAATGCACATTGACACCACGCCATAGTTCTCTGGCGCGAGCGCTGCACCATCTAAGTTCGCGGCATACACGCCAAGTGGGTCAACAAGCTTCGGACCCTCAGCGGCTTCTGGCTGGGTGCGCTTGCAATCGCCCATGCCCAACAAGTTGCGAGCAAGGTCGTGCAGTTGCACGTTGTTGTACGTACGCACTTTGCCATCGGGCCCAGTAACCGAACCATTCACATACGTTGCCCAACGTGAAGGAATTTGCTGCAAGCCATACAACGCACCAGCAAGTGCACCAGTAACCGCAGCAACAGTGTCGGCATCGCCACCCAGTTCAATGGCAGCAATTACCGCATCGGCAAATGAGTTGGTATGGCGCACTGCCCACACGGCTTGAGCCAAACAGGTCCACACCGAACCATTCGTTGGGCCGTCGAAATCGTGTGGGTTCCAATCGGCCGCAAGCATCGAGCCATACACCGCAATTTCATCGGCCGACAAAAACGGATACTCACTGAGCAACAACAAAATGTCGTCAATGTGCTCTTCACACTTCCCGGTCAGAATGGTGCGACGAATGAGCTCGGCTGCAATTGCCGCACCCACACCAGCGCCATCTTCCCAGTGAGTTAAGCGTGACTGTTCAAAGACCACACGAATGGTTTCTTGCGCACCCCACGCCACGCCAGCAATGCCAATAGGCGCAATGCGCATCACCGAACCGTTGCCGGCACTTTGCCCCACAGCTGCATGACCAAGTTCTGCTGCAGTGCGCCAGTCTTTGCCGCGCAATGCACGACTTGTAGTACTGCCAATGTCGGTAGCGCTTTTCGCCCACGCTTGAAAGCGTAAAAATGTATGCGCTGGGTCAAAACCGCCAGCACATGCCACTAACGACTCGGCCAAAGCAACAGCCATTTGCGTATCGTCGGTAAATTCTCCGGGCGCCCAATCGAATGCACCACCACCAGTCATTTCACCAGTGCCAGTAAGAACTGGCTCGGGAAACGCCTCGAGATATTTACCAGCAGGACCAAACTCGAAGGGAGCACCCAGTGCATCGCCAATTGCGGCGCCAAGTAGAGCAGCCACAGCACGTTGAAGTTGTGCGTGGGTCAATTGACGGGGGGACACGGGCATCATGAGTTTGGTTTCTGTCATATGGTCTCCTTAAAAGACGAGCACCAACACGCGACATGCGTGCGGGGTTTTGTGTACAAATGCAAGTATGCCCAGAGGGTGTTACATGGACACGCCAGAACCAAATAAAACCCGCTAAAACCCAATAATGGTCAGGAGTACCCATTTCCCCGTCACAAGAATGCAATACTGAAACCCATGGCAACTACTGCACGCGACCGCCAACACGACTTCTTCGTCTATGTCGACACTGTGGTGCTCACCGTCAGCCGCGACAAGAGCCGCGAAAAGCCGCTCGAGCCCAAAGAACGCCTCCAGGTATTAGTAATGCACCGCCCCGAAGCCGCCAAAGACAAATGGGCACTTCCCGGCGGCCTTGTTGCCGACAACGAAGACCTTCCCGACACCGCTCTACGCATTGTGAAGCGCGAAACGGGCCTCACTGTTCCCAAGGCCGACCTCATTCAGGTGGGCACGTACGGCAAACCCGACCGCGACTCACGCTGGCGTGCCATTTCCGTTGCCTACGTAGTGCTCGTGCCCGAACCCGAAACCCCCGCACCCGAAAGCAATTCTGACGACGCCCGCTTCATGCCGTATCGCACCTTGCGCGACGACGGCATTTTGGAATTCGACCACCGCACCATCATTCGCGACGCACGCCGCACCGCACGCCAGCAACTTGAAGACACTCCCATTGCGCTTAAGTTCTGCAAGCACGAGTTCACCCTCACCGACCTGCGCTGGGTCTATGAAGCCTTCGTGCTCGACAAGGTCGACCCCGCCAACTTCCGCCGCAAAGTAGAACAAGCCAACGACTTCGTGCGCGCCTCCGACTCACTCATTACCTTCGGCAGCGAACCCGGCCGCCCCGCACGCCTATACACCGCAGGCAAAACGAAATACCTCAACCCACCCATTCGTTTCCGCCGCAAAATTCGTCCGCGCTAGCGCACACGCCTGCACACCTACCTGAAAGACTGACCCATATGTTCACGCCGCCGAATCACTTGTCGCCGTCCTCTATTCGCCTCTTTCGCGACTGCCCTCAAAAGTTCAAGCTGTCGAAGTTCGACAAAATTCAAGAACCACCCACCTGGCAACAGTATGTAGGCACCTTCGTGCACGATGTGCTCGAGCACCTCTACCAAGTAGATGCCGAAGAGCGCACCGTCGACCGCGTGCGTGAACTTGCTGCCACTCGTTGGGAAGCAGGCAATTGGGAAGCACAAGTGCTGGCCCTTGCCGAACCACTTGGTTCCATTAAAGACTTCAAGCTCACAGCATTCCAATGCATGAAGAACCTGTGGAGCATTGAGAACCCACAAGACATTGAACTCGACGGCATGGAGCACAAAGTTGAAGCCAATGTTGAAGGCGTGCAAATGCTCGGCTTCATTGACCGTTTCATTTTCGAAGACGATGGGGCAGTAGCCATTTCCGACTACAAAACCGGCAAAGTGCCCTCATCAAAGTTCACCACACAAAACGAAGAGTTCTTCCAACTCCTTGCATACGCCCTCATGTTGCAAGAAGCCGACCAAGAAACCACCTCGCGCTTGCAACTGCTGTATCTCAAAGAACCAGTAGTGCATGAAATTACAGTTACCCCCGTCAACTTGGCAGTGGCCAAAGGCGTGATTGTGGAAACCAAAGAATCGCTCGACGCCTCGTGCGGAACCGGCGAATTCCATTGCAATGTCACCAAGCTCTGCGACTGGTGCTACTTCAAAAAGTCAGGCGATTGCCCCGCGTTTAAGAAGTAAAAGCTTTCCTATTCCCCTTCGCCGCTCAAGCTTTCATCGCCGCAGTCAATAATCTTCGCGCACAAGAGGTCTGAGTCGACAGCAATGTTTGCTACTCCGTCTTCTGTGCTTGCCCATGCAAAGGTATTAATGCCAATGAGTTCGCCACGGCTATTCACCAAAGGGCCACCTGAGTTGCCTGGGTTAATAATGGCTGAGGTGAAGTTATACCGCTCACGATCGACGGCAACGATATGACCAAATGTGGTGGCGTTAAACAACAACTCTGTATCGCCAATGGGGTTTCCAATAGCCATATTCCACCAACCAGAACCGGTAAATGTTTTTGACTCTGGAATACGCGCAATGTCTGCTTCCACTTGAATGAGAGCAAGGTCATTTTCTTCGTCGTGGTCGAATAAAGAAGACTTTGTGGTGAGTTTGTAATCTTCACCGTGCGAGACGGTGAGTGCATCTGCATCATCAATACAGTCTTTAATGACGTGATGGTTGGTCACAATAAAGGTGTTAAAGCCTTCTTCCAGCCCTGAAATCTCATAGGCAAACCCAGTTCCCGATGAATCTGCACATTCAATCAGTACGAGAGATTCTGCAACCTCGTCAATGAAAGCTTCAACGTCTGCTGGAGGAACATAAAGGTCTGCGGTGTCGCTCGGGTCTTCGCGAACCTCATCGTCGGTATTCGACGCATCAGAAGGCGCAGCAGTTATTGAAGTTTCAACGACCTCGAGTGAATCCTCACTTGAGCCAAGGGCAGCGAGCGAGAGAACTATCGCGACTATAGAAAGCGCCAAAGCTAAATAGGAAAGCTTCTTCCCTGATTTCGCCGAAGGCTTAGCG
>JBAXNF010000170.1:0-3792 GCA_037133935.1 bacterium
TCTCTGTCTAGGCCTTTTTGTTCAACCGGGCGGCAATATTGGCATCTTGGGTTCTTCGGGAATTGGAGCCATCTTGTTGTTCCTCGGAGTAGCAAGTTTGTCTACTTCTTTTGCCGCTCCTGCTAGCGCAGCAATTAGTCGTATCTTGCCGTTCCCCCTGCGGCCGATGACGCGCTCGGTAGCTGGTCGGCTGGCCAGTCGCAATGCTCAGCGCACCCCACGCCGTACTGCAACTACCGCATCGGCACTCATGATTGGTCTTGCAATGGTCAGCACTGTTGCTGTCATTGCTGCCTCAGTGCAGAAGTCCTTTAAAGACCGTTTGCAAGGTTCTGTTACAGCCGACTACTACGTCACGAGCGATGGCTTCCAGGGTCTGCCACCTGTATTTGCCGAGAAACTCGCCGCTCTTTCGGAACTAGGTAAAGTATCGCCCTTCCGTGCTTCGACCGCACAAGTGAATGGCGAATCTAAACAAATTGGAGCCGTCAATGTAGACATGTTTTCCATCGTGAACGTCAAGCTCACTTCCGGAAGTTATGCGTCACTAGCGAAGGGTCAAATACTTGTGCACCGCGACCCTGCGCGTGATCTCTCACTCTCGGTAGGAAGCTCCGTTGCCATCACGTGGCAAAACGGAACCTCCAGCAATCTCACCGTTGGTGGCATTTATGACGACTCGGCTGTTGCCGGCAACTGGTTGGTCAGCCTTGATGTTCTGTCTCAGGCATCAACCGCGCCACCCGTTGACTTTTTCATTGGTGCCAAAATTGCCGATGGGGTGGATATCGAAGTAGCCCGCATTGCGGTTGAAAAAGTAGCCGAAGAATTTCCCAGTGCCCTGGTTCAAGACCAAGCCGAATTCCAAAAAAGCCAAGAAGACCAACTCAACCAGTTGCTTATCATCGTGTACTGCTTGCTTGTCTTCGCCATTGGTATTGCTGTCTTAGGTATCGCAAACACCATGGCACTTTCCGTTTACGAGCGCACTCGTGAGTTCGGACTCTTGCGTGCAGTTGGCATGAGCAAACGACATCTCAAGCGCTCCGTGCGATGGGAAGCCATCATTGTTTCCGTCTTTGGCGCATCACTCGGCATCACCGTAGGTGTTCCCTTAGGTATTGCAGTTTCCATTGCACTTCCCGAGTCATTTGTTACTGGCATCAGCATTCCAATTAACACCATTGTTGTGGTGCTTCTTGCTTCCATCGTTGTTGGCATCATTGCTGCCATTGGTCCTGCACGTCGAGCCGCAAAGCTCGATGTCCTTGAAGCAATTTCGGCTATCTAATGTCGCCAGAAAATATCACGCCAGAAATTATTGCGTTCTTAACTGAACGCCACCTAGCTTCACTTACTACGCTTCGCAAAGATGGCTCGCCACATGTTGTTCCTGTGGGTTTTAGTTTTGATGCATCGTGCAATGAAGTGCTCGTCATTACATTTGCGGGTTCTCAGAAAGTAAAAAATGCTGAACGCGGTGGCCGAGCAGTTGTTTCCCAAGTCGATAAGGGCCGCTGGCTTTCACTTGAAGGAACCGCGCGCGTTGCTACAGATGAAGTTGCAGTTGCTCGCGGCGTTGCCGGCTATACAGCTCGCTACCAGGCGCCTAAAGAGCGCATTGACCGTGTAGTAATTATTATTGCTGTCGACAAAATTCTCGGTCGCGCGTAAGCCTTCAGCTTGCCGCTTGGTTGCCGTTTTCGCTAAATAACCCTTGGTTTTGCACCATTTCAGAGATATACATCGAGCCCGCAGGGTGGGGGTCGGTGAGCCTGGCAATGGGGTCAGAAATGTCGGGTTCGGGTGCTGGTGCACAACCTAATTGGCAACTCGGGCACCAATACAAAAGACGTTCTGGAGAGCCGTGATACTGCACCGCAATGACTCCACTACAACGCTTACATGGTTGCCCATTGCGACCATAAGCAAAGAGATCTGTGGGCGACTCTGTATTTTGTTGTTGCAACAAAGCAGCTGCAGTGCGCACAATTTCTACACAGGTTGATTGTGGTAACAAACCTACTGGTGCAAGCGGGTGCACTTCACTAGACCACAAAACTTCACAGCGATACACATTGCCAATTCCTGTTGCTACATGTTGATCGAGTAGAACATCGGCAATTGCAATTGCAGGATTCTCGTATGTCATTAACCGCCGCACACACTCATTGATGTCTGCATTGGCATCGTGCAAGTCAGGGCCAAGACGACCAAAGTTCGGATGGCGAATAAAACTATCGGGGCGATACGTTTCCACATCGCGCGCGTTGAAGCACACGGCAACCCAATCGATTGTTTCTACAACAACTCGCGCCATACGCTGCGGCTTACGCCATGTTTCACCGCGGCGGTATAGCTCCCAACTTCCACGCCAGCCAAGGTTGGTGTGCAAAACAATGTCATCATCCCAACAGATTTCTAAATGGCGACCGTGTGACACTACGTCTTCAACGGTTCTACCGAGTCGTGGCATTGGCCCGCTCAACTTCTCTGCTTCAAAGCCAACAATTTGTTTGCCGACCAGCGCAGTGCGTAATGCCGCAGCAGCACGATGCACGGCATTTTTATCTGGCATAACTGAACAATAGACCTTGACACGGCATGCAATTCACCATTCACAGTACGATTCAACAATGAGCGAGAGCAACGAGCCAAGCGAAGTCGACGACCTCGCTCCTATCGAGCCCGTGCAATCCGACCTTCAGCGAGTGCGTCGTCAGCATGGTATGGCCGGGGCAATTCTTGCTGGTGGCATGTTTGCCCTCGACCAAGTACTTGGGCGAAAGCCAAAAGAGCAGCCAGCGGCAGTTCAAGAAGTTGCTGGCGAGCCAGGCGACATCGATTCTGCTGGCATCACCATAGACATTGACGAACATACGTCGGTTGTTTCTCCCGCGCCACACAATCGCCCTGGTGTTCAGCGCATTGTGCACAAACGCCGACGCGGCTGAAATTCTCTTAAGGGAGTTGGCCTACAGAGGCAAGGGCTAAACGAATGAGCCTGTCGTGTCCGCCCGTCATTTCACGACGTACTTCTTGGCTCACTGCTTCTTCTGGGGTAAACCAAGCCAAGTCGAGTGCTCGTTGTGTTGGGTTGCATTCACCTGCAACAGGTACAACAAATGCCAAACTCACTGCATGGTGGCGTGGGTCGTGGAACCCGCTGATGTATGGATCTTGAAAATATTCCACCACGGTAAATGGCGAGGGTTCAGGTGGGATACGTGGAAAAGCCAATGGCCCCAGATCTTTTTCAAGGTGACGCAACAACGCTTCACGAATACGTTCATTCAAGAGCACTCGCCCCGAGACAACCATTCGGCTAATTGTTCCGTCGGCTGCTTGACGCAAGAGCATGCCCACGTGCGTGACGCGACCTTCTTCATCAACACGCACTGGTACTGCATCGACGTATACCAACGGCACACGATCGCGGATGTCGTTTAAGACGTCGGGCGATACCCAACCTGTACTGGTGTCAATTTGCTCGCTCACGTCACCATCTTGCCAAACCCAAGGGTTCTCGGCGCGGTATGTCCCGCATATCGTGACGCTACGCGCCGAGAAAACTCATCGGAGGGTTATTTGATGGCTGCAAACCCAAGATCGAGGTCGGCCAAGATGTCGGCGATGGATTCAAGACCCACCGACAAACGCACGAGGCCAGGGTGCACACCGCTCGAGAGCTGCTCTGTTTCAGTGAGTTGGCTGTGTGTTGTAGATGCCGGGTGAATGACCAAGCTGCGCACATCGCCAATGTTGGCAACATGGCTGTGCAACTGCAGTGCC
>JBAXNF010000171.1:0-3781 GCA_037133935.1 bacterium
TTTTGGCCACAACCACTGAGGCACCACCTAAACCGTGCAACACCAGAGTTTGTCCAACCCTGCCTTCGAAGCCTCGCTCACTGAGTTGTTTGCGATTCAAACCAACTTTTGACGACACGGGCCCATCGGAGCCAACTGGCACGCCAATGGCATTGGCTTGAACACGAGATGATGTGGAAACGCTGAATTGAATTGTCACATCGGCAGTCTAAACGCTGCGTACAGGGCGACTCGTACCCTCTTGCCAACGTGCCATGGTCCACAGCAGGTCAGACATGCGATTCAGGTATGGCACCACGTGCGAAGGTGCTGGAGCAGCAGCAAGCGAATGACGTTCTGCACGTCGCACAACGGTGCGTGCAAGGTCGAGCCAAGCCGACACAGGATGTTCACCAGGAACAACGAACTCTGTGGGGTGTTCAAATTGCGTATCGAGCTTGTCGATGAGTTGTTCCATGTTGGTCACCATCTCGGCTGACACGCATGACTTTTCCGGCACTAGCTTGTGGCGATTCTCGGGCAACGTGGCCAGTTCAGCCATGAGCACCCACAAGTCGCGCATGAAAGGCTCGAGCATGACCACTACTTCTTGAGAACGAGCGTCGCCACTGTTGCTGACCGCAGCACTACGGGCAAGCCCCAACACGGCTTGCGCCTCATCGACGGTGCCGTAGGCTCGCGGCAATGCAGAGTCTTTAGGAACCCTGCCTCCATAAAAAAGACCCGTGGTACCGTCGTCGCCAACACGTGTGTAGATCGATTCTCGTGCCATTAGTTACAAACATAGTGCGGGAGAGTTACTAGCACCTGATCCTGTGCCGATAACTTGTGAGGAGCATGAAAAGACAGACCTACCTTCAGGCCGTGAACGACCGCGTCATTGTGTTTGACGGTGCCTTTGGCACTTTTGTGCAAGATCTTGATCTTGGACCAGACGATTTTGGTGGTGCCGCTCTTGAAGGTTGCAACGAGATGCTCTGCCTCACTCGCCCCGATGTCATTCGTTCTATGCACGACGCATTTCTCAAGGTCGGCGTTGACGCAATCGAAACGGCAAGTTTCGGATCTTTCTCTACCGTTCTCGTCGAGTACGCCATTCCAGAAAAGTCATATGAGCTCAACGTCGTAGCGGCATCACTTGCGCGCGAGATGGCAAGTAGTTACGAAGCCGACGGGCGTACTCGATTTGTTGCAGGGTCAATGGGCCCCGGAACCAAACTCCCGAGCCTCGGGCACATTGGCTTTGCTGAATTGCGCGAATCGTACGTAGAACAAGCGCGCGGACTTCTCGATGGAGGCTCAGACCTTTTTCTCATTGAAACATGCATGGACCTGTTGCAAATTAAAGCCGCAATGCAGGCATGCCGACAAGCAATGAAAATTGTGGGTCGCGAAATTCCTATTCAGGTGCAAGTCACCATGGAAACAACCGGACGCATGTTAGTGGGCACCGAAATTGGAGCAGCGCTAGTTGCACTAGAAGCAATGCGCCCCGATGTCATTGGCATTAACTGCGCAACTGGCCCCGCTGAAATGCAAGAGCACCTGCGTCACCTCTCGCAGCACTCACCTATTCCTATTTCTGTTTTACCTAACGCTGGCTTGCCAAGTGTCCTCAATGGTCGCACGCATTACGACCTCACACCACCCGAGCTCGCTTCGTATCACAAGCACCACGTAGAAGACTTGGGCATTGGCATTGTGGGCGGTTGCTGTGGCACCACTCCAGAGCATTTGCGCCAGGTTGTAGAAGCAGTGCGCGACCTCACACCTGCGCCACGCAATCATAACTTTGAACCCGCACTCACCTCTTTGTATTCATCGGTACCTATTGTTCAAGACAATTCATTTCTCATTATTGGAGAACGCACCAACACCAACGGCTCGCGAGCTTTTCGCGACCTCATGCTTGAAGCCGACTGGGATGGTTGCACCAAAATGGGCGCCGAGCAAATACGTGAAGGTGCACACGTTATTGACGTCTGTGTTGACTATGTAGGCCGCGATGGTGTCATCGACATGAATTCCATTGCCAGCAGATTCGGTTCACAAGTAAGTGTTCCGTTGGTATTCGACAGCACAGAACCGCAGGTAATGGAAGCAGGCCTCGTGCATAACGGCGGCCGCGGTGTTTTGAACTCTGCCAACCTAGAAGACGGCGAAGAGCCTGGCAGCCGCCTCGACCGTGTCTTCACCCTTGCGCGCGACTACGGGTGCGCAGTGATTTGTTTGCTCATTGACGAACGCGGTCAGGCACGTGATGTTGAATGGAAAATGGAAGTAGCGCATCGCCTGAACAAAATTGCTACCGAGCGCTATGGCCTTCGTTCATCCGATCTCATCTTCGATGCACTGACCTTCCCTATTGGCACCGGCGATAAAGACCTGCGTCGCGACGGTTTGGCAACAATGGAAGCCATTCGCCGCATTAAAGAAGAAATTCCTGGCGCTTTCACCACACTTGGTTTGTCGAACGTCAGCTTTGGTTTAAAACCTGCGCTGCGCCAAGTGCTGAACAGCGTCTTTCTTGCCGAATGTACGACTATTGGCCTCGACTCGGCAATTGTTCATGCGAGCAAGATTTTGCCGCTCTCCCGTATTCCGGAAGAGCAAAAAGAAGTATGCCGTGCGCTCATTTACGACGAAGAAATTAACGGTGAAAACGCTCTGCATGTTCTGCTGCGCCTTTTTGAAGATGTGAAGTCAGTTGATGCAGTGAAAGAAGACCGCAGCGACTGGACCCTTGAGCGCATTTTAAAGCAGCGCATTATCGATGCCGAACGCGACGGCCTCACCGACGACCTCAACACCGCCATGGCGCAAGGCATTCCACCGCTCGACATTATTAACAACATCCTTCTTGAAGGAATGAAAGTAGTTGGTGAGCTTTTTGGTTCTGGCCAAATGCAATTGCCATTTGTTTTGCAAAGCGCAGAAACAATGAAAACTGCTGTTGCCCACCTTGAACCCTTTATGGAAAAAATTGATGGGCAAACTTCAAAGGGCCGCCTTGTTCTCGCCACCGTCAAAGGTGACGTGCACGACATTGGCAAGAACTTGGTCGACATCATTTGCACCAACAACGGCTATGAAGTGGTGAACATGGGCATCAAGGTGTCTATTGCCGACATGATTGCCAAAGTTCAAGAAGTAAATGCCGACGCCCTCGGCATGAGCGGGCTACTCGTTAAGAGCACGCTCATCATGCGCGAAAACTTGCAAGAGTTGAACGCTGTTGGGCTGTCTGAAATTCCTGTCATTTTGGGCGGCGCCGCACTCACGCGTACGTATGTAGAAAAAGATCTTCGTGAGATCTACGACGGGCGCGTGTTCTACGGCCGCGATGCCTTTGAAGGCCTCTACACGCTCGACAAAATTATGTCGATTAAGCGTGATGGTGTCGTTGACCCAGACTTCGGACGCATTCCTAGTGGTCGTGTACTTCCCGATCGCAATAAAGCAGAACGTGTAGATGTTGAGTTGCCGCATCGCTCACCAGATGTTGCTACCGACAACCCCGTGTTCGCCCCGCCATTCCTTGGTTCAAAAGTGGTGAAGGGCCTAGCAATTGACGACATTGCTGCCTACATCAACGAAACGGCAATTTTCCGCAACCAGTGGCAGTTCCGCCCTGAAAACGGCGAAACCGATGAGCAATTCAAAGATCGCTTGCGCCCACTACTGCGCGAGCAGTTGAGTAACGCCAAAACCAGTGGCGTGTTGTTACCGCAAGTGGTGTACGGCTACTTCCCTGTGAATGCCGATGGCACCGACCTTGTGG
>JBAXNF010000172.1:0-3685 GCA_037133935.1 bacterium
CGACGAGCGTTATGCCGGTGCATCTATTTTGGTTGCTGGCCCTTCATTCGGCGTGGGCTCTTCACGTGAGCACGCAGTGTGGGCGCTTTTGCAATACGGTTTCAACGCCGTTATTGCTCCATCGTTTTCCGACATCTTCCGCAACAACTGCACCAAGAACGGTCTTGTTCCTGTTGAAGTATCAGAAAGCATTGTTCAACAATTGTGGGATGCCATTGAGGCCGACCCCACCACCGATATCACCGTCGACATGGAGAAATTGCAAATTGAAGTTCCGGCGCGCGGCATTGTTGCTTCGTTCCCCATGGACGCGCCAACACAGCATCGCTTCATTAATGGCCTCGACGACATTGGCATCACCATGACCCATGAATCGGAAATCACCAGCTTCGAAGCCAAGCGCCCCGCCTGGTTATAAGTTGCGCCTTCACCTCGCCACTTTTGTTTTCGGTACAAGCCTTCTGATTGCCGCCTGTGGTTCAGGTTCATCATCTTCAGTAACAACTACTGCTCCACCCACCACGGTGGAATTAACAACGACAGCAGTTGCAACATCAACGAGCACTACTTCCACCGTTCCACTTTCGCCTGAAGAGCTCAGTAGTTCATTTAAGGAATTTGCGACAAGCGTGAAAGCAAGATTGGTAGTTGGTGTCACGACTAATGCATGTGGGTCATTCGGTTCACTTGCACAAAAAGATGCGGTGCGTATTTACCAATACTCAGCAAACGAGTGGACACTTCACTTTGAATCACCCACCCCCATTGCCACTACTCATGCCACAACCATGACAAACCCTCTTGGCGATGGCGAATGGTTTGCACAGTTTTCTGAAGACTCAAATAAAATCGACTCATCAGGAAAAGGCTCGATCTATGGCATCACCGAACCCGATACTTGCGAATGGTCCGCAGTCGACATTTTCGATGGCATGGATACCAGCAAGTCCATCTCTGATCTCAGATGGACTACCCCCAGTAAGCCTTTCTACGCTTTTGCGTGGGCCGGACCTGATGGCCCGCATGCCGACGGAATATTGAAATACCTTCCAGACAAGCAGATATTCGATTTTCAAGTGTGGCCTTAACGGTTCTGCTGGCTTGCAATACATGTAGTGTTTTGCCACAAATACAAGATGCGTATTACACCTCGGGTCATTGCCTTCTCTTTCACAGCTCTTTCACTCGTTGTCATTAGTGCTTGCGGCGGCTCAGAGAGCGGCAGTGCTGCCCTCAAAACAAAAAACGTAGCCATTAGTAATGGGGCAGTGAACGCAGGGCCCACCACTTCATACGCAACTGGACTAAACATGTCGCCCATGCCGACGAGCGCCTTACCAATGATTCCGCAAACAACCGAAGTTCAAAAAGTAACTCCTACATCTGTATTCACAGCAACAACAGCACCAAGCGCACCAGCCATTAATAAAAATGTAGTCAACATGGGCCCTACCACGACCGAGGCATTGGCTAAGCCCACGTCGTCGGCCACCACTGAGGCAACGAAACCAACAACGGCTCCCACTTCGACCACTACAACGGTGGCCAAGAAAACCACTAAGAAAAAGAAGAAATCGACGAAGTAACCAAATGGCCTGGTGAACACCAGGAAAATACTGGTGTGGTGAGTTGAACCGCAGTTTAAACCGTGTTAAACCATGGCTATGAAAATTTCGTCACGTACAAGCGCCCTTGCTCTGACCGCCACCGCACTCCTCGCCATCAGCGCCTGCGGAGGTTCTGACTCCAGCAGCGAGGCTGCGCCACGCACGAAAAACGCAGCCTTGTGCATGCCGCAAAAAACTAAAGATCGAACTTCAACATGCATTCCGATGAATGCAACAACGGTGGCCCCAACCACCTCAGTTGCACCAGCTACAACAACTGCACCAGCAACTACGGATGCATCAGCTACCACCGTTGCCGATCTTGCAGTGAACACAGCAGATGGTTGCAAAACACCACAGAAAGTTGGCGGCATTATCCAGCAACTGCAAAAACCAAACGGAGCGGCTATCGCCACCACAACAACAACCGCAAAAATTGATTGTGCTCCCACAACAACAATCGCGCCAGCGACCACTGTTATGCCAACAACAATTGCGCCGGCAACAACAATCGCACCAGCAACAACAGTGGCCACAATTGCCCCGGCAACTACGGCAAAGAAGCCAATCTGTGATGTCGCGCGCAAAAAACGCAACTTGTGCTGAGCTGGTTAACAGCTCCGCTTGAAGCGGGATGTCTTGTTGCACCGTTCACCAAAATCTAGGTTGGATCTATGAAAATCTCTCCACGCGCCACAACTCTTGTACTCACCGCTGCTTCTCTTATCGCCATCAGCGCCTGTGGTGGTTCTGGCTCCAGTAGCACTGCTTCACCACGCACGAAAAACGCAGCATTGGTCAGTCCTAACTACGGTGATATCCACACTCCACCGACGGCGGCTAAGGCCACAACTACCACGCTGGCTATTTGTGGCACGGCGGAAACAAGTGCTCAAAAAGCATCTGCCATCATTGAGGCGCAGCTTGTTTCTGAAGGCATTGCACAAGTCGTCGCTCAGTCCGCTTCCTCCGCCGCAGCTGGAAGCGTGGAACGCGTAGGGCTGCTTGCAAAAAATAACTGTCTTCCTGCCCCGACCACTACGCCAACAACGCTGCCGGTAACAACTACGTCAGCGCCATCAACAGCCACCACGAAGGTTTGCACAACACTTGAGAAAAAAATCCAAATCAACGGTTGCTCGTTGCCCCCGCGAGTGTGGATAAAGGAAACAACTACCACGCTGGCTATTTGTGACACTGCACAAACAAGTGCTCAAAAAGTATCTGCCATCATTGAGGCGCAGCTTGTTTCTGAAGGCATTGCACAAGTCGTCGCACAGTCGGCTTCGTCCGCCGCAACTGGAAGCATTGAACGCGCAGGACTGCTTGCAAAAAACAACTGTGTTCCCGCCTCGACCATGGCAACAACAATTTCTCCTGTAACGACAGCAGCCACAACTGCACCATCAACCACGGAGTCCAAGGGTCCGAACTTTGCAGAGACAACGACTTGCAGGATATTGATTAAAATCGGGCATTGCTAAATCTAAATAGTTAGCACGAAATTCGCATGTGCAGGCTCGTGAGCCCGCACACTACAAGAATTGGTTCATAATGCAAAGGCCACTCTTCGGGGTGGCCTTTTGCATTGGTCACTTCTTAAATTTGACCGCAAGGAACCCGCGCGTTGTTCCAATCTGCGGAGTGTTTACAGCAACAGAGATTCTGCATGTGCCAGTGCGCAAACCGACAAGTTTGCCATTCACCAACTTGCAGGTCTTTGCAGAATTCGACAAGACCTCAGCGGTAATTTTCGACTTGAACCAGATGTTCAACCCAGCATTCACTGCAATTTGACGAAGTGTGAGGTTAGGGAAGCTGAAGTAGCCGGCAGATGCAGAGACAGGCGCACTTGGCGCAACCGTTGTTGCCACTAATGGAATAGTTGCAGTAGTGGTTGTAGTAGCAGCACCCGAGACAGCACAACCACTTTTTTCCGTCGGCGTGATTCCATTCAAACTCTTGCCCGGCCAGCCCGTCTTGCCTGCTGTGTAATAGATGCATTGCAACGACCAGACTTTGCTGCCCCAAACCGGAAGAGAGGGTCGATTACCCAAGAATTCAATAGACGTCAGAAT
>JBAXNF010000173.1:0-3664 GCA_037133935.1 bacterium
CGATGTACCCGGTTTGGTTGAGGCGGTGCAGCATGCGCGACACATCGACCATGTTCGCTGCCTCCATGCGGAAGTCGAGTTCTTCCACAATGGTTTCGGCGAAAAGCTCGACGAGTGCAGGAGGGTTAGCGAGCGCAGCAATTTTGATGCGGCCAATGAGAAATGGTGCAAGCCAGGCCATCACGCGCAGATCTTTGCGAACGAGTTTGCCAATGTTGGGTCGTTGAACTTTTACTACTACCGACTCACCGGTTGTGAGAGTTGCTGCATGAACTTGTGCAATAGACGCTGCGGCAAGTGGGGTGGTGTCAATATGTAGGAACACGTCGTTGAGGCGGCACCCCATATCTTGTTCAATGGTCAGACGCACAGTTTCAAATGGCTCTGCAGGTACTTGGTCGCGACAACGTTTGAACTCTTCAACGAGCTCTCCAGGGAAAAGACCTTCACCACTCGAAATGATTTGCCCCAGTTTGATGTAGGTCGGCCCGAGCGTCTCAACTGCTTTGCGTAGACGAAGCGATATTGCTGCGTTGCTTTCTTTGGCACTAGCAAATCTCTTGAATTTCTTTCGTACCAGCCAGGGCACTACTGCCGTGCCAAGAACACAAACAACATAGAAAAGCCGACCCAGTGGCGGAACGCGTCGTGGGGTCGTGAGATCGGGAACTTCGCGGCGCACGTTAAGGCGAATTTGGGTTGCGTCGTTTGCCCATGCAAGGTTGTCTTCACTCAATATCCACGGTGCTTCATCACTGAAAGCACCCCAAGAACAATCATTAGGTGGTGTCACGCACCTAGTTTGCCCCGTGTGCCGCGAGTGCGCCTATTCAAGTGAGAATTAAAGGGGCAAGAGTGACATGATGCATGAGATCACATCGGCGAAGAGGGGAAAAGATGAGACCAGGGCCACTGACCGGAGTCAAAGTTGTCGAACTCGGAATTTGGGTTGCTGGGCCGGCATGCGGCGGGGTTCTTGCCGACTGGGGTGCCGACGTGGTGAAGGTTGAACCACCTGATGGCGACCCGCAACGCAATGTTTTTGGAGCAATTGGTGTGAAAGAGCAAACGGCTGTTCCACCTTTTGAAATTGATAACCGTGGAAAGAAATCGGTCGTCATTAACCTGCGCTCTGAAGGAGGAATGGCGCAGATGATGACGTTGTTGGAAACAGCCGACGTTTTCATTACTAACTTACGTTTTGCTGCACTGCAACGTTTAGGCATCGACCCACCAACTTTGCGACAAAAATTTCCGAAATTGGTGTACGGCATTATTTCTGGTTTTGGTTTAGAAGGTCCCGATGCGCATCGCCCGGGCTACGACCTAGGTGGTTATTGGGCGCGTTCAGGTGCCGCACATAGTTTGGTTCCACCTGGCGACACACTGGCAACGTTACGTAGCGGACACGGCGACCACGTCACCGGCATGTCGCTCGTTGCAGGGGTTACTGCGGCGCTCTTCGACGTGCAACGCACGGGCGAGGGTCGCATGGTGTCAACAAGTTTGTTGCGCAATGGCATGTACAACATTGCATGGGACATCGGTGTTCAATTGCGATTTGGCAAACGGGAAAGCACGCGTTCACGCAGCAATAGCCGTGCACCGCTCATCAATAGTTATGTAGCAGGTGATGGCAAGGGCTTTTGGTTGCTTGGTCTTGAGGCGCATCGTCATTGGCCAGCCTTATTGGCCACCATCAAGTCCGATGAGTTACTGGTTGACAAATTTAAAACCACTCAACTTCGTTTGCAGAATAACGTGGAACTCATTGCATTGCTCGACGCATTTTTTGCTACAAAACCATTAAGTGAATGGACCGCATTATTCGATGAACACGATGTGTGGTGGGCCCCCGTGAACTCCATAGTCGACGTTATTCTTGACCCGCAAGCACGCGCTGCTGGCGGGTTTGTTTCCATGTCACCACGTGATGGTGAAGAACCATTTGAAGCGGTCAATAGCCCAGTCGACTTTGAAGACTATGAAATTCGCCCGGGTCCTGTTCCGTATTTAGGTGAACATACGCAAGCACTATTGAAGGGGTGACTTAGTCGTCACTCCACAAAGCCTTCATTACTGGCTCAACGAATTCTGGTCGGCAAATAATGAGGTCGGGTAACCATGTCTCGCGTTGGTTGTAAACAAATGGCGAGCCATCGATACGAGACGTGTAGAGCCCTGCCGCACGGGCAACGGCCACGGGCGCTGCAGAGTCCCATTGGTGCATTCCGCCGTCGTGCACATAAATGTCGGCTTCGCCAAGTACAACTGCCATTGCTTTCGCGCCTGCAGAGCCCATGCGAATTGCGTCGCAGTCAATTGCGTTAGCGACAAGATGTGCTGAATACGGTGCGCGATTACGAGAAGTGATGAGGCGAGGCTTGCGTGCAAGGGGAGCGGGAAGCACGGGCTTCGTTGCAGGGTCGGTGCTGAGCGTGATGCCAAGAACGGGTAAGGCAACTGCACCTGCAGTGAGTTCGCCGTTCTCCCACAAAGCAACGTGTATGGCCCAGTCGCCACGGCCTTCTTCACT
Source organism: bacterium (assembly GCA_037133935.1). Lineage (GTDB taxonomy): Bacteria > Actinomycetota > Acidimicrobiia > Acidimicrobiales > Ilumatobacteraceae > F1-20-MAGs119. The sequence goes on from JBAXNF010000173.1 coordinate 2,537, forward strand.
GTATTCATTGGTGCCATCGAGTGGGTCAATAATCCATACACGATTGGCACTTAAGCGCTTGTTGTTGTCGGCGCCTTCCTCGGACAACACGGCATCGTCGGGTCGATGATGAGCGAGTGCATCCATGAGAAAGCGATGGCCAGCTTCGTCGCCAGTATCTTTAATGTGCCACTTTGTTGAACCTTCAGCAAAAAGTATGGTGCGTAATTCTTGAAGTTGTTGCCCAGCGGCACGTGCAAGTGCAGCTGCTAGCAAATGATCATCGAGTATGGGCTCTTGTGTGAGTTCAACGTCGGTGGTCATGCGGAGCGTTGCCCTAGAGCAATGGCGCGGCGCACAACGTCGCGAAGTTCTTCTTCTGAAGCACCTTTTTTTACCTGTTCGTCTATTTTTGCTTCAAGGTATTCAGCTTCCACTTCGTTGAAGGCATGAATGCGCTCTTTTGCGGTCACTGTTGAAACAACAATGAGCACAATGGCCGCAGTAGTGGTGGTTAGACCAATGCTGATGACCCAGCCTTCGTTGTTTCCGGCAATTGACGAAACAATGATGCCAGCAATGCCGCAAACGAAAGTGACAGCGCATGCCCAACGGAAGATCTTGATGCTGGTCATGGTGTCCTAGCGAGCGATGGGCTTGTACTTAATGCGATGTGGTGTATCGGCAGAAGAGCCAAGTTCCTTGCGTCGCCACGATTCGTATTCGCTGAAGTTGCCTTCAAACCAACGCACTTGGCTATCGCCTTCAAAGGCGAGAACGTGCGTGGCAATACGGTCGAGGAACCAACGGTCGTGGCTGATGACAACGGCGCACCCGGGGAAACTCTCCAGAGCTGTTTCTAGCGCGCGCAAAGTATCGACATCGAGGTCGTTCGTCGGTTCGTCGAGAAGAAGCAGGTTTCCGCCACGCTTCAACAACTTGGCAAGATGCACGCGGTTTCGTTCACCACCTGAAAGATCGCCCACAAGTTTTTGCTGGTCGCTTCCTTTGAAGTTGAAACTTGAAACATATGCACGGCCGTGAATTTCGCGACCGCCTACCTTCATGTGCTCTATGCCACCAGTAATTTCTTCATACACGGAGGCAGCGGCGTCGAGGTTGTCACGGTTTTGGTCTACATAGCTCAAC
>JBAXNF010000174.1:0-3655 GCA_037133935.1 bacterium
GATGCCATGGGCTCAAGTGAAGGCTCTATGGGAACCTCCATCAGCATGAAGGGGCTTCCTCCTAAGACTGCAAAATTTGCTGTAGCCCCTACCACAAAGGTTTTCACCGAAGACGACCGCGAAGTTCAACCTGGCTCTGGTGAAATTGGCAAAGTTGCAGCCGGTGGCGCAGTGCCTATTGGCTATTACAAAGACCCAGAGAAGTCGAGCAAAACATTCCGCACCATCAATGGTGTGCGCTATTCATTCCCAGGCGACATGGCAACAGTTGAAGCCGATGGTTCTCTCACGCTTCTTGGCCGCGGAAGCCAGGTCATCAACTCTGCTGGTGAAAAAATATTTCCAGAGGAAGTTGAAGAAGCAGTCAAGCGCGTTGACGGTGTTCTCGACTGTCTCGTTGTGGGCGTTGACGACGAAAAATTTGGCCAGGCAGTAACTGCGGTAGCTTCGCTCTCACCAGGCGCCAAAGTGGAAGAAGCAACCATCATTGCAAACGTGAAAACTCAACTAGCCGGATACAAAGCTCCAAAACGCGTGGTGTTTGTTACTCAAATTCCTCGAGCACCAAATGGTAAGGCCGACTACAAAACAGCTCGCGAAATGGTTATTGCTGGGCTGGCGTAAGAAGTTTTTCTTGTAAAAACGCAACGACGCGTTCGACACCTTCATCAACACGCTGCTCTGTGAGAACAGAATGATCTTTCTTCGACGCTGAGGGAAACTCAATGCCAATGAATGCACTGCCAAGCAGTGTGCGAAGCGCAGAAAAACGGTCACCCACCAGCTTGTCGTCGCTGAACTTCAAGCCCAACACTTCGCATCCTGCGGCTGCGCGATTGGCAATGACCACCGCATCATCTGCAGACAAGTTGAGATCACTCGAATTCTTTTTACCGATAGCAAACGGGAGTGACGGTTGCGAAAGCACAGGCGCAATCATTCGCTCATCGAGCATCATGCCCAATGCGAAACCACCGCTGAAACACATGCCAATAGCTCCTACGCCAGGTCCGCCAACATCTTCGTGAAGTTGCCGCGCTAGCGCACGCAACCACGAGATCACTGGTGACGTCTGTTGAGTTGCAAGCGTCGTGAACTCTCGGGACACACAAATTTTAGACATTGACGACGCAATATATTTGCCGCTCACCTCTTTACCTGCTTCACCAACAAGCAATGGCATGACCACGGTGAAACCTGCTTGCACTACTTCTTCGGCAAAACGTAAAACGGCGGGCGTAATGCCAGGAATTTCATGCACGACCACGACACCTGGGCCACTGCCTTTACGGTAGGTCGTGTGCGTGATATTTGCAGCAGAAAATGAACCACGTTCCCAACCCACTAGTTCTTGCTTGGTTTCATTTTTCACTTTTTGCCCCCTTGCAATGCGTGAAGTGCTGACTCGACCATCATTTCAACTGAGCGTTGCAGTGGTGCTGGGTCATAATCGGACTTCCCCATTGCGCCATGCACATACCGCGCGTATACGCCTTCAGAGATAACCGCGAGCCGCCATGAAGAAAATGCAACGTAGTAATCGATGTTGCTCACATCACGACCAGACTTCTGCCCGTACATCGCCACCATTTCTTTATACGTAGGAAAACCCTCCAAACCAGAAGGGTCATTTTCCTTTCGTGCAAGAGCGCCAGGGTCACTCCAATACACACCTAGGTACCCAATGTCGGCAAGCGGGTCGCCCAGAGTGCACAACTCCCAGTCGAGAACTGCTCTAATTTCACCAGTTGTGGTGTTGGTAAGACAGTTACCAAATCGGTAATCGCCATGTGCGATAGTCGCGCCGTGTTGCACTGGCATTCCCTCACGCAACAGCCGTTCGACCTCATCCATTTCAGGAAGCTCACGTTGCTTAGAGTTTTCCCACTGCGCGCTCCAGCGTTTGATTTGCCTTTCGATATACCCATCGCGTCGGGCAAGATCGCCAAGACCCACTTCGTCAATGTTGACGTTGTGCAATGCCACCATGACGTCAATGAGATTCTCGCTCGCTGTACGACGCGACTCAGGAGTCATGACGCGCGCTTTTAATTGCGAATCGAGCACTTCGCCTTCTACGTAACTCATGACATAGAAAGGAGAACCATTTACTTCTAGATCTGTACACACACCAAGTGTTTTTGGCACGGGCACTTCAGTTTTGCCAACAGCAGAAATAATGCGGTACTCGCGCGCCATGTCATGCGCTGTAGCTAATACGTGACCTGTAGGAGGTCTGCGCAAAACCACCTGTGTACCCGCAGCATCTACAACGCGATACGTAATGTTGGAACGTCCACCAGCAATCATGTTGAATTCAAATGGGCCGCACAGACCTTCAATATGACTTTCTAGCCACTGCGAAACTCGATTGATCTCAATCATGACGGCTACCTTGCATCACTACAGATTACTGCAGCGCACGACGACTTAACCCGGACGTGTCACTCCAACAACCCGACCCCAGTCGACCGGAGCAATGCGCACCACATCTCCACGACGAGGAGCATGCACCATTCGGCCGCCTCCGATGTACAGACTTACGTGCCCAATGGGTGTTCGGCTAAAGATGAGGTCGCCTGGCTGAGCGGCAGAAATAGGAATCTTCGGACCGCGCTGGAATTGTGCGCGCGAGTAATGCGGCAGGCTTACTCCGGCTTGACCCCATGCATACAAGGTGAGCCCAGAGCAGTCGAATGCAACACCTGGCGTGCTGCGAGCAAATTGATAAGGGGTGCCAATTTGCGCGAGTGCTGCTTGCACAGCGATTCCTGCGCGCGAAGAAGGAGACTTCACTTTTATATTGATTGCCTGCGACTGATACTTCGCCGAAATGGCGCGCGACTGTTCTAACGCCACTGCATCGCGGCGACTGCGCTCTGCTTGTAATGCTTCTCCAAGGTCTGCTTGAGCTTGGCCCAACTTTGATTGGTACGCATTCGCCAAGTTTTCTGCCGCATTGAAGCGGCTCGTTGCAACCTGAGCTTGTTTTTCCGCTTCAGTTTTTTTCTTCTCTAACTTTTTGCGCTCCAAGTTGAGATCTTCCACAAGGGCATCAAGCTCGTCGCTCGAGTTTGCTCCAGCATTCACCGCAACAGACAAATAATGCTCACGCTGCACCATGGCATTCAGCCCACCCGTATCGGTGAGGAGCGAGGTCAAACTATTCGTACGACCACCACTCATAAACGCCTGCTTGGCGACTCCGAAGAGGTCTTTGCGCATTCCGGCCAGCTGGGCTTCTTTCAGCGCAACATTTGCCTTAGAAGATTCAATCTCCACGACAAGGTCATCTTGCCTCGATAACGCCGCTGCATAATCTTCGGAAATAGCATCCATCTGCCCTTCGAGCTGGTCGAGCTCGTTCAAAATGGAGTTCACCTGGTTTTGGATATTGTTCGAGGCAGCCGATGCAGGGGCAGTAGCCCACAACGTAGGCCCAGCAAAACTGCTGAGAGCGACCACCAAGGCGATCAGTCGGGCGCGGGGGCGTACGAACATGACTCTTTGAGCCTACGAGCGACTGCTCGCGAGGGGCCATATTGGGTCGATATTTCTCATTTTTTGCCTGAAATCAGCCAAAATAAGCGGAAAAATGCCCTATTCCCACTCCGTAGTTACTCGGTCAAAAAACCCAGTGTTTATGCGGGTTTCA
>JBAXNF010000175.1:0-3638 GCA_037133935.1 bacterium
TGGATATGTCGGGAACTCGCCGTTGCATATCTTCAAACCCAGTTCCATACGCCTCAGCGTAGGGAATGAGTTCGACGTGGGACGATGAATGTGTTTTTGAAATAACCTTTTGCGCGAGCTCAGTGATACTTATTTCACCCACACCACCGACGTTAAATGCATCGCCAGAGATATCTGAAAAGAAGAGCCCGTTGAGGGCGCGCACCGCATCAGACACATGGCAGAAGACTCGGCTCTGCGTACCATCGCCGTGAATCCGAAGAGTTTCACCATCAAGAGCAGCTTTTACAAACCGTGGTATCACCATTCCGTAGGCGCCCGTTTGGCGTGGACCCACAGTGTTGAAGAGACGCGCAATTACCACAGGAAGTTTCTGTTGTTGATGCAAAATAATGGCATAGGCCTCTTCGAGTGCCTTCGCTTCAGAGTACGTCCATCGCGACTTCAGTGGGGAACCTAGAACACGATCACCATCTTCGCGAAGTGGAATGTCCTGACTCTTTCCGTAGATCTCTGACGTTGAGGTCACAAGTGTGCGAATACCTTGTGCCGCACAAGCGCGGAGCACGATCTCAGATCCACGAACATTGATTTCTAGCGATTCAAGCGGGCGTTCAATAATCCGCTCGACACCAAGCGCCGCAGCAAGATGGAAGCACCCATCAACCTTACTCACAAGTTTTTCTACAAGTGCAATGTCTAATATCGACCCTTGTACCAGAGCGCAATGGGGTGACTTGAGCGCACCTGCAAGATTCTTGGCCTGCGAGGTAGAGAGATCATCCAAGACGGTGATGTGGTGCCCCTCCTTGAGTAGTAGATCCACGAGGTGGGACCCAACAAAGCCGGCACCGCCGGTTACCAGAATCTTCATAGTTGCTCCACGCCATCGGACCCGCGGAAGGCACCCGTGCAATCAAGAATAGGAATATTGAGCGCGACATACTTTAAAACTTCCAGTCCAGGTTGTGCGGTAACCACAATCGCACCCACGAGGTCGCTAGTGGGCCCAGTCGAATGTCCACCACGCCATGAGGCAACTAACGGATCTTGCCACCGCACGAGATATCCAGCTGTTTCCAATGCGTCTGCTACACCATCTGCGGGAGTTTCGCGCACATCACCCACGCCGGCCTTGTAGGCCACCCCAAGAATGGCGACTGCTCCGCTTGCGAAACCTTTGGCATGCAGGCGCTCAATAAGGCGACCCGTAACGTACTTGGGCATTTCGAGATTCACTTCATTAGCAAGATCAATAAACCGAGCCTTCGCACCCACACTCGTGGCACGCCAAGAAAGATACGAAGGATCAACTGGGATGCAGTGTCCGCCGACACCAGCGCCTGGCAAGAATTTCATGTATCCGTAAGGCTTAGTTGCTGCCGCTTCAATTACTTCATGAACATCAATTCCCAGTTTATGAGAGATGATCGCTATCTCATTGACTAATGCAATATTCACTTGGCGGAAAGTGTTCTCTAGTAGCTTGGCAGCTTCAGCAATTTCAGGAGATGCAACCTCGATTACAGTGTCCGTGAAATTCCGATAGAACTCCGCAGCTCGCTTGGTGGCTGAAGCCGTAAGGCCGGCAACAATACGAGGGGTGTTCCGATGATGATATTGCTCGTTACCCGGATCCACACGCTCAGGTGCCGAAGCAATATCAATGGCATTGACACCCTCCCCCAAGACTTCCATAAGTATTGGAAGGATTAATTCGCGGGCAGTCCCAGGATAAGAAGTGGACTCAGATATCAGTAAAGTTCCAGGGTTTAGATGTGGTGCCACACTTCGCACTGCGCCCTCGAGCGATTTCAAGTCCGGCTTACGGTGAGAATCAAGTGGCGTGGGAACAGCGATTATCACGACGCCACTGCCCATTATTTTAGAAAAATCAGTCGTTCCTTGATAACTTCCGCTCGATACCATTTCTAGTACTTGGCCATCGGTTACATCTTCAATATGGCTCACACCTGCATTGAGCGCGGCAACTCTATTAGCGTCAATGTCAATGCCAGTCACTACAAAGCCTGATTTCACACATATAACAGCGAGGGGAAGCCCCACATAACCTTGGCCGACGATGGCCACCCCTGATTGTTCTAATCGGTTCAAGGATTAACTCACTTCAAGCGTTTCAGTGCGTCAGCTGCCGCTAATCCCTCGGGTGATTTTGGAGCAGCGTCGACAACTTGTTGATAAATGACCTTTGCTTGGGCTATTTGAGCTAATTTTTCTAAGTCGATAGCCAAACTATTTTTTGGCACCCAGTTCGCCGGGTCGAGCGGAAATTGCTTCTCACGATATTTAATGGCATCCGATGGTTTACCGACGGCTTCCAAAATAGTTGCTGCTAAGTTCTGCGCATCCCATGAATCTGGGAAGGTGTTCGCAAGATCGCGCGCAATTTTCTCGGTTTGAACAGCCGTTCCCGGCATCTTCGCCACCTCTTGAATGATAAGTGATTGGTAAGTGATGTCCTTGGGGGCAGTATCGATCGCTGCTAGTAACGCATTCGTACGGTAGGCCACACTCTGAGCATTGTTTGCATCAAATGGAATTGCAATCGCAGTACGGACTGCCAAATCGGGCGAATATCCAACTTTCCAATCAACTGCAACTCCCACAATAAATCCAAATGTCACGAGCAAAGAAACTACAGAGACCTTCGATTTTTGTTGAGCCCTTGCCTTCTTTTTGGTCACTGGCTCTTCTGAAACTATGGCGTATGAGCCACCAATCAAACAACCAGAAAGTATCCATCCCCATACACCAACACCAATTTGATCGATTGAGATCAGTGATTGTGCCTGGAATGCAACCCACGCACCTACTATGCCTGCGATCGACATTCGGTGATCAGTCTCGCGCTTGAACATCACCCAAACGCGATACATAACAAATAGTTGCAAGCCAACGTAAAGGACGAGGACAGGAATTCCAGCAGTGGCACCGAGCTGAAGTGGCACGCTATGCGCCGCATTCGTGAAAACCTCAGGACCAACAACTTTGAAAGTTTCTGCATTTCTTACTAATCGATAATTCTCACCGAATGAATCAACTCCCACACCGGTAAGGGGAGATTCCGCCATCATCCGAAGTGCTGCACGCCAATACTGGGTCCGCACGTTGAGTGTGTACTGATAAAGCTTTTCAGCTAGCGGACCAATCCGCGCGACGCCTAGCAAAACCACAACAAGCACTGCTGAAACTGCCGCAGAATATGTGAAGAATAGAGGAGATTTAGGCTTACGGCCCCAAATATAGACACCCAAGATCACTGCCACGCCACCGCCGAAGGAAATTGGCCCTTGAACTGATTCTGATGCGAGTGCTAATAAGAATTCACTTACAGCGAGGAACGTTCCAGCGATTCGCCAACTCATGTGTAATTTACGATTGAGCGCCACCCCCACCATCGCAGCACCGGTAAACCCTAAAGTTGCTGACATAAAGTTTGGATTACCCAGAGTGCCAATAATGCGGTTGTAAGGATTCACCCACTTAAAAGGGTCCACATTCAAATATTGAAGAAATCCATACAAGGTCTCAACAACAGCGACCGATCCGAGGGCAAGATAGACATACTGAAATCTCGCTCCTCTCGTACTTAAAACCGCGCCAATGGCAAGCAAGAT
>JBAXNF010000176.1:0-3621 GCA_037133935.1 bacterium
GACTGCCTTATCTGTGGCACTTCATCTTTCCAGAAACGCACGATGCAACTTTGACTGGCGGTGGCAATGGGGGTTCCATCTTCGGCATACATATGCACAAGACCATGGGCAAAGCCTCGGTCGATGGCATGAATACGGATATCGAGCAATACCCATTCAGTAGGCACAAGACGGACCACTCGCAAGGTGTTGTCGAGGCTGTTACCACCACCACGAATTCCTAAGGCTTGGCTGACGCCGAGGGGAATGTAGTCGCCCAGTACTGCAAGCGCACTGGCATCGACGCCTTGAATGACACCAGGGATACGTGCCCACATGAGTGTTTGGCCATCACCCACCGTTTTGTCGAGCGTGGCAATTTGGCGACCCTTCACGAGCCTTTTTTCAATGCGTTCGTTGATTGAACCTTCTTGGAGACCACGATGAATGAACAACGGGCACTCGTCGGGAGGCGGAACGGTTGGCATCGTTTCGAACTGACCGCGTAGGTCGAGTGGGCGATCGCCAAGTGCAGCATTGACCGTCAGAATTTCTCTTTCGCCTACATGACACACGGCGCGAGCTTGAGTCATTTGATGCCCCGATACTGACACCGTGACATCGACATCGAGCACTTCACCTGGCCGTGCATACGAGAGATACTGGGCTGTTGCCCAAATGAGATTTCGACTCGTCGTGGCTTCCATTGCGGAAATTGCCGCCGCAAGCCCACAGCCTCCAAAGAGGAAATTGACAGAGGTGGATATATGGGGAACCACCTCTAAATGCCAGCGGAAGGGATTATGGCTACTTTTCAGCCCAAGAAATTCAACGGTGTCCATGCCCCGACGACGTTAATGCGCGCAGGGTCAAAGAGTTGTAGTTTTCATTGATATGTCAGACACATCTCCACACAATGACCGCGAATCTTGGCAAGGCGACGCATGTTCCCTCGTTGAAGAATTTCGTGCCAAACGACGCAGCCCTGCTGAAGAACTCGCCGCCACTCTGCGCGATATCAACAAGAGCAACCTCAATGCATTTAGTTTTCTTGACGCAAATAACGCACTCGCCGCAGCACAAAGCGCCGACACTTCACTTCCTTTTGGCGGCGTACCCCTTGCAGTCAAAGAGTTAGATTCGGTCAAGGGTTGGCCCGATACTTCTGCGTGCGCAGTATTTGCCGACCGTATTGCCGAGCACACCTCCATCATGGTGCAACGTTTACATCACGAAGGCGGCATGGTTCCCTTTGGCCTCACCACGGCAAGTGAATTTGGTGGCGTCAATGTCACCCGTACGGTTTTGAATGGCGCCACACATAACCCGTGGCGCGAAGGTCTCACACCTGGCGGCTCATCGGGCGGCAGCGCCGCAGCTGTTGCCGGCGGGCTCTGCACCAGTGCAACTGCTGGCGATGGCGGTGGCTCTATTCGCATTCCTGCAGGGTTCACCGGGCTTGTTGGTTTGAAAGCAACGTATGGTCGCATTCCACGTGCGCCACAGCACTACATGGGGAACCTCACCACAACAACAGGGTGTGTTTCACGCAGTATTCGCGACACCGCTCGATGGTTCGATATTGCCAATGGCCACGATGCGCGTGACCCTTTTAGTTTGCCGCGCGATGCAGGATGGGAAGATGCGCTCGGCACACTTTCACTTCGTGGGTTACGCGTTGCAGTGGTACCGAACTGGGGTGGCGCAGTTGTCTCTTCGCAAATGTGGACCGTGTTGAATGAGGCCGCAGAGTGGCTCATTAGCTCGCAGGGTTTACAGCGCATCGACACCGTCAATACCGACCTGCCCAGCATGGGTGCCGCGTGGTCAATTTCCGGAATGATTTCTATTGCTGCTGAACTCGCTGAGTTTTGGCCCGAGTGCGCCGATGTACTTACACCCGAAATTCGCATGGGCCTAGAGTTCACGAGCGGGCTCTACAGTTCGGCTGCACGCGACAAAATTGAGCAACGCCGAATGAAGTTAAATGAGCGCATGGCCGCCATTTTCACTGAAGTCGACATTGTGCTCACTGCGAGCAACCCCGATATTGCCTTCGCTGCAGAAGGGCCACTCCCCGATACTTTCGGTGGAGAAAAAGGCGGTGCCGGCAACAATGGCAAGCTCACTTTCCCGGCAAACCTGCACGGCAACCCTGCGTTGTCGGTTCCCGCCGGGCAAGTAGATGGCCTACCCGTTGGCTTACAAATTGTGGGTAAACATTTTCAAGAACAGGTTCTTTTGGAACTTGGTTTAGCCATTGAGCGTTCACGACCATGGCCACTAGTGGCTCCATCTGCCACGATATAAAGAGTTTTACCTTTGGGGAGAGAAATGACTACTAATACAGGCCCACTTGCGGGAATCAAAGTTGTCGACATGTCGGTAATGATTTCCGGACCACTCACCGCAATGATGCTTGCCGACTACGGTGCCGATGTTATAAAAGTCGAGTCACCGGGCCTCGGTGACCTCATGCGATTTCTGGGCACCAGCAAAGGTGGCATGACCGGATTGTTTTCACTTAACAACCGCGGCAAGCGCGCCATTACGTTGAACGTGAAACAAGCTGAAGGTCTTGACGTTCTCAAAAAGCTCATTGCAGATGCCGACGTATTCATTCAGAACTTCCGCCCCGGCGCAATGGACCGGTTAGGTCTTGGCTACGACGACGTGAAGAAGTTCAACCCCAACCTCATTTACGTTTCAGTGAGCGGATACGGCCCTACCGGGCCCAATAGCCACCGCCGTGTGTACGACAACGTTATTCAAGCAGCAAGTGGCATGGCAGCGGTGCAAACCGACCCAGCAACAGGAGCCCCAAGCATGTTGCGCAACTTGGTGTGCGACAAAGTCACTTCCTACACCGCGATGCAAAGCATTACGTCGGCATTGTTTGCACGTGAACGCGGTATTGCCAAGGGTCAGCACCTCACCATTGCCATGCTTGACTCTGCCGTTGCGTTCCTTTGGCCAGATGGCGGAATGGACGCAGCACTGCTCGATGACGACGTGACCCGCATGCCCACGCTCGGAGCAAATTACTCCGTTACTACTTTGTCTGACGGATACTGCGCAGGCTCTGCGGTGAGTGATGCTGAATTCCGCGGCTGGTGTGCCGCACTTGGTCATGAATCCATCGCCGATGACCCACGCTTTACCTCAGCAAAAAATCGCGGTCAAAATATGGAAGCACTCGTGTCGACCATGGCGAAATATGCACTCGAAGCAAACCTCGACGATTTCTTGCGCGTTGCCGAAGAGAACGATGTTCCTGCATCACGAGTGAACACCATTGCCGACCTGCCATCTGACCCTCAAATTATTCACAACGAAGTGTTTGTTGAGCGCATGCATCACACTGCAGGAAATATGCGTGAAGTGCGCCCGGCGGTTGTCTTTTCCGACACGAAGTTACGCGTGAGCCGCACTGCTCCAATGGTGGGCGAACACAGCGATGAAATTGTGAGCGAACTTGGTTTTGATGCAGCGCACTTACGCTCCATCGGCGCTATTTTGTAATTGACCGACCAACAATTTCTTTCATAATTTCGGTGGTGCCACCGTAAATAGTTTGAATGCGGCTGTCGGCCCATGCTCGCGCAATGGGGTATTCCATCATGTAGCCATAACCGCCGTGCA
>JBAXNF010000177.1:0-3578 GCA_037133935.1 bacterium
CCAACACCAGGCAACACAACACCAGTGGCATCACGTGCCAAGCCTGGGTCTCGGGTGAGGCGGGCATCGGCTCCGCTACGCACTAATGCTTTTTGAGCGGAACTTAAATTGCCAATGCCGTAATCGAGAACCGCAATGAGCGGTCGAGTCATGCCAGAACGCCTTTGGTGCTTGGCACACCTGTGCCTTCAATACGCACTGCATCGCGCAGCGAACGACCAAGACCCTTGAATGCAGCCTCGATGATGTGGTGCACGTTGCGCCCACGAATGAGAGTTACATGCAGTGTGATATTTGCCGACGTGGCAAACGAAGAAATGGCGTGTTCAGCAAGCTGCGGGTCGAATGCTGGTTCGCCAAGTGGTAGCGACTCGGGAAGTGGAACTTCCCAATGAATGAACGGACGCCCCGATAGGTCGAGAGCAATAGCCACCAGTGCTTCGTCGAGTGGATACATGCCACTTGAAAAACGGCGAACCCCTGCACGGTCGCCCACTGCTTGGCGAAATGCCTCACCCACTGCAATAGCAACATCTTCCACCGTGTGATGCGTGTCGATGTGCAGGTCGCCCACTGCTTTGACGGTGAGGTCGAAGCCACCGTGTCGGGCAATTTGATCGAGCATGTGATCGTAGAACGGAATGCCAGTGGAGATATTGCCCACACCAGTGCCGTCGAGGTTGAGTTCCACCACGATGCTGGTTTCTTTGGTTGCCCGTTCAATTTTTGCTGTACGGCTCACTTCATGATCTCCTTCATGGCAGAAATAAAAGCTTCGTTTTCTTGCGACGTACCAATAGTGACACGCAAGCAGTTAGCAAGACCTTCCCAAGAACTGCAATCGCGAACCAAAATGCCCCGGTCAAGCAAATTTTGCCAAAGTGCTATGCCAGTAACACCCGTTGTTTCTCGAGGGCGAAACAGCACAAAGTTGGCACCACTTGGCCAGGTGTCTAGTGGCAGCTCAGCAAAACACGACTCAATTGCATTGCGACCTTCAATGATGTCGCGCACGCGCGACTCCATATCGCCAACGTATTTCAATGCAAGCACACCCGCACGTTGTTTGAAAGCATCAAGGTGATACGGAAGTACTACAGCATCCAGGTCGGCAACCAACCACGACGGACCCACGAGATACCCCAAACGAGCGGCAGCCATTGACCATGTCTTTGAAAATGTTCGTGTAACTACTACTGGCGATTCTTCGTTAATGAGTTCAAGTGCAGACCACGGTGCAAACTGCGCATAGGCCTCGTCAATAACCACCACACCTGGAGCAACATTGATGAGGGTTTCTATATTTGCCCGAGGCTCAACGATTCCTGTGGGATTATTTGGTGAACAGAGAAAAGAAACAGCGGGGTTCGACTGCGCAACAACACGTTCAATTTCTTGCGCATTCAACGTGAAGTCGGCGTTGCGACTTCCTTCCACCACGTTGGCACCCACAACCTTGGCAATTTGAGCATGCATTTGGTACGTGGGTGCAAAGGTTGCCACTGTGCGCCCAGACCCTGAATAAGCAAGCAAGATAGATTGCAATACTTCGTTCGAACCATTTGCCACAAACACCTGGTTGGCGTTCACGCCATGAAGTTGTGCAATTCCTTCTCGCAACTCGGTTACTGCCCTATCGGGATACCGGTTCCACGCAATGCTGTGTACTGCCTCGGCCACTTCATTAAGCCACTGCTGTGGCGGAGAAAAAGGAGCCTCGTTGGTGTTGAGGCGAATGGGCACATCGACTTGCGGAGAGTGATACCCCTGCATTGCCTGCAGGTCACTACGAAGCGGGAAACGTGCCATTGCTCAACGATACAGAAGCAGAGCCGATAGAAGAGGTGTATTTAGGTGTTCTTCACGATCTTCAGCGCTCGGTCGACGGCTTTACGAGCGGAATCGAGCGAGCGTTGCATTTCGATGATGGCGCGATGAATGTCTTCTTGCTGCTTCACGCCAGGGCGACCCTCAAGTTCCATGGCACGTGAACGCACACGCTCCACCGACTCTCCAAAGGCAGCAAGCTCGTTGCGCAATGCCATAAATGTTTCAGATCGAGGAGTAGAAGACATCTGACGATTGTGGCACACCTCGCGAGGCTGCGCTAGATACTGACCGACGGGCAGATATCGGCAAGCATGCATTCGCGACATTTTGGCTTGCGCGCATCGCACACCCGACGCCCGTGCAAAATGAGCCGCAAACTAAAGCCACCCCAATCTTCAGGTTGCAGGTAGTCGTTCAGTTCAAGTTCAACTTTCACGGGGTCTTCGTGTTTGGTGAGACCAAGCCGGCGCGACAGCCTTCCCACATGTGTATCGACGGCCAGACCTGGCAAGTTGAACACCACACTGCGCACCACGTTTGCGGTTTTTCGCCCCACTCCAGGAAGTGTTACTAACTCGTCACGCTCTTTGGGCACCTCGCCGCCATAGCGATCGATGAGACCATTTGCCATTCCAATGAGGTTCTTTGCCTTTGAGCCATAGAAGCCCGTGGAACGAACCAGCGTCTCTACATCGCCAATGTTTGCCACAGCTAGCTCGTGTGGGCTCGGATACTTCGCAAACAATGCAGGGGTCACTATGTTCACCCGCACATCGGTGCATTGCGCCGACAAAATGGTGGCCGCTAAGAGCTCGTATGGGTTGCGATGATTCAGTTCGCAAATGGCGACGGGATACTCCACTTTTAATCTCTCGAGCACGAGTGCAGACCTGCCAGCAGGCGTGCGAGGTTTGCGTGCAGGAGTTTTAGCCATACCGAATGCTACGCCGTAGGTCGCAACACCCCGATACCCTAAGCCAATGCTTCGCCTTGAGATCCTGCGCAATGTGAACGACGCTGAATTTGCAGCAGTTCATGAGTTGCTGGGGGCAGCCGAACGCGCCGACGGACACAGAGCACTCTCCGATCACTTGTGGCTCGATTTGCGCCAAGGTGGACGTGCAGGTTTTGCTGCTGTTGTAGCAACTGAAGCAGGGCACGATCACGCAGTTGCCTATGCCCAAGTGTCACGCGGCAACGACAGTTGGAGCATTGACGTAGTGGTGCACCCACACCACCGATACGACATGGCTGCCATTGGCCCCGAGATGATGAGAGCCACTCTCGACATCGTGCGACAAGAAGGTGGCGGCCACGTGCACTGGTGGGTGTTTGAGCCAACCACTATTCATTTCAACCTCGCAGAACTCATGGGTCTTCACCCAGGGCGAGAGCTCATGCAAATGCGCCGCTCACTTCCCTTGCCTCAAACAATGACCGACGGTTCCGCACCATTTCACACCAGGGCATCTGTGTCTGGTGTCGATGAAGACGCATGGTTACGCGTCAACAATGCTGCATTCGCGAGCCACGCCGAACAAGGTGGCTGGAATGCCGACATATTGAAGTCGCGGATGATGGAAACTTGGTTTAACCCAGAAGGCTTTCGTATTCACGATGAAGATGGCCAAATGGCAGGTTTTTGCTGGACAAAAATGCACGACTCTGGCACGCACCTCATGGGAGAGATCTACGTCATTGCGGTCGACCCCACATTTATTGGCCATGGTTTTGGTTCACTTCTTACC
>JBAXNF010000178.1:0-3552 GCA_037133935.1 bacterium
GGCAGGACAACGGGTTTTGGTCCCGTATATAGGGGTTCGAGTCCTCTCCCCGGAGCACATGAAAAAATCCAGCAGCCAGTCAAACAACCAGTTCAACATCGACAAAGTCACTACCAAGCGGCTGTCGCTCTTTACTGGACGCACACATCCAGAACTCGCTGCTGAAGTTTCTGAACACTTAGGCATTCGACTTGGCGATGCAAACATCGTTGAATTTTCTAACGGTGAAATTCGCCCGCGTTATGCCGACAGTATTCGCGGTGGTGACGTTTTTGTAATGCAAACGCATTACGGCGCAAACGGATATTCCATTAACGACTCCATCATGGAACAACTCATCATGATTGATGCTGCGTATCGCGCATCGGCAAAACGCATTACTGCAGTGTGTCCTTTTTATGGTTATGCACGTCAAGACCGCAAAGCAGAAGGCCGTGAGCCCATTACAGCACGCCTAATTGCCGACATGTTTCGTGCAGCTGGTGCTGGGCGAATGATCTCTATCGACTTGCACAGCGGACAAATTCAAGGCTTCTTCGATGGGCCTGTAGACCACCTCACGGCATTGCCTGTGTTAGAGCGTTACGTGCGTGCAAATGCTGGCGAAGGAATGGTCATTGTTTCTCCCGATGCTGGTCGCGTGAAAGTAGCCGAACGATTCGCTCAACATCTCTCCGACAAAAATGCCGACGTTGCGTTCATCAACAAACGCCGTCCGAAGGGCACCACAAACATTGCTGAGGCGAAAGAAGTCATTGGTGAAGTGGAAGGACGTCTCTGCATCCTCACCGACGACATGATTGACACTGGCGGCACCATTTGTTCGGCAGCCGAGCTCCTTCTCGAGCGCGGCGCCACCGAAGTGTGGGCAATGGCCACCCACGGCGTGTTGTCGGGCCCGGCCTGTGAACGCCTCGAAAAGAGCCCCATTTCTCGAGTGGTGCTGACCAACACCCTTCCTTTGCCTCCCGAGAAGCGCCTCGCCAAAATTGAGGTTCTGTCGGTGGCCAAAATCATTGCCGACGCTCTGGCCGCCGTTTTTGACGAAACCAGCGTGAGTGAACTCTTCGATGGAGAAAATCAGGCGTAGGTTTCCCTATTGCGCCCCCATACACTCCGATACCGGCTGTTCTTCATCTGAACGGGTAGCCCATTTCATCAATTCCGACACACGGCCAGGAGCCCACCATGGCAAATACAACACTCTCTGCAGAAATTGGCCGCACCACAGGTAGCGCCGCCTCACGTCGCCTGCGCGGCACCGACATCATCCCTGGCGTTCTTTATGGCCACGGCATGAGCCCCATTTCTGTGTCTGTTGCACGTCGCGACTTGCGCGTTGCATTGTCGGGGCCAGCAGGCTTCAACACCATTCTCGATCTCACCGTTGACGGCAAGAGCTACCCCGCCATTGTGAAAGAACTTCAGCGCCACCCAGTGCGTCGCACAGTAAGCCACATCGACTTCCAGCAAATCAACATGTCGGAAGAAATTGTGGTGAGCGTTCCAATTCGTCTCGAAGGAACTGCAAAAGCAGTTATCGCTGAAGGCGCAATGGTTGACCCTGCAGTCGACAGCATTGAAATTCGCACCACACCTGCTGCCATGCCGAACGAAATTGTCATCGACATCACCAACATGACCATTCACGACGTCATCCGCCTCGACCAAGTTGCATTGCCAAAGGGCGCTGTTGCTGTTGGCGATCCTGAAATGGCAATTGTTACTGTTCTTACTTCACGCGTCGAGGCTGCTCGTCCTGCCGCTGTCGATGGTGCAGCACCTGCAGGCGATGCACCTGCTGCGTCGTAATCACACAGTTCATTTATGTTGTGGCTCGTAGTTGGGCTCGGTAACCCCGGCAAAAAGTACGAACAAACACGCCACAACGTGGGGCAAGTCACTATCGATGAGTTGAGTCGCAGGTGGCGCTTTTCATTGCGTGAAGGCAAAGACAAAGCAAGCGTGGGTGAAACCTCTCTGCGTGATGCTGCCGGCACCGACCACAAAGTTGTGTGTGCAATACCCACCACTTTCATGAATGAGTCGGGTCAAGCAGTACGACTGCTCATGAAGCGCCACAACTTGCAATTCGATTCCGACATTGCTCAACTTATTATTGTTCACGACGAACTCGACCTTGAGCCTGGTGTGGTGCGTGCAAAAGTAGGTGGCGGTCTTGCGGGCCATAACGGGCTGCGATCCATTACGTCACATCTTTCAACGCAAGACTATGCGCGCGTGCGCATTGGCGTGGGCAAACCCGCCTCTGCCGAAGAAGGTGCCGACCATGTGTTGCGTAAAGTAGCCCCTGCAGAGCGGGCCATACTCGACACTGCTGTTGTTCTTGCAGCCGATGTTGTGGAGTCTTTTATTTTGCGTGGAAACGCCGTAACAATGAATACGTATAACACGGCTACTTCGTGAATTTGCATCGCATTCCTGCACTTGTTGCAAACGACCCCACCGTGGCCGGCGCATTTATGGGGAAAAATGGAACACTCGGCTGCCCCGAAGTTGCCCGTGCCGTTGTACTTGGCGCAATGGCATCTCTGCATCCACAAGCAACCTTCGTGGTTGCTACTTCAACGGGCTCAGCTGCTGCACAACTTGTTGATGACCTGCAGGTGTACCTCCCCACCAACGATGTTGTGCTTTACCCTGCGTGGGAAACACTCCCCTTTGAGCGCATCAGCCCCAATGTAGAGACAATGGGAAAGCGCATGGAGGCGTTGTGGCGTTTACGCACTCCTGAGCATCGCCCGCGCATTGTTGTTGCTGGCGCACGTGCCCTTCTACAAAAAATTGCACCGCTGCCCAATATCACCACCAATTATCCGTGGCCGCTGCACATCAAAGTAGGCATGACCATCGACCCCGATGCGCTGATGTCGGACCTCGTCACAATTGGCTACCGCCGTGAAGACCTCGTTGAATTACGCGGCCATGTTGCACGACGTGGCGCAATTGTTGACGTCTTTCCTTCGACCGCCGACACCCCCGTTCGCATTGAGTTATGGGGCGACGAAGTTGAGCGTCTCGTCACATTCAATGTGAACGACCAACGCAGCGAAGGTGACATCACAGAAATTTGGATACACCCCGCACGCGAGCTTCTGGTTGATGACACCATCCGTGCCACCGCTACTCAACTCATTGCAAGCGAACCATGGGGTCGCGAACACTGGGAGCGCTTCAGTGAAGCACAGGTTTTCGACGGCATGGAAAGTTGGCTGCCATGGTTTTCTCGTGGCGACACTTTGCTTTCCGAACTCAGTGCCATCAACGCCAACAATGACGTTCGTTTGGTACTCGTTGAACCTCGTCGCATTCGCGATCGCGGGCTCGACATTTTGGCCGAGGAAGCAGACCTTGCAAAAGCCTTGGCAAGTACATGGGGCCGGCTGAATGAACCAGGAAATGAAATTAACTTTCCGCGCCTGCACGCCGACCCCGATGCAGTACTTGCTGGGGCAGAACAACTCCCTACATTTCACCTACTTGCAGCAAGCGATGCTGAAGTGCACGATGCGATACCCGGGTTCAATGCTT
>JBAXNF010000179.1:0-3515 GCA_037133935.1 bacterium
GAAAATACTTTTCCTTGCGTGGTGGCTTTCACCTTGTGGTTGTACGGCATCATGGTGCCGAAACGATTCATGTATTCCCACACGTGTTCATGTGCGGTGTGGAAAATATGAGGCCCATAAACATGAACCATCACGTCATCGTCTTGACGTTCGGTGTGGCAATTGCCAGCAACATGTGAACGCGAGTCGAACACATCGACACGATGACCAGCTTCTGCTAGTTCACGGGCGAAGACCGCACCTGAGAATCCGGCACCAACGATGGCTATATGACGGGGGCGTACAGGCACCCTGCCAGCCTAGTGAGCCATTTGTGGGCCGCAGAGTCCTTCGAGGTCTCGCACCTGAATGAGGTCGCGGTTGGCATAGGTCACAGGGTTCGATGGGTCGGCACGCAACTTAAACGTGCGGAAAATCATCTCGGTGGTGTCGATCGCAAGAATGCGGCCAATGAGTGGCTCACCAAGATTCAAAATGACCTTGATTGTTTCGAGTGCTTGAATAGAACCGATGATGCCTGGCAGCACTCCAAGAACGCCGGCTTCTGCACAACTTGGCGCAAATTCTGCTGGAGGTGGCTCGGGAACCATGTCGCGGTAGGTAGGGCCTTCGAGTGGGTGGAAAACGCTGACCATTCCTTCAAAGCGGAAAATGGAACCGTGCACAACGGGAATGCCCAACTTCACACTCGCATCGTTCAATAAGTAGCGGCTGGGGAAGTTGTCGGCGCCGTCAACAATGACGTCGTAGCCCGCAATGATGTCCATGATGTTGCTTGCATCGAGACGCGTATCGTAAGTAACCACGTTGACATCGGGGTTCATGAGCGTAAGTGTCTTTTTTGCACTATCTACTTTGCGATCGCCAATGCGGTCGAGGTTGTGCAAAATTTGGCGCTGCAAGTTTGATGCATCAACCACGTCCATGTCGATAATGCCAATTGTTCCTACGCCTGCGGCCGCAAGGTACAAGGCAGCTGGTGAACCGAGGCCACCGGCACCGAGCATGAGCACTTTTGCGCCCAGCAACTTTGCTTGACCTTCTACCCCAACTTCTGGCAACGACAAATGACGTTGGTATCGATTGCGCTGTTCAGGGGTGAGCGTGACAGGAAGCTTCCACGTACGACCTTCGTCTTTCCATTTGCCAAACCCGCCGTCCATGGAAACAACATTGGTGTATCCCATTTCAATCAGAGTTTGTGCGGCAAATGCACTACGTATTCCACCGGCGCAATACACCACAACAGGTGCGCTCTTGTCGATGATCTTGCCTTCAATTTGTGCTTCTAAGTGCCCGCGCGGAATGTGCAACACATCGGACAATGCACCTTGGTCGAATTCGTCTGGCTCACGAACGTCAAGCACAATGACTCCACCAGCCTGAATGCGCTTGTGCGCTTCAGCGGTATCGACCTCGGTGATTTGTGCTTTTGCCTTCGACAGAAGGTCACGGAATGTAGCCATGCCTAAATGCTACCTGATAGGTCGGGTTTCGGCTCGGGGCCACTTCAGGCTGGCTAAGCCACCAATTGCGGTAAAAGAACGCTGATATCACCCAACAACACCGCATCGGCGTAGCGGTCCATCTCGGTGGGCACGCCGTTCACAATGATGATTTTTGCGCCAGCTGCTTTTGCTCGTGGCACGGCATTGGCAGCCGGAAATACCGACAAGGTTGACCCAACAGCTACAAACACATCGCACTCTTCACTCACCTGCATGGCGCGTGCAATGACCTCGGGAACAAGTGCTTGGCCAAAACTAATGGTGTCACTTTTGAGAATTCCGCCACACGACAAACACTGCGGATCTTCCTCGCCGTTACGCACACGTTCAATGGCGTGCTCCATAGGAAGTCGTTCTTGACAACTCCAACACGCAGTACGAAACATTGTGCCGTGCACTTCGATAACAAGGTCGGGCGAGTTTCCTGCACGCTGATGAAGTTCATCAATGTTTTGTGTAATCAGGCCGTGCATTTTTCCTTGTTGCTCAAGTTGCACAAGCGCATGGTGACCAGGGTTTGGCTGCGCATTCCACGCCGGCGAAACAAGCCGATTCTGCCAGGCAATTTTACGTATCTCTTCGTCTTCTAAGTAGTGCTTCAGCGTTGCCACTTTTTCTGCAGCAGGGTTGCGTGTCCACACACCGTTTGGCCCACGAAAATCGGGAATACCTGAGTCGGTGGAAATGCCCGCGCCCGTGAGCACAGTGACACGCTGCGCGCCCGCCAACATCTCTTGGGCGAGCGTGAGCAGGTCTTGCGTCATGGCACCATTCTGACGCTCTTCACCGCAGGAGACAATTTCTGTCACCAACTGCTGCCTAATGCACACACGTAGGCATGAACTCAACAGCAGCTGTTACTCACGATTCCGAAACACTGGTGGTGTACCCATGGCTCGACCCAGTAGTTGACTCCACTGGCTTCGAGGTACGTAGTGACTATGTAGAGCACTATTGGCTCGGCATACTTGGACCCACTTCCACATGGCTCTTGCGCCGTTTAGCGAGTGGGTTCGACCACTACCCCGACGGCTACGAACTCAATTTGCCAGAAACCGCAGCTGCTCTCGGATTGAACTACCGCACCGACAAAGAATGCCCCTTTACGCGCGGCATTGACCGACTCGTCATGTTTGGCGTTGCACAGAAATATTCTTATGGCCTAGCCGTACGAACACGCATCCCTGCGCTATCGGCACGACACGTTCAACGACTGCCACAACACTTGCGTGAAACCCACGCATTGTGGCTTACTAGCGCAACAAGTTAGAGAGCTTTAAAACTGGTGACAGTTTCAATAAGTAGACGCGTACCAAAAGCTGTTGCACCTCTTTGCATCCAACCATCGTCGCCATCGACTTTCATTGGGCCCGCAATATCGAGATGCGCCCATGGCGTGTTGCCCACAAACTCACTTAAGAACAAGCCTGCGGTAATAGTTCCACCTGCCGGCCCACCAATATTGCGCATGTCGGCAACTGTTGAGTCGAGCAAGCGTCGGTACTCTTTCACTAACGGGAGCTGCCAAATGGGTTCGTCTACTCGAGCCGCTGCATCTTCTAATTGGGAAATGAGTTTGTCATTGGTGCCTAGAACCCCAGCAACTTTTTCTCCGAGCGCAACCAAGCAGGCTCCGGTGAGCGTTGCAATGTTGATGATTGCCGACGGCTTGAGTTCAGCAGCAAGCGAGAGCCCATCGGCCAAAATGAGGCGGCCCTCGGCATCGGTGTTGTGAATTTCTACAGTTTTGCCATTGCGCATGGTAAGGACGTCGCCAAGTTTGAGCGCACTACCCGACGGCATGTTGTCGGTGCACATGAGAAATGCAGTCACGCGAGTTGCACACTTCAATGCGCCAAGTGTGCTCATGGTGGCGAGCACTGCTGCTGCTCCGCTCATGTCCATTTTCATGACCGCATGTGATGGGTCTGACGGCTTCAAACTGATTCCACCCGAGTCGTACATTACGCCTTTGCCAACAAGCACAACATGTTGCTTTTTGCCAGC
>JBAXNF010000180.1:0-3461 GCA_037133935.1 bacterium
CATAAGGAACGTCTGCGACAAGTGTTTCTGAGCTCGATACCCGTTCAATTTGCAACTGGAAGTCAGTGCCCACACTTTTCCAAATGTTCTTTCCAGACATAAAAGTGCGGGTGACAGAAGACGTAACGACATATTGAGAGCCATCTGAAGCCTGCCACTTGGTTGGAGAAGAGGCTCTTGGGATTCCCAGGTCTGCATTTCCCGAGAAAACCGTAACGTCGCCAATGGTTTCCACCTTCGCCAGATTTTGCAAATCTAAACCTTCGGCGGAAATCTTCACCTCTTCAATGCATCCCCAGTCTTCTTCTGATCTACAAGTCCCAAGAATTGACCATGCAGTGAGCCACTTCCCATCGCTTGGCGAACAATCTGCTGCGCCGATCTCCGAGCACAAACCAAAATCCCACAACGAGGAGTCGACACCACCATAAGGACTCACTCCTAGGGCAGAAAAAATATGTTGACTGGAAGCGCTGAAATAAGCCCCATGCCCATTGAAAGGCGCGGCACGCATTTTCTCTTGAAGAATATTCAGAGGTGTATCTTGCTCTACTTCCCCACTAACACTGTACGAGTGCACCTCAGGACCCGAAATAGGTGGCAATGCGACAACATTCTGCTCCGAAACAACAAGACCGACCAAAGAAAAAAACAAGATGCTTAGCACTACTGTTTTTTTGGCATGCCTATTCCCCATACAGCAACTATAGAGCCTAAACACATGAGCTTTTTTGGTAAATAGCTAAATGAATTTCAGTCGAATAGAAGTATTACTTAAACAGACGGCGGAGCCCAGAAATCTGCCGTGGTGAAAACCCCGGCGGCTTTTTCTAACCGAGCCGTGGCTGCTTTGCGTGAATCACACCACGACAAAAGCGTCATGCCGTGGCGTTCGAATAAGCCCAGCACATCGGGAATAACATCGCCATGGCTGCACAAAACAGTTCCTTCATCTACTGAGTGGAGAAGTTCAGCAACAATGTCTCTGCTCGTATTTTCTGCAAGTCGCTGATCGACCTCGACAACAAGACCAAGAGCTTCGGCGAGAGGCTGCAACGTTTGTTGGCATCGCACGTAGGGGCTTGAAATAAGTCGTGTTACTTCAACATCTGCAAATGTCTGCACAAGCAACTTTGCTTGCTCGCGACCCGATTCAACCAACGGGCGCTGCGTGTCGTCGTCATCCCAATTTTTTCTACTGCCTGCTTTTGCATGGCGTACTAAATAAATGGTCATGTGCATATTCCACTACAAAAGGCGAATGGTTACCTCATTTGCTAATAGTCGCCCTTCTTTGGTGAGCACCACATTTTCGCCCACCACATTTACTAATCCCAATAATTCATAGGGAATTTCATGCGGTAATTCGGAAAGTGGCACACCTTCACGACGACGAATGGCAAGTTGTACACGCTCTTCTTTCACCTGCACTTCAGAAAGCGTTTCGCTTGCATTTTCTACAGATTCACCCACGCTGACGAGTTCGATGTAGCGCTCGGGAGTGCGCACATTCCACCAACGGCGGCCATCTTCATGTGAATGCGCCGCGCAGCCAAAACCGCGGTAGTTACTTTGTGACCAATACAAACGGTTGTGTGCGCTTTCATGGCCAAGCTGTGCCCAATTGGAAATTTCATAGTTGTGCAAACCTGCATGTTCCAACATGTCATCAACTATTGGGTATTTATCGGCTTGGTCATCGTCGTCAGGGTGCCGAGATGCATCTTGAGCAAGTGGTGTGCCTGGCTCCACTGTGAGGCCATATGCAGAAATGTGTGGTGGCTGCAGAGCAAGAGCCGATTCCACTGTGTGAACCCAGTCGTCAACCGATTCACCATGTGCTCCATAAATGAGATCCATGTTGAAAGAAGTGAAGCTCACTGCGCGAATTGCTTCTACGGCTCGCACAACGTTTTCAGGGTTGTGTTCACGCCCGAGTGATTGCAAAACGTGGGGCACCATTGATTGCACACCCAAGCTGATGCGGTTGACGCCCGCCTCTTTGTAGACCGTGAGCAATTGCTGGGTCACATTGTCGGGGTTGCACTCAACGGTTATTTCAGCGGCACTGCTAACACGCAGTGCTTGAATAACCTTTGCCAAAGACTCCGGCGGTACAAGCGATGGTGTGCCTCCCCCAACGAAAACGGTATCGAGGAGTGGAAGGCCATTGGCGCAAGCTTCTTCTACTTCTCGCAGTAAGGCCTGCATGTAGGCATCGCGCAGGTCGCCTTTGTTGTCCCACGTGGCAAAAGCGCAGTAGTCACATCGTTTGGAACAAAACGGGATGTGAATGTATGCACCGAACATGTAAGCGAAATTCAACTATTGATTCGGCGGAATGAAGATGAGGCCAAGTTCGGCTAAGTGGTCGCCCACTTCTTCCACACTCACGTCGAGAATGACCGAGATGGCTCGCGTATCGTGAGCACGCACGGTAATGACCTTGCCGTTGAAGTCTTGGCGTTGTACCTGAATCATGCGCAAGAGTCGTTCGAGCATTTGAAACTTGGGCTCAGGAAATTGCGACAACTTGGCAACGTCGATACGAATTTTTGTGGGGCCAGAAGCACCGGGTTGTTGACCTTCCACCCGCATTGAATCGCGTGGCAAGAGTTGATCAATAGACACGCCGTAGAAACGCGCAAGACGCTCCATACGTGGCACCGACAAAGCGCGCTCGCCACGCTCGTATGCGCCAAGCACTGAAGCTTTGAACTCGTTGTTGGAGGTTGCTTCTACTTCTTGCAACGACATCTTTTTTTGCTTACGAATGTTGCGCAAGCGCTCGCCGACAAGGGTGTTGTACGGGCTCTCGTCGGTATTGAATTCTTCGTCGTCTGACTTTGTCACGTCTCTATTGTCGTTCGTGCAAGGCCACTAAACGTGCACCTGCTACCAATGCGGCTGTTTCGGCACGCATTACGACCGGACCAATAGACACTTTTGCCACCGTTTCTGGCACTTCTAACGAGTCAAACCCACCTTCGGGGCCAACGACCACATAGCGGTGAGTAGCGCTCAATGGTCCGCCCTCGGGGTCGGCGATGGCAACGCCTTCGCGCCCCAGCACTTCACCAAGTTCCACGCCAATATTTACCTGTGGAATAAATACGCGGCGGCTCTGCATGCACGCCTCGCGCACAATAGTGTGAATGCGGTCGTTCAAGCGGTCGCGTGTGCCAGCAACTGCACGCTTAGTAGGAAGCAATACATCGATGATGTCTACGCCTACTTCAACAAGTTGACGAACTGTTGTTTCTGGCTTTTCTGCTCTTACCGGAACAAAGGCAACACCAATAGTTGAACTCTGTGCATTCTCCACCACAACGTCACCTGAAATTTCAATTGCATCTCGACCCACTACACGGCATTCTCTCCAGCGCCCCGCACCATTGGTAGCAGTAACGCTTTGGCCATCACGCAGGCGAAGCACACGGAAAAGGTGGTGAGTATCGGTA
>JBAXNF010000181.1:0-3444 GCA_037133935.1 bacterium
CAAGTAGGCGGGGTCATGCGTGCTCTTTTAGAAGAACGCAATTTCCCAGTAACAGAGATGCGCTATTTCGCTTCGGCTCGTTCGGCTGGTTCCATACTGAAGTGGAAGGGTGCCGACATTGTTGTTGAAGACGCGGCTACTGCCGATGTGTCGGGTCTCGATGTAGCTCTTTTCTCTGCTGGGGCAACCTCGTCGCGTGAACTTGCACCGCGTTTTGCTGCAGCAGGTGCCATGGTCATTGACAACTCTTCTGCTTTTCGCATGGACCCAGAAGTGCCGCTCATTGTTTCAGAAGTAAACCCCGAAGAAATTCGCAACGCTCACAAGCGCATTATTGCGAACCCCAACTGCACCACGATGGCGGCCATGCCAGTGCTCAAGCCATTGCACGATGCCGCGCAACTTGTGCGACTCATTGCAAGCACATATCAGGCGGTGAGTGGTGCTGGTCTTGTTGGTGTTGACGAACTCGATAAACAAGCAAATGCTGTTGCTAAAAATGCACGCGAACTTACCTACAGCGGTAATGCAGTTACTTACCCAAATCGCGAAAAGTTTGTGCGCCCTATTGCATTTAATGTTTTGCCTTTTGCGGGTTCTCTTGTTGACAATGGTGAATTTGAAACCGATGAAGAAATCAAACTCCGCAATGAGAGCCGTAAAATTCTCAACATCCCAAACCTTTTAGTGTCGGGAACATGCGTGCGTGTTCCTGTTTACACGGGGCACTCGCTTTCTCTCAATCTGGAATTTGCTCGCGACATCACAGTTGCGCAAGCAACAGAGTTGCTGTCGAACGCACCTGGTGTAGAAGTTGTCGATATTCCCACACCGTTACAGGCTGCTGGCGCAGACCCCAGTTTCGTTGGGCGCATTCGTCAAGATCGTTCGGCACCGGGCAACCGCGGACTCGCATTGTTCGTATCAAATGACAACTTGCGCAAAGGTGCAGCACTCAACGCCATTCAAATTGCAGAGCTATTTATTTAAAGCTCTTTATTTAAATTGGCTTATTGAGCAGTTTCGAGTTCGCCCGCAACAAGTGCGTGAGCGGTACGGCGCAAAGTGAGTGCGTTGAGAGGCTTCACTAGCCACTTGTCGGCGCCACTGCGTTTTGCAAGCTGAGCATCGGCATCACGGTCGAGCAACATGAGAACAGGAATATGTGGCAAGCGGCCACCAGTTTCATCGAGACGCAGGTCCATGGTGACAGCGAACCCGCCCATGGAACCTATTTGTGAGTCGAGTACTGCGAGGTCGGGAGTGCGTGCTGTAACGGCGGCAGTGACGTCGCGACCATTGGAGCAAACGGTGAATGAGGTTTCGGGCGAGCCAAGAGCTGCGACCACTTCATTGAGAACCCACTGGGCATCGGTTGCTAAAAGAATGTGCACGGCAAAACTCTAGTCGGCACGAGCCATGAGTGCGCCTAATGAACACAGCGTCTCAAGAGTTTTTTCTGGATCATCAAGAAGGGCCGCGGAAAAGGGAGCGCGCACAACGGGTATTTGGGCTTCACTTCCAATAAAAATTTGTGCGGCCTCATCTTGAGCATCGGCTAAGCGATGGAAATGGGCAAGGTTCTTTTCAAGAAGCGCCAAGTCTTGCGCGGCAATGGATTGGGTATCGACCAATGCGTTATCGGCGAATCTCGGTTGCACGCGATTAAGTATGAGAAGTGCCGGCTCAATTTTCTGCTTGCGCAGAGTGTCGGCAAAAAACTGCGTTTCGCCGATGGCATCGGGTTGTGGAGTAGATACAAGTACATATTGAGTGTGGGTGTCGTGGAGAACTTTCTCAACTGCGGCAGCGCGTTCGCCAAAGCCAGAGTCGAGGCCTTGAAATGCTTGAAAAAATTCAACTGTGTCTTCCAGTGCTTGTGTGCCAATGACTTTAGAGATGAGTCTCACTACCGGTTGTGTGATGGTACTAATAACTTTCATGCCAGCGTTAGCAGGTGCAATAAGTATGCGGTACAGGGGGTGTCCTATGAATCGCGTTAAGCGCGCAGGTGCACTTAAAAAATCAAGAGCCTGACGAGTAGGCGGAGTATCAACGATTACTAGATCAAAACGGGGATCGTTGTAGAGGTCGTACAGTTTTTCTGCTGCCATATATTCCTGAGTGCCCGAGAGCGCCCCAGAAATATTTTGGTAAAAACGGTTTGCAATGATGCGCGTGGCTTGTTCTGGTGTGGGGCTGTATCGGTGAATGAGTGCATCAAAAGTTGTACGTGTGTCAAGCATTGTGGCCCACAGTTCACCAGGAGCTGAAAGATCTATGCGCGAAGGCTCGTTAGAAAGAGTGCCCCCAACGCCAAGTGCATCGGCTAATCGTTTGGCAGGGTCAATAGTAATGACAACAACGCGTTTACCAAGTTGTGCTCCGTGTGCAGCAAGTGCGGCAGCAGTTGTTGTTTTACCAACACCACCACTGCCCGCAAAAATGATGACGCGGTTGTTGGTGAGTAGTTGATTCACTTGAATGCCGCTCATAGTTTCTCAATTGCTGCAAGTAGTTGATCTGCGATGATTTCAATTGTGCATGATGCGAGATCGGGAACAATAAGTTGTGCAAGGGGAAGTTGCTCATCTAATTTTTTAATGTTCATGTGATGGCGCAGAATTTGTGCATTACGAAATTCCGCCGCTTGGGCTAATGCAGAATGCTCTGATAACGAGAGTGGAATATCTAACGGCTCAGAGGTATCAACTTGATTCACCACAATGGGAGCGAGCTTCACGCCCACTTCTTCTTCAAGGGCGTATGCCGTTTCTATACATTCCTGTACAGGGGTGGGCTCGGGAATGGTCACAAGCACTACTTGGCAACGTGATCCGTCTCGCAACATTTCTAAAATCTCATCGGCTTGAAGGCGTACGGCGCCGCTTTTCACAGCATCAGAAATAGCTTGAGGGGTTCTTAACATTGTGATGGCGTGCCCGGCGGCGGGGCCGTCGACCACAATGACATCGGCAGCATCACTGCGCTCAAGGTGTTTTACTTTGCCCAACACCAATAGGTCGTCAATGCCAGGGGCCGCCGAGGTGATGACATCGAGAACACCAGTAGTAATCATGAGACGTGAAATGCGTCCTAGCCCCTTGGTATCGAGATACTCCCGTAAGGCCTCGGGAGGGGTCAAACTAAGGCTAGAGATGCCAGAAGGCACCGGTTTTCCGTCAGTTTCCACCAAAAGGCTCGTGAGACCACAGCGTTGCGCAGCGAGAGTGAGAGCGGCGGCTATCTTCGATTTCCCTACGCCACCTTTTCCCGCAACAATGAAGACGCGCGACGCGGTGAAAAACTGATTCGGGTCCACTCACCCTCCGGAGGCTTGAATGCGAAAACTTATCTTGGCAGTAACACTGGGCGGACTCATACTTATGGGCGCACAAAATGCCTCTGCTGAAGAAAAATCTTCGCTCCCCACAGTTGATGTGC
>JBAXNF010000182.1:0-3422 GCA_037133935.1 bacterium
CAAACTTCTCCATCGCCCACATACTGCGGTGGTTTCGGTTCCTACACACATGTCACATTCGTCAGAAGAGGAATAACACAATGCATATGATTATTGTCGGCTGTGGCCGCGTGGGCTCAACGCTCGCGAAAGAACTTTCGAGTGAGGGTCACGATGTTGTCATCATCGATCGTGATGCCACAGCATTTCGTCGCGTTGGCGAGAACTTTGCTGGTAAAACTATTACTGGCATTGGCTTTGACCGTGGTGTACTCACTTCTGCAGGCATTACCGCCGACAGCGCAGTAATGGCTGTTACCAGCGGAGACAACTCCAACATTCTTATTGCCCGCGTTGCCCGTGAACTCTTTGGCGTAAGCAATGTTGTTGCCCGCATTTACGACCCGCGCCGCGCTGCCATTTACGAGCGCCTTGGCATTTCCACAGTTGCAACAGTGGCCTGGACCAGCAACCGCATTCGCCAAACGATTCTCCCTCACGAAAGTGAACCCGAGTGGTCTGACCCATCGAGCACATTTCAGCTCGTAGAGCGCCGAATTTCAGCAGGCCTTGCGGGTACGACTATCGAAAAGACGGAAGCAAATATCGTGCTGTTACAACGTGTTAGCTCCACAGAGGTTCCTGCAAGTTCCACCGTCCTTCAACAAGACGACGTCGTTCACATTGTGGCAACCGCCCAAGACATTGCTTCATTTGATGCGCAACTTTCCGGTGCAGCCACCAGCCACAACGGAGGCCACTCATGAAAATCATCATTGCAGGAGCAGGAAGCGTTGGTCGCTACATGGCTGAGCAACTTTCCAAGTTCGGACACGACATTGTTCTCATTGACACCAGCGCGAAGGCTGTTGGTCGCGTCGACAATCAATCTGGAAAAATTATTGGCCTAGTTGGTGACGGTTGTGAAGTCACTACGTTGGCAAATGCTGGCGCAAAAGACGCCGACGTCATTGCTGCAGTGACCGGAGATGACGAAGACAACTTGGTCATCTCTCTCCTCGCCAAACAAGAGTTCGGCGTACCCCGCGTTGTTGCACGCGTAAACAACCCCAACAACGAGTGGATGTTCAACGAGATGTGGGGCATCGATGTTTCTGTATCTACGCCTCACCTCCTCACCGCATTGGTTGAAGAGGCCGTTGCTGTTGGGTCGTTAGTGAAACTGCTTTCCCTTGAACACGGCAAAGCTGGCCTCAACGAGGTCACACTCGCCGATAACTCCCCCGCCGTGGGCAAAGCGATTTCCGAACTTGCTCTTCCTCGCGAGTCCACTGTGGTGGCGGTCATTCGCGATGGCCACGTAGTAGTCCCGACACCAGACACTGTTCTTCATGCAGCCGACGAGGTGCTCATCTTAGCTACTGGCGATGTGGAGTCTGAGCTCGGCAATGCACTCATTGGAAATAAGTAGGAACAGTGTTTGGTCGCAAAAAGTCTGCGTCTGCACCTGAAGTTCAATCGGTAGCTGGCGTCAATATTTCTGAAGCTCCTCGACGTGAGCGGACCACCATTGTTGGCAAGGTTGTGCGCATGCAAAGTAAACCGGCGCAGGGTTTACCCACCATGGTGGTGAGCATTGGCGACGACACTGGAACGTGTGTTGCCACGTGGACAGGGCGCCGCACTATTGGGGCAATCACACTTGGTCGCCGCATAGCCATTACCGGCGTCGGTACCGACGCCAGCGGCATTCTCACGTTCGTAAACCCTGAGTATCAACTACTCGTTTAGTCGATCGACATTAAGAAATAAAAAGGGTCGCTGACTTCGTAAAGGTTTTATCGGTGGCTCTCACTGCGGTAATTGTCACTTTGCATGTTCCCGTTTTGAGTTCAACCAAAGTCATTCGAACTACCTTGCAATTTCCTGCCGAAACGGGCAACACTTTCATGATGGTCTTCACAGACCCAACTAAACTTATTTGAGCCAATGCCGCGACTTCCCGAATTGATTTTTTGTGCATAGCTGGTGGTTGATGGATGCTCAACGGCGGGCTGCTCAATGTGATGGTAGAAGTTGAAGTGCTCGACGTGGAACTACTCGGCTCAATTTTGACGATATTCGTTGGTGACGGAGAGATCTTTACTGCTCGCGGAGCAGCTACGACAGAGGTAACAGTTGTTGTTGAACTATCTATATCGAGAACAGTCGTACTCGTTGAAGAAGTCGAACTGGATGGGGCGACCGTAGTGCTTGGAGAAACAGGCAATGCAAACAAGGAATGGAGGTCTATCCGCTTTGCAATAATCCCGGTGTAGCTGCGAGTTGCCGGAACCGCTGTCTCTTGGAAAGCAGCTACTACATCTTCAACCGTTTGAACGCCATATTTTGATCGGTACACCGCAAAAGCTCCTGCAACAAATGGCGCAGCCATTGATGTACCAGATGCCGTTCCATATGTACCAGACATTTTTGAAGAATTGATTCCTTGTCCCGGTGCCGCCAGAGTGGTGAACTCAGAGAGATTCGAAAAGTCTGTAATGAGATTATGCGTGATGTGCGAAGCAGCAACACTCACTGCTTCAGAAATACAAGCTGGTGAAGACATCCCCAAGGAATAGTTGTTTCCAGATGAGATTACCGTGGCAACATTTTTAATTCTGAGATTATGAATTTCTGCGGTAACAGCAGGAAGATATGTGTCACACGTTTCGGTGAATGGTTGTTGTCCCCCCAGCGACATGTTGACCGCTGCAATGTTGTACCGGTCTGTAAATGAAGCGACGTACGCCAATGCTTTTGCCACATTTTCATCCAGGGCGGCACCATTTTTGTCAAAAACATTAATTGCAATAATTTTTGCATCTGGAGCAACTCCGTGGAAATCTCCATTTTCTCCCGCGATGATTCCTGCAACATGAGTTCCGTGCCAGTGCACCGGCGTTGCCGCACCTGGTCCGAACATTTCTTTTTCTCCATTTGGACACTCACTAGAAAAACACGCTTCCAGGGCAACTTTGCCAGCTAAAAATGGGTGACCAACTTCAACCCCTGTGTCGATGACTGCGACGTAGGTTCCCTTGCCCGTGAACCCCAAATCATAAGAATTGTTTGCGCCTATGGAGGGAATCGCGTCTGCGAGGTCGACTCGAAAGATGACCTTCCCCGCAGCTGGGGAAACCTTGGACTTTGCCTTCAGCACAGATGCATAAGGCAATGACCTTCTTTCATCCTTACTAGCCGCAATGGATCTGGTTCCGCTGTCCTTTGGGTTTATTCCGGCGAAACACCCAACTAAACCCAGAACGATAAGCGCCGAGACAGCTCGCATACGCCGCATCAGAAAACGAACCAGGAGTTATTCGGCATGTTTTGCATTGCGAATGACATCCCTCTCCTTTAGTTGAGCGCCCCCGGCATGAATCGAACATGCGACCTGCGGATTAGAAGTCCGTTGCTCTATCCAACTGAGCTACGGGGGC
>JBAXNF010000183.1:0-3402 GCA_037133935.1 bacterium
CGATAACAAGTTACAAGTATTCGACTGACGGTGGTACAAGCTTTAGAACTTCTGCGGGCACGACTGCGTCACCACTCGTGATTTCGACGTTGAGCACAAATGGCAGTACAGCGTTGACAAACGGCACTGCGTACAACATTCAGATCAAGGCAGTCAATGCCATCGGCGACGGCACGGCAACTGCAAGCACTTCAGCGACGCCAATCGGATCGCCCGCTGCACCGACGGCGGTGTGGGGTGCGGGTGGTAACACAGAGGTAAGAGTGACGTGGACTGCTCCGGCATCAAATGGCGCTGCCATCACCGATTATGTTGTGCAGTATTCGAGCAACTCTGGCTCAACATGGTCGACATTTGCAGACGGCACGTCAACTACGGCATCGGCAACGGTGACCGGACTGACCAACGGCACGAGTTACACATTTCAAGTGAGCGCAACGAACAGTATTGGTACAGGGAGTTACTCGACAGCGAGCAGCGCGGTCACGCCGAATACCTGCGCGATCGGCGGCGCTTGTGTGGCGGGCAATATCGGTCCTGGTGGTGGTGTCGTCTTTTACGTAGGTGCATCGGCAACCAATGTTGTGAGTGGCATCAGCACTGGTGGAACTGTGCTGGAATACGGAACTACGACGACAAAAATCTGGTGCACTGTAATCACGAATCACGTCGTACCTGGTGCCGATGGAACTGCAATCGGGACAGGAGCACAGAACACGGCAGACATTGAAGCAGATTGCACACAGGCCAACACGGCAGCTGACTATGCCGCCAATCTCACCGAGGGTGGCAAGTCTGACTGGTTCTTGCCATCACTTAATGAACTCAATGAACTCTGTAAGTTTGCGCGAACTCAAACCACGGGCGTCGAGGCGACAGTCTGTTCATATGGTGGGACATTGCGCGGAGGTTTTTCCACAACACCAGCAGGTGGAGGTTTGACGGGCGACTACTACAGTTCGTCTGAATATGACTTTAATACGGCTTGGTACATAGTTCTAAATAATGCGTATCAGTGGCATATTTATAACAAGGGGTATACCCAATACGTCATACCAGTTCGTGCGTTTAGCCCTGCTTCCGCTGTGGCGGTTACTACTCAACCAGTTGGCAACACGTCGGGTTTAGCTTTAGCCACTCAGCCAGTTGTTCGGATTGTTGATGCTTCGGGAAACACAGTGACGACGTCAACTGCATCGGTAACGGTGACGGCATCAGGTGGCACCTTGGGTGGGACGACCACGGTGAGTGCGGTTGCGGGTGTTGCAACGTTTACAAACCTCACTCACACAACTGCCGGCAGTTACACATTGACCTTTGCATCAACTTCTCCAGCAACATTGACATCTGTTACGTCGTCAAGTTTTACCACTGCTACAAATACGTGCATCACTGGTGGAGCGTGCGTAATTGGAATGGTTGGGCCAGGCGGGGGCGTGGTGTTCATTACACCTTCCACGAGTGGCAATACAACCGGACTGTATTTCGAAGCTGCACGGGCTACTTGGAATGGTGGCACGTCTGATCCTCAAGGGTTGGTGTGGTCGACCAATACTTCAAGTTTGATCGCTGGAGCTGATGGGACGGCAATCGGTACTGGAAATCAGAACACACTCGATATGTATGCGGCGGAACCGTCGAGCACGACGGCCGCAGGCAAAGCGCTCAATCTCAATGTTGGCGGAGTCGACGACTGGTTCTTGCCTTCTTATGATGAAGCACGGCAGATTGCAACGCAATGCACAGTGATTGGCGACTTGTCGTGTTCGAGTGTGGGCTACTGGACCTCGACCGAGATGAGCTCATCTCAGGCTTGGAGCCAAAAGATGAACGGAGCAGTTCAATACCCAAGTAAAGCTGCGACCAACCAGTACGCGAGACCTGTGCGTTCATTTCGCGTGGCTTCGGCACTGGCAGTAACTACAGATCCAGTAGGAAGCACTTCGGGTTCAGCTTTAGCCACTCAGCCAGTTGTTCGGGTTGTGGATGCTTTGGGAAATACGGTGACGACGTCAACAGCTTCGGTAACTGTGACTGCTTCGGGTGGAACGTTAGGCGGAACAACAACGGTCACTGCTGTTAACGGTGTTGCAACATTTACAAACTTGACGCACACAACTGCCGGAAGTTATACGTTGACATTTGCTTCAACATCACCTACGACTTTGACTTCGGTTACTTCTGCAAGCTTCACCACAGCAGCAGAATTTATTAACGGTAAGGTCATATTCACCTATACGACAAAGATGATATACCAACAGGTAGTTGTGTCTGATATGGCGAATACCACATCTCAGACCATTTCTTTCAAAGCGAGCTATTATGCGTATGGACCAGACGTACTTTCTGTTTTTGTCAACCTATACAACAGTGGTGGCGACGTTCTTGCTACTCAAGTTGAATGTCCACATGCGGCGCTTACGGCCTCCTATCAAACTTTCTCTTGTGCCATCACGCCAGCATCAGTATTAGGGACACTTCAGGGGGGATTGACATGGTCGCAAATTGGGCGCATCACAGTTCAAGTGAATGGAAGAGATTCTGAAAATTGGGGTGGCAACTACGGTTCGATGGTTGACTATGTAAGCCTTGTCGCCACCAGGACAGATGGCACGTCAAGCGAGCAACTGCTTAACCATGACTTCAATACTGTTGCGAACTCTGCGCCAAGTAACTGGACTATTTCCAGTGGAACTTGGGCTGCTTGTTCAGGTCTAAGCACATCGTCTTTATGTGTCGGGTTTGCAGATACGCCGTATCACGTGAACTACACCACGAGTAGTTGATGTCTGTCTAGCAAACATTACTGATGCGAATGTCGCTACAGCAAAATCTACGGATTTAATGTGCGTCCAGTGCGGGCTGGCTAAGTACTCGACTATTGAGGGCGAAGAGTTTTGTCGAGAAGTTGAACAATCGGAATAAAGTTCGCTGCGTTGAGTTCGGGAAGTCCGGCAAGTGTGAGTAACGAGAGTCCAATTGGGAAAGCAAAAAGCATTCTTGCGAGTAATTTTGCATCAAGCGTCGAGTTGATAGCACCTTCGTTAATCGCTGTTTGCACGACATTTTCGTACTGGCTCAGGAGGGCCGAAAGGTGAGGCTCAATGGTGTTCTGTGACTCCTCATCACGCCACGATGCGGTGAGGGCTTCCAGCAGCATTTTCTGTGTATCAGTTGCCCCCTTGTTTTGTCC
Source organism: bacterium (assembly GCA_037133935.1). Taxonomy (GTDB): domain Bacteria; phylum Actinomycetota; class Acidimicrobiia; order Acidimicrobiales; family Ilumatobacteraceae; genus F1-20-MAGs119. Next base: position 3,194 of record JBAXNF010000183.1, read on the forward strand.
TTGCCTTGGGGCTAATGCCGCTACAAGAAGCATCCAATGTGAGCTAAAAACGCCATTTAGAGATTTGCTCAATTCCCTATTGAGAAAATTCAGATTGGATTCTTGCTGCTCAGTAATTGCGTGTTCGAGTGCAGCGTTAAAGAGCTCGGACTTATTTTTATACCAGTTATAAATTGCACCAACAGTGAGATCGGCCCGTGCCGCAATAT
>JBAXNF010000184.1:0-3401 GCA_037133935.1 bacterium
TTCGTTGCTGCTCTCCATTAACCGTGGTCACTCATGGGGGTGGAGCAGTGCACCGGTACTTGCGCTCATGTTCACCGGAGTAATAGTGCTCATGTTGTTTGTGCGCATTGAACGTCGCGCCGAGGCTCCGCTCTTGCCCCTCAAATGGCTACGCACGCGCAATGTTGTGTTTCCTATTTCCAGCCAAGCGCTCACGAATTATGCATACATGGGTGGGTTTTTCGTGATGCCACAACTCATGGACAAAGGTCTTGGTTATTCCACTTCACACATTGGGTGGTTGGTCATTGCACGGCCGCTCGTGTTCACCATCGTTGCGCCATCGGCAAGTTTCCTCACAATACGTATTGGCGAACGGCGCAGCGGAATGATTGGTGCATTTGGTGTGCTGTGTTCCATGTTGCTCTTGAGCACTGTTGGCATGGGCACGTCTGACTGGGTTATTGCCGTGGGGTTGGGTTTATCGGGCGCTGGCTTGGGTCTTGCTTCGCCAGCATTAACTTCACTCGTTACCTCTGCGGTGCATGACCAAGATGTAGGAGTTGCTGGAGCAATGCAACAGCTCATGACCCAACTCGGTGCAGTAATAGGAACCACGGTGATGATTACCATTCATGAGTCAACAATGAGTAGTGGTGTTATTCAGAGCTATGGGTTTGCGCTCTTGTCGGGTGCATTTGTGGCAGCGCTCGGCATTATTGCCGCGAGTGCTACTCGGCCGCTTAAGCGGTAATAGCTTTAATTTCGCTTGCAATTGCCAATGCAATTGCTGCAGCGTCACCAGCTTGTGGAATCGCTGTTTGCAGTCCCATTACTTTCATCATGTCGCCATCAATTTTAATTTTTCCCGACATAAAGGCTTGCATGACTGCAGATGGGTCTTGGTCAACAAACAACTTGCTCGCTGTTTCATAGTCGGTGGTCACAGTGGCTTCGGCATTGGCTACTTCGCCGAGTTCTAGTGCCATGTCGCCTGAAGAGGTATCGATGAAGCCCTTAATGGTGCCTTCACCGAAGGGCGCTTGAGTAATGACCATGTTTATTTTCAACACCACAGTGATGGGCGGCGTTTGGGCCTTGTACTTATCGCGAATTTCGCGAGCAGCGGTAATCCATTCGGCAGTAAGAAATTGATGCTTCACGGGGTTCACAATAGTGGGGTACCCGAGAGACCCACCTCAGCGAGGTGTGAAATATGTGCTTTCCCCTCAATTGTTTCGACAGGCGTGGTGATATCGCTCGTCCAATATCGCGACGACGAACCAATATCGGAAGCCAAGGTGGCACCACGATGTGTTGCCAAACGAATATTGGCCCATCGTGCAACACCGGTATCGAACATGCCGCCCACCCACGCATCAATTCCTTGATCGTGGCATTCGTTCAACAGCCGAACACATGCGGGGTAGCCAAACTTTGCTGGTTTCAAGGTGATGTCGGTGCACTCATGGTTGAGGGCTGCATGAAGTGCGTCTTGCGTTGTGCGCACACCTTCATCAAGCGCTACACGCACAGTGGCCGTAGCAACTAGTGCTTGGTGCGTGGCAGTGTCGTGTGCAGCAAAGGGCTGTTCCACCAAGTCGAGACCCAACTCATGCAGTGCTGCTACATGAGCAAGGTCGTCTGCGCTATATGAGCCATTGGCATCGGCAACAAGCATGATGTGATCGGGGAGCGCACTGCGCACAGCACGAATGGGTTCAATGTCGTAGTTAGGTGCAATTTTTATTTTGATGCGGCCGTATCCTTCGCGCACTGCAACAGCAGCACTCAGTGCTAAATCATCGAGCGAACCCGTATTGCCCAGCGTGGCCCCTGCAAGTGCATCGCCAGTTTCACGATTGGTGAAGCACTGTGTGAAGTCAATGTTGTCGGCACGCAGTTGAGCATCAAGCAGCGCCATCTCGAGCGCAGCAACAGCCATGGGAAAGCGCACCAGAGCATCGGGGTGATGTTCACCAATCAGAGCACGCAGGTCAACGGCACTCGTGGGAATTTCGCGTGTGGTGAATTGCGATGACAAGAGTGGGAAAAAGATGTCGGAAAGTGCTTCGTAGGCGGCATCGGCCGACTCACCGGAATACGCCGGGTTGTCTGGCGCTCCACATTCGCCCCAGCCCTCGTTCAGTTCCACCAACACCACATTGCGCTCGCCATGAAGCCCATGAGCAGCCTGTACGGGCGAGGTGAGATGTAGTGACACGCGGTGCAGCTGCAATGAAGCGGGCACCACAGGCGCGAGTCGCGAGAAATCCACGGCTTCACCCTATGGGGTGGCGTATGTCATTGCCGAAATTCTTTACTTTCCATAAAGGGTTTTCCTCGCAGGCCCCAGACAAGGCAGACTGTTAAACCTATGGCACGCATCCTTGTTACTGAAGAAATTGCCGACGGAGGCCTCGAGCGCCTCCGCCAGGCTGGGCACACCGTCGATATTCAACTCGACCTCAGTCACGAGCAACTCCTCTCGGCAGTGAAGGGCGCCCATGCCCTCATCATTCGCTCGGCAACCGATGTGAACGCTGAAGTTCTTGAAGCCGGCACCGACCTCATTGTGGTGGGTCGTGCAGGCGTAGGCCTCGACAATGTTGATGTTGACACCGCAACACGTCGTGGTGTGATGGTGTGCAACGCGCCCGAGTCGAACATTGTTTCTGCTGCAGAACAAACCATGGCACTGTTGTTGTCGGTTGCACGCAACGTTCCTCAGGCTCACGCTGCATTGGTGCAGGGTCGCTGGGAGCGCAGCAAGTGGGAAGGCGTTGAACTTCTCGACAAAACTCTGGGCATCGTTGGCCTGGGCCGCATTGGCAAGTTGGTAGCAACTCGCGCAGCAGCATTTGGCATGCGCATTGTTGCATTCGACCCATACATCTCGCCAGAGCGTGCACGTCAATTGAACATTGAACTCATGCCACTCGACCAACTTGTTGCCGAGTCCGACTTCCTCACCGTGCACTTGCCAAAGACCAAAGAAACCATTGGCATCATTGGTCGCGAGATGTTCTTAAAGGCAAAACCTGAACTGCGTGTTATCAACGTGGCACGTGGTGGCATTGTTGACGAAGAAGCACTTGCAACGGCTGTTAAAGAAGGCCTCATTGCCGGTGCAGGACTCGACGTGTTCACCAAAGAGCCAATGACCGAATCGCCATTGTTCTCTATTCCACAAATTGTGGTGACCCCGCACCTTGGTGCAAGCACTCGCGAAGCACAAGACAAAGCAGGCGACGTTATTGCCGACATGGTGCAACTAGCACTTGCTGGCGACTTTGTTCCGTTCGCTGTGAACATCGACGCAAGTGATGCCAATGAAACCCTCAGGCCGTTCTTGCCACTCGCCGAGCGCTTGGGTCAACTCTTCGCATCACTCGTTGGTAAAACACCAAGCAGCCTTGAAA
>JBAXNF010000185.1:0-3384 GCA_037133935.1 bacterium
AAAAATAGAAATCAACTGCCGGAACTGCCAGTCAAATTTAAAGTCGTTAATCACTTTTGGGCAAATTACGCCTTCGCGCGCGTGCGGCGTAGAACAGGGTCGGCAATACGCAACACGTTGTCGGCCAACCGCATTACTTTTCCTGCAGCACCTGGTGTTGACGAGTCGATGAGGTTTCCCATTACTGCAAGAGTGATGTCGGCAGCGCTTTGTGTTCCCACAGCAATGCGCAGACCTGGCTTCAACAACCATGGGTGCCCAATGATGAGGCTGAACCTACGGCCTGTGCGCAAGAAGTCGTCGAAGCGCTCGCCCACTTGGCGGTCGTATTCCTGCGGTGCAGTTTCAGGGTTATCGAGAAAACAATTCACTGCGAGCATGCCCGACTCCAAGGCGTAGTCAATGCCTTCGCCGTTCATGGGGTTCACGAATCCGGCGGAATCGCCAATTGCTACCCAACCAGGGCCAGAACGTTTCATGCAGCTCATAGGCAAGCGCCATGCGCGTGGCTTTTCTATGTATTCGCCAAGCGTCCACGACTCACGAACGAGTGACGCATATTGATCGAGCAATGTATTGAGATTGAGTTTCTTGAAACCCTTCATGGTGCTGAGTGCACCCACACCAATGTTGACTGTTCCATCACCCGCAGGGAACATCCACCCGTAACCCGGCACCGCAGTTCCATGCTCGTCTTGCAAACTCAGAGACGCTTCCAAATAACGCTCGGCGTGTCGCGGTGTTTGTGCATACGCCCGAATGGCTAAACCAAAGGTTTCATTTGGATCACGAACTGCCCCCAACATTTTTGCTGCGGCTCCTTGAGCGCCAGCGGCAAGCACCACAAGTGATGCACGAATCACTTCGCCACCCACTTCAACGCCAACTACTTTTCCAGCATCAAAGGCGGGAAGAGCTTCTGAATTGAAACGCACGTCGGCGCCCGCTGCAATGGCAATGTCTACTAAATACTGGTCGAATCTTTGACGCGGCCACACTGCCCCATGACTTGGGAAGGCGGTGTTGGAAGGCCACAACAACTCTCGTTTTTTCTTTCCCGCAATCATCCGCAAGCCATCAATGCGATGCGCAGGAGAAAAATCGACTTTCAGATCTTCCAAGGCACCTATTGCTCGCGGGGTGAGGCCATCGCCACATACTTTGTCGCGGCCATACCCGCCCTTTTCACACACCAAGACCTTGAGACCCGCCCGTGCTGCGGTCATAGCAGCAGCGGAACCTCCAGGGCCCGCTCCGATGATGGCAACATCAAAATGCATGCAACTACCCTGCCACTCCACGGAACTCAACGCCAAGTACAGCAGCGAAATGAGTGGGTACGCACCCTTCTTACACCCCCCAGTTACGGTGGTCTTGTAATCATCCAGACGATCTGAGGGGCTTGGCCCGTTGAAGATCACCAACCGATTTCAAGTCGGTGGTAACGCCAAGTTCGATGAGGAGCAACAACATGAGTACAGAAACCAATTACACACCAGGGCATTCCGTGCATTTCATACAAGCACGAAAGGCTTTAGAGGGGTCTGGGCAATGGCGGGCAGTAACCGTTATTGAGATCGGAGACGGCGTCGTCACTCTTCAATTGAGTGGCAGTGTTGCCATCTACGAATGCCATGACACCACCCGGCTGCGCGAGCTGTTCTCCACTGGACGAATAGCGCAAAACCTAAATGGAGAAAATCTTGCGATTTTGGCACCACACCACGTCTTGATCATCCCCTGTGCAGACGAAGACAAGATCTTCCCACGACAAGCACCAATTAATACACTTGTCAGTTACCTAGAAGAAGGTGCTGCTCTATGGTCACCAACCACAGATGGTGCATGGCACCTCTTCTCCATCGCATTGAAATTCGCCGACGCTCCAACTGCCTGAGTGGGGTTTGAGTAAAATTGTTTTAGTCCCTGTGCTGTAAGTGTTTGCGGTTGCAGGGTCGAGCTGGTGCCCTATGAACCGTTTGTTGAACTACGGGTCTGGTGCCCTGACTTGCATTCACCGCCTTTTATCCTTACATTGAATAATAATTCAAAGTCCATCTTGGTGGACCCAAATACGGGTGAAGGTGGATGTTGTGGCTCGTTTAACACACATATGGAAAACAGGTGTTGTTGTCACAGCGTTATTGGCAACGGTGGTGGCATGCGGTAACAGTGATGCCTCACGTGCACGTAATGTTGCGTTAGTTGCTGGTACAACCTGTACGAAACCTGGTCAGATATCAAAAATATCGAAGGTGGCAGTGGTGTGTGGAAAAACGAAAACCGGCAACATTTGGTATCCAACAATGAAATCTAATGGCCGGTCAGTGTCGTGTAAACGAACGGTGGCCGCTGTGCGTAAAAAGAAATCTGTGGTGTGGGTCTGTGGTGTTGCGAAAGGCAAAAAACTGTGGTTCGCCACGTCTCCATTGCCACCTGCAGTACTACAAGCATCTGCAGTGGTGATACCTGGTGTTTCTGAACCGGTACCTGTTTTAGAGTCAACTGATGTTGCGACTCCTTCACGGCCAGTTGTTGCTGACAACAATGTGTTAGCAAACCCGACTATTGCTGATGAACCACCTATAACAACACCCGTGACAATCGCAACGGTTCCGTCAGCACCACCGATTGCAACGGTTCCGTCAGCACCACCGATTGCATCGGTTCCGTCAGCACCACCGATTGCTGCGACATGTGCAAACGGCGGAACCTGCAAGGTCAGCGAGACAGGTCCTGGTGGTGGCATAGTGTTTTATGTGCATGCGAATGGCGCATTCGCGTCATCAGGTTCGACTTGTAATACCGCTGGTGTTGGTGGCATTTCAACATGCAAATATCTTGAGGTTGCCCCTGCTACTTGGCAAAGCGAGGGAGTGTCTGTTGCAAGTGACATAGCTTATGTGTGGTCGACAGATGAAACAGCTCTTACTGGGCAAGTTTTAAGCAACGCCTCGCCAACAGAAAGTGGTTTCCTCGGCGAACAAGAAAACTGGAAAATCGGCCAAGGTTTTAACAATACAAGAGTGATGAAAGTAACGAGCGCAACATCTCCTGCCCAAGCCAAAGTACTTGCCTACGCAGGTAATTCCACTGCTGGCCAATGGTTCATTCCTTCGATGAATGAATTAAACGAACTCTGTAAGTATGCGAGAGGTCAAACAACGGGCGGTCTCACGGTGAAGTGCGACACTAACGGTACTTTAAAAACTGGTACTGTGAACGATCTTGGAGGGTTTGTGGGTTTCCGCTACTGGTCCTCGTCCGAGAGGCAAGCAGACGGTACTTGGCGCCAGAGCTTCGCCGATGGCTCCCAATGGGTTGCATGGAAGAGCGACAAGTCTCTGGGGAGCACGATCTCCGTGCGTCCAGTGCGGGCTTTTT
>JBAXNF010000186.1:0-3352 GCA_037133935.1 bacterium
GGCAATTGTTGTTATTAGTAAAAATGCAAACGTTGCCAACGGACCCGATGGCTTAAGCGATGCACTTGAAATTGTGCAAGGCGTTGCGCAAGCCCTGCAGTGCGACCCTCACGATGTGCTCATTGCTTCTACCGGCGTCATTGGTCGCCGCTACCCCATTGAACGCATTCGCACGGGCTTGGCAGCCATACCTGCAGCAATTACCGGCAACGATGCAGTGGCTGTTGCACAGGGAATAATGACCACCGACACGGTGCACAAAATTGCAGAAGCAACTATTGCTGGTAGCAGCGCACGCATTGTGGGCGTTGCCAAAGGCGTAGGAATGATTGAGCCCAACATGGCAACCCTCATCACCATGATGTTTACCGATGCCGACGTACCTAAAGAAAAACTCAATGTCATCTTTCGTCGTGTCATCAACAAAACATTTAACTGCGTGTCTATTGATACCGATACCTCTACAAGCGATACCGCAACCATCATGGCAAGCGGGGCGAGCGCAGCAGTAGACGACGCCGCTTTCGAAAATGCCCTCTACGAAGTTGCCCTATCGCTCACCAAACAAGTTGCTCGCGACGGCGAAGGTGCAGAAACACTTATAGAGGTGTGCGTTGATTCAGCAGCAACCGATGAACAAGCAAAACAAGTAGCTAAAGCGATTGTTAATTCACCACTCGTGAAAACTGCCGTACACGGTGCAGACCCCAACTGGGGCCGCGTAGCAATGGCCGTTGGCAAATGCAACGACACCAATATCAACCAAGACGACGTAGTCATTCGCTTTGGCGCACAAGAGGTGTACCCACACCCTGTTTCAGAAAGCGGCCTTGCGCAACTGAGTGAATACATGAAGGGCAGCGATGTGCTCATTCACGTTTCGCTGAATAACGGCACGAGCACCGCAACTGTCTGGGGATGCGACCTCACCGATGGCTACGTGCGCATTAACGCCGACTACACCACATAGTTATTTGGGTGGCATACGAATACCACCATCTACGCGAATGCTCTCTGCATTCATGTAGCTGTTGGTAATGCATTCAATAACCATTGAAGCAAGCTCTTCAGGGCCGCCGAGGCGCTGCGGGAAGAGCACGCCTTTTTGCAAGTTTGCTTTGAATGCTTCGCTGTTGTCACCATCACCGTAAATAGGGGTGTCAATGAGGCCCGGTGCAACTGTGTTGACACGAACACCGATGGCAGCAAGGTCGCGTGCAATGGGAAGTGTCATTCCTACAATTCCACCCTTTGAAGCGGAATATGAAGCCTGACCAATTTGGCCGTCGAATGCTGCAACCGATGCGATGTTGACGATGGCACCACGCTCGCCGTACTCAAGTGGCTCAGTAACACTCATGGCAGTTGCTGCAAGACGAATGCAGTCGAATGAACCAATGAGGTTGATGGCAATTACTTTTTTAAATGCATCGAGGTTGGCTGCAGAATCGTACGAACCATCTTTACCAACAGTGCGTTGTGCCCAGCCAATGCCAGCAGAGTTCACAAGTACGCGTAGTGGGCCCATGGACTTTGCCATTTCCACTGCGTTGATGATGTCTTCTGTCTTGGTGACATCAACCTTGCAAAATGCTCCCCCAATTTCTTTTGCTAATTCTTGTCCCTTGTCTTCTTGAAGGTCGGCTACGACGACCTTTGCGCCACGCTTGGCGAGAAGACGGGCTGTGGCGGCACCAATTCCTGATGCTCCACCGGTCACTATTGCGCTTGCTCCTGAAATGTCCATCCTGCGAGGCTATGCCGATGCAGCAGCAACTGCCAAAGCGTCGACCAAATCATTCATTGGTTCCCCGGAATGGCCCTTCACCCAGGTGAAAAAGGTCTTTTCTGGCCCACGTTTCACCACTTCGCCAAGCAATTGCTCCCAGAGGTCTTGGTTCGCCACAGCCTGGCGCTGTGAGTTTTTCCAGCCCCGGGTGAGCCAGCCCTGCCACCATTTGTCGGTAAAACACTTCACCACGTAGGTGCTGTCGGAGCGCACCTCAACAACGGTATGAATGTGGTGCAAAGAGCGCAGGGCATCAATAACGGCATACAACTCCATGCGCTGGTTGGTACTTGGCTTTTCCGACCCCGAGCCATTGGGTGTGCCCGTGGGAGAAATTGCCCAAGCCCATCCACCGGGGCCAGGGTTTCCCGAGCAGGCTCCGTCGGTATAGACCACGGTGGCATTTTCTGGCACCGCGCTCGCCAATGGCGTTGCCCGCAGTGCACTTAAGAGCTCCCGAGCGTTCATCACAGAGTCACCAAAACCTAAATCAAGTTCCATTGCTATAGATCATTACCTATTTTCGCTCTAACGCTTGGCATCACGCTTCGCCTGCGAGAATAGACACATGATCTTCGACGGCTCCATGCACCAGCTTCCCGATATCGACCCCACCGAAACGAACGAGTGGATGGAGTCGCTCGACGCCGTCATCGACTCGCACGGCAAAACACGCGCTCGGTATTTACTGTCACGTTTGCTCGAACGCGCACAACAAAACCAGGTGAGTTTTCCTGCCACCGTTTCCACCCCTTATGTGAACTCCATCCCGCGCGAACAAGAACCTTGGTTTCCTGGCGATGAGCATTTAGAACGGCGCATTCGTGCATACATTCGTTGGAATGCAGCAGTAATGGTTATTCGTGCCAACACGCGCGCCGAAGGAATTGGCGGACACCTTTCCACCTTCGCGAGTTCTGCATCACTTTACGAAATTGGTTTCAACCACTTCTTCCGTGGCAAAGACGACGGACAAGCCGGAGACCATATTTACTTCCAAGGCCACGCCGCACCAGGTGTTTATGCGCGCGCGTTTCTTGAAGGACGACTCACCACTGACGACCTCGACCATTTCCGCCGTGAAATTGGCCGCGAGGGCAAAGGCCTCTCGAGTTATCCGCATCCACGGTTAATGCCCGACTTCTGGGAATACCCCACCGTTTCTATGGGTCTTGGACCCATTACCGCTTTGTACCACGCTCGCTTCAATCGCTATTTGTTGAATCGCAAACTTGACGACACATCGGCTAGTCGTGTGTGGGCATTTCTAGGTGACGGCGAATGCGATGAACCAGAAACACTCGGGGCAATATCACTTGCGTCACGCGAACATCTCGACAACTTGGTTTTTGTTGTGAACTGCAACTTGCAACGCCTCGATGGCCCGGTACGCGGTAATGGAAAAATAATTCAAGAACTTGAAGCAACCTTCCGTGGTGCAGGATGGAATGTCATCAAGGTCATTTGGGGTTCGAAGTGGGATGACCTACTTGCTCGCGATGTCGACGGTGTTTTGCTGAACCAAATGAACACCACGGTCGACGGCGAATTCCAGCGCTACAC
>JBAXNF010000187.1:0-3333 GCA_037133935.1 bacterium
TTTTTATTCGACTTCTCAGTACGTCACTCCGCCTCCTATTTTTGGCAATGTGGCTGGATTTGGGAACGCTGATGCACTTGGCAATAACTACTCGAGCCAGGGCTATATGAATCCCGTGTCAGGCATGGGTATGGGTCGAGCGATTTCAACATGTATGAATAAGTTTGCGGTTGGGAAAGGCAGGGCAAGCAGATCTGAATATTGGTGGTTCTACCTCTTCGCTCTGCTCGTTTATGTCGTAATAAACATCTTGCAAGTGGCCGTGATTAATTCTTCTGTGGGCATAGCTGTTGTCCTGGTGCTTCTCCTAGGTGCCGCAGTTGCGCTGGGGATACCGAGTTTGGCTGCGTCCGTCCGACGTCTTCATGATACGGATAAATCTGCACATTACTTATGGTTCCTTCTAATTCCATTTGCCGGAGTAATTGTCTTTATTGTTTTCATGTGCATGCCATCTACGCCGGGGCCAAATAGATACGGTCCCCAGGTATGACAAATATGAGTTGGACGTCTGAGAGTTTTATTTCTGCACCTGCTGTGCAAGTTCGTAAACTTTCAAAACTCCCATTCCTTATTTGTGTTGCTATCGATGGGCTCTCACTTTTGTTGGGCATCAGAGTCTTGATGCTGGTAAAGACTGACAATGCGCTTTGGTTTGCTCTCGCTGGATACCTGCTCACGCCGTTCCTAGCTGTTGGAGCCTTGTTGTGGGCGCGGGCGATGCACGTCAAGAATCAGGGTGTTCCTGGGTACCTACAGGCAGATGGACGCTCCAAAGTGAAAGTTGTTGGTTTAGTTGCTGCCCTGTCATTTATTCCAGCTCTAATTCATATTTATTATTTGGCAAATTTCATAGGTGCGTCACGTTGAGACTCAAGGGCATTTCTGCGCTCGCCACGAGCATCATTATTGCTACTGGGATTTTGGTCACTGGGAGTCAGACCGCCCGCGCTGGCAATCCATCAACCGCCGAGATGACCCCAATCGGCCAGCGGGCGTTTCAGGAAGTTGCCCGCTGTATTGAGAGCCGCGATCAGTTCAACATTCTTTATGTGGTCGACGCATCAAGTTCATTGGCTCAAAGCGACAAGGAGGCAATGCGCGCCCAAGTCCTGGAGCAAAGTATTGGCGGACTTGTAAGTATCGCAGCAAAGAAGAGTGTGAATTATGCGCTGGCAACATTTGGAACGCAATTCACTATCAAACGTGGATGGGTACCGCTCAATGAGAGCGCGGCACAGACGGAGCGCACTTGGGTTCAGAAGAACATTCCTCTCCTAAAAAATGAAGCTGGAACAAACTGGTTATTGGCGTTGACTGGAGCTTCTAAGGCGATTGCCGCTTCTCCTTCGAGTGAGACTTCCTGCCAGATGATCGTTTGGTTGACGGATGGCGGTATCGATATGAATTCGAAATCTGGAGATGTGCAAGCACTGAAAGCTATCTGCAACACCGATCCTGCGACCGGAACTTCGGGTAGTGGCGTGGCCATCGTCGAAGACCTTCGCAAGAGAGGCGTAAATTTAATCGCAGTGCTATTGAAGAATGAAGAGGCGCTGAAGGCTCTGCCCGACGCGGCACGGGCGGAACAACTATCGAAAATGTCATTTCTGAAATCGATTGCCGAAGGTGAAGGACAAGCCAATGCCACGTGGTTCGGTGGTACTCCTAACATCTCATTTGGTTGTGGCACTTCGCCGATCCCAAAGAATCAAGCAGCAGGCGCATATCTAGAGGCAACTGATCCGATCGCACTTTTGCAGAAATTCATGATGATTGACGCGCAGATTAAGGGTTGTGCGAGTTGGGGGTTGGCAAAAGACGGAAAGTTCACCGTGGAACCCGGCGTTGCTGAGTTTGCTGCCGTAATCCCAACCACGGATTGGAGATTAACTTCACCCTCCGGTGACATGCTTGCGGATTGGAATGGGCCATCTGGCGCTAATCAAGTCGATGTGCAGTCGGAACCTGGTTATTCGAGATTAGCTGTAAAGAAATCAGCGTTGACAAATATTCAGTGGCAGGGGGAGTGGGCCATTGACTCAAGTATCCCCAGTCTCCGTGTCGAACCTTTCTTCTGCCATGGCTTATCGATGTCGCTTGGTTCTCTCAATTTAGTGGCGGGAAAACCAGCGCAGATTTCGGGAAGAATTTTTCGTGAGGATGGTAGTGCAGTAAACCTTGGTGACTATGCAAGTCGCATGCTTTCGGTCACCGCTCTTGACCCCGTAACGAAAGAGGGCAAAGGGATCGCCGTAAAGATCGAAAATAGCGGTGCCTTCAGCGGATCATTTACGCCCATTACTAATGCCTCTTCGGTTGACTTTGATCTGACACTCGCTTTAACGTCAAAAAAGAATCATCCATTTTCACCATTAACTCGTCGATTCGAAGTTGGTGTTAAAGACACGTCGAACTTTCCATCGATCACGCCCGATGTTATTAAGGCGACAGATCTCAATGGGCGCAATGCTCGTGCGAGTGCAACGGTGACTTTGGTTCCTTCGGCGAAGAATGACGGCAAGGTTTGCTTTAAAAAGCCACGAGTAGATCAAGATCCAGAGCCATCCCGCATCAAGGACTACAAGTTTACGAAAATGCCAGCCGGCTGTGTTGATCTCCCCGCAGGGTCGAAGCCACAAACTTTCCCGGTTGAGTTCTCCACATCCAAAGCGGCAAGTGGTGCTGTCTCTATCTCTCTTCCTGCCGAGTTGACTGCCAAGGGTGAGACCGGGCTCATCCCACAAACTGCCACGATTCAAAGTAACTCGATCCGTCGCAGTGACCCGCCGCTATGGTTGTTCCTCTTACTGTTACTTCTCGGACTATTGGTTCCTCTTGGAATTATTTACCTTGTGAACTACCAAGGGTCACGCCTCCATCTCAAAGGAATTCAAGTTGCTCCGAGCATTCCAGTGACTCTTGTGATTGAACACGATTTTGCTCGACTTGTCCGACGCGCTGCTTATGGTGATGAAAATGCTAGCGGTGCTGGTCAGCTATTTAAAATTGAGGATTGGGAGTATCTCCCGCCTGGTGCCAATGCGGCTCGTTCCCTAAACCTGGGAAATGGAATTCGTATCGATGCGAAGCCGCCGCGCAATCCGTTCGGAGTCATCGAAGCCGTTGCTGCATCGACTGGTGGATCTTTAATTGTTTCATCCGATGGTATGAACGATGACGGGACCACGGCTCCGTTCTCGCTCAACCCGGCCGGGAAATGGTTGCTGCAAATTTCCGCAGGAGCAACTTCGCTAGGACGTTCGCCTTCGCAAGCTACAAGTTTTGATGGAGTACTCACGGCGTTCGTCGATTCACGGAGTGGTTTACTCG
>JBAXNF010000188.1:0-3313 GCA_037133935.1 bacterium
GCGACTTCTTAAAACTAAATGTTCTTGCCAAATGTCTTGCTGGATTACCGGTAGAAAAAGTGAACGATATTGCCGAGAAATATGCGGATCATGTACTGAAGTATTGGATGCGATCCGATACTTGTGCGAGGTTGAGGTGGCACCAAAAGGCAGGCCACACAGTGGTCATCGTCTCCGCATCCTTCGAAAGTTATCTCGGTCCCTTAGCGCACAAAATTGGCGTGGAACATGTGCTCGCTTCGCGTCTTGAAGTTGTTGCCGACTCCGACGGTGGTCATTGCTTCAATGGGAAATTATTTGGTGAAAACTGTAGGGGAGTCGAGAAAATTCAACGTTTCCGAGAATGGTCGGCTGCTCAGCCTGGCTTGGTATTTAGGTACGCCTATGGAGACTCTGCTGGAGATCAAGAGTTACTGAGTGCCTCTGGAGAAGCAATTTGGGTGAAACATGAAACCCTCCATCCTGCGCCTTGATTTTTTGTTTAAGCCGATTCCCTCTCGGCTGCCACAAGGGAACTCAGAACAAGTAGAAAATCTCCGTCGTGCCATTCTCGACGCGCATCAAAAAGCCGTCGAAAAAGGAGATCCTGTGTACATCGACCCCATCACCCAACGCAGTGTAATGACGGCCGCTTTTTTGGCTTCACGAGCAACATGCTGCACCAGTGGCTGTAGACATTGTCCGTACGAGCTCTAAGCGGCTACGTTTGAATGGTCACGCGGTAGCAACCGCCTTATTCATCTAGGAGCAATTGTGTCGCAACAGCGAGAGATCCTCACGTGGGAAGGTTTCGGGGTCGCATCACATGACCTCGCACTGAAAATTGCTGAGAGCGGCTATGAGCCCGACATGATTTTGGCTATTGCCAGGGGTGGTTTATTCCTGGCCGGAGCTCTCGGCTATTCACTCGCCGTTAAAAATACATACACCATGAACGTCGAGTTCTACACAGGCGTGAATCAGCGACTCGACATGCCGATGATTCTTCCACCTGTTCCCGATTTTGAAGAAGTGAGAGATGCCAAAATCTTGATTGTCGATGATGTTGCCGATACGGGCCATACTCTCAAGCTGGTCAATGAGTTTTGTAGCGGTCGTGTTGCTGAGTCGCGTATCGCAGCCCTCTACGAGAAGTCCCACTCGGTTGTGCATTGTGACTACGTGTGGAAGAAAACAGATGAATGGATCAATTTCCCTTGGAGCGATCGCGAGCCAGTGGTCAAGAAAGCGAATATGGTTCTCGACGCCTAAAGGCTCTTGAGTACAACTTGTGCGGCATTGCGGCCGCTTGAACCCCAAATACCAGCGCCAGGAAATGTCGCAGCACCTGTGATGTACAGATTCTTAATGGGCGTGGTGTAGCGCGATAACTCTGGCTGCTGTGAGAAGAAAATCGACATTGGGCCTCCAGCAAAACTCGTTGCGTGACCCTGTGGAAGGAAGAATTCAGTTTCGTAATGTGCGGGAGTTTTTACTCGCCATTCTGAGATTCTGGGAGTAAGTGGTTCTGTCAGTAAAGTGTCGTAAAGCGACAACCAGCGTGATGGTTCGTCGAGTGACTGCCATCCATCAACGAAGTTGTATGGCGTGAAGAGTGCTTCCAAGCTCAAGATGTTTGTACCCGATGGTGCGAGGGTGGAGTCGGAGAAAGTTGGTGTATTGGCAAGAAATGCGGGCTTCGCAAGGATCTGTCCGTTGGTCATCATGGAGTGTCCATCATGAAGTTCTTGTGTGTTCGGTGCGATCACGAAAGTGCAGCCTTCATTATTGGCGAGAAGATTTTGATAACGGTCGTGTTGAAGAGCCTTGTACTGAACATCCCCGTGAAAAACTGCATCGATCTTTGATTCGTACCCTTGCGACTGTGGGGTATTGCGCCAGCGCTCAATGAATGAGTGAGATGATGAGGGAGCGCCTGTGAGCCACTTCACAAAAGTGTCATGTGGGTTACATGCGGAAATAACGGTGCGGCTGTGAATAACGCGACCATCAGATAATTCGATGCCATAAAGTTTTTGATCTTCGCAGAGAATTGCCGAGACAGGTGCGGACAAGAGCAACCGGCCACCAAATGATTGGTAGGCCTTCAGAAGTGCCATCGGAAGAGCACCACTGCCACCAACGGGGCGCCCCACTTGTGCTGCATGGCGCATCGCGAGGGTGATAGCGCCGAGCCCGGTATTTGGTGTGTGCGGTGACACGCCCCACACAGTCGGGCCCTCCACAAGTGCGGGACCGATGATTTCTGGTGAGGTGAAATAACTATCAAGAACTTCTGCAGCCGATGCACGACTCCATTGCAACAAGCGAGAAAGGCCTTTACCCCCGCGTCGGGCTGTGTTACTTAAGAGCTTGCGGCGCGAAGGCACATCGTTTGCATTGTCCAATATGAGCGAGATGACGGGAAGGGCATCATTGACGTATCTGCGGTAGTTGTTTACCTCATGAGGCAGCACTCGTGATAGGGCATCACAAGTTTTGTCGAGATCATGAAACGATGGCCACCACAAGTCACTATGCCATGATCCATTGATTTGTGCAGGTTCGATATCAATGTATTCGAGGCCATATTGATGGAGCTGAAGTTCTTCAATGAGGGGGTTGGTTCGAACGGCAAGATGGTCACAGTTGCATATATTGATGCTGCAGCCGGCAAAGGTATCGCTGGCTGCAGTGCCTCCTACGTCGTGGCGCGCTTCAACAAGCAAAGTCTTCAAGCCTGCTTGGGCTAAATAAGCCGCAGTGGTGAGCCCGTTGTGACCCGCACCTATAACGATGGCATCGTAGGAATCTTGAAGCATCCCGTTTTCTGATTGTTGCATCATGAAGTTTGTCAATCTTTTTCGTGTACTTTTGTGGGATGACTTCTGCAAACATTTCTACCACGAGGCTCATTGGAAATTTGCGCGCTCCACAAATTGCACATGCTCTGAACAATACGGCAATTATCGTGCAGCCACTTGGTGCCATTGAACAACATGGTCCACATCTTCCTCTCAACACTGATCTTGTTATTGCCGATGCAGTAGCTAGCGCTGCTGTGGCGAAAATTGGCGAAGATCTCAATGTTTGGCTGCTGCCACCTCTGGCTTTTACAAAATCTAATGAACATGCCTGGAGCCCTGGAACAATTTGGCTAACAGCAGACACGTTATTACGCGTACTCGATGACATCGGACGATGCATCGCCAAGACGGGGGTCGAGCGCCTAGTCTTTTTGAACGGCCATGGTGGAAATAGCTCATTGGTGTCGGTTGCCAATCGCGAACTGCGTTTGAAGTACGGCTTAAAGACATTCCTGGCACACCCGGGA
>JBAXNF010000189.1:0-3301 GCA_037133935.1 bacterium
GCGGCCGTCGGCCGAGATCGCTACGGCCACCGGCGTCCGCCACGGGCCTGCCACTGCCGGCGCGGCGGCCAGGGCAGCAAGGTAGCTCCGCCGCTCGTCCGAGCGCGAGGCCATGGGCGCGGGCGACTTGCGCATTGAGTTCCGGGCGCTCCCTTTGGACGCGCGCGGCGAGGTGTTGCGCAGCATCGCGATACTTCGCTACTACAGCGGTGATGCACTACAGCCATCTGGTGACGTATACCCAAGCGCTGACAGCTCCACATTTCTCCTCACAGTAGAAGAACCGCTTGGGGTGATATGCGCCATCACACCTTGGAACTTTCCCTTCGCCATACCAACATGGAAAATTGCTCCTGCCCTTGTCTATGGGAACTCCGTTGTCTGGAAACCCGCAGAGGCCGCCTCTGGAAGCGCTGTACTTCTAGCTGAAGTGTTTGAAGCAGCTGGACTCCCTTCTGGGGTATTAAACCTCATAACTGGTTCAGGTTCTCGCTTATCCAAAGCACTAACGGGAAACGAAGCTCTCGCTGCAATTACTTTTACTGGATCAGGCGGAGTGGGAAACCGCATTCGTCAATCCGTGGCCGACAGGAATATCAAAATCCAACTTGAGCTGGGTGGCAAAAATCCAGCAATCGTATTAGCCGACGCTGATCTTGAAGATGCCTCACTACAAGTTCTGCGCGGAGCTATGTACTCAACTGGTCAACGGTGCACGGCTACGAGTCGCGTATACGTAGAACGCGCAGTGTCCGAAGAATTCACGAAAAAAATTACCGACAAAGTTAATGCACTCATTGTTGGTGATCCGTTTATTGAAACTACTGAGGTGGGGCCCCTTGGCTCGCCAGAACAACTCAAATCTGTAAATCAATTTCTTGCTCTCGCTAAATCTGAGGGAGTGACAATTCTCACAAATGCTTCGATACCCGATTCCGATTGCTTCTTTCCACCCATGGTCATCACTGATGTCAGCACTAATAGTCGTCTAGTCACGGAAGAGATCTTTGGCCCAATTCTCGTCTTACAAGTTGTCGAGAATTTTCAAGAAGCGGTTACTCATGCAAACAATACTGATTTCGGACTTTCGTCATCTCTCTTCACTCGTGATTTAACAACCGCAATGAAATTCATCAAGTTGACTCAATCAGGCGTGGTCCATGTCAACCGAGAAACCGCGGGAGTTGAACCACATGTCCCATTTGGAGGGTTGAAAGGCTCGTCAAGTTTAAACCGAGAGCAAGGGACCGCTGCTCGTGAATTCTATACAACAACTAAGACTGTTTATATTCGATCAACCTAAACATAAAGGAAAGAAAAATGGAAACTAAGAAATTTTACATTGGTGGAAAATGGGTTAATCCAACCGTTAATACCACCGTCGACGTAGTCAATCCCTCAACTGAAGAAACCATCACTTCAATTGCCTTGGGTGGCGTGGAAGACGTTAACTCTGCAGTAGCAGCAGCCAAGAAAGCTTTTGAGACTTTCTCTCAGACAAGCAAAGAGGACCGTATCGCATTGTTGGAGAGAATTATCCAGGTGTACCAAACCCGAAGCTCAGATCTTGCAAAAACAATTAGTGAAGAGATGGGCTCCCCAATGTGGCTGGCAAACGTCGCTCATGCTCCACTTGGTATAGGGCATTTCTCATCTGCCCTCACAGCATTGAAAAACTTCTCCAATGAAGAGCACAATGGCACTACATCTGTGGTGTACGAGCCGGTGGGTGTGTGCGCAATGATCACGCCATGGAACTGGCCACTCAACCAAATTGCCGCAAAAGTAGCTCCGGCACTTGCCGCAGGCTGCACTATGGTTTTAAAACCATCCGAAGTAGCACCGCTCAATGCAATTATTTTTGCAGAAATCCTTCATGAGGCTGGCGTACCTGCGGGAGTCTTCAATCTTGTCCATGGCGATGGCCTGACAGTTGGGGCCGCTCTCTCGTCGCACAGAGATGTAGATATGGTCTCTTTTACGGGCTCAACTCGTGCCGGTATTGACGTTGCCCGCAACGCAGCACCAACCGTTAAGCGTGTCACTCAAGAGCTTGGCGGAAAGTCTGCGAATATCATCCTCGACGATGCAAATTTCGACGAGGCAGTCACTCGCGACGTCACAGGGCTATTTGTTAACTCAGGTCAATCGTGCAATCCGGTATCGCGGCTACTCGTACCCGAGCACCGCGTTGATGAAGTCATTGCTCTAGCAAAAGCAGCTGCAGAAAAAGTAGTCGTCGGGAATCCAGCCGACGAAGGAACATTCGTCGGCCCAGTAGCGTCTTTGGCCCAGTTTGAAAAGATTCAACGTTTAATCCAAATCGGCATCGACGAAGGCGGAACGCTTGTAACTGGCGGAACTGGACGACCTGAAGCCTTTAAAAAGGGCTACTTCGTAAAGCCAACGGTATTTGCCAACATCACAAACGAAATGACAATTGCACGGGAAGAAATTTTCGGTCCAGTACTGACGATCATTGGCTATAAAGATGAAGAGGATGCAATTCGAATTGCTAATGATACGGACTATGGTCTAGCGGGAGCAGTCAGCTCCGAGAACCTTGATCATGCACGGAAGGTCGCACGTCGCATCCGCACAGGAATGGTGCACCTCAATGGGGCAGGTTTAGAGACCGACTCCCCCTTTGGCGGTTACAAGCAATCAGGAAATGGGCGCGAATTCGGATCTCATGGGTTTAAAGAGTTCCTGGAATCAAAATCGATCTACGGCGACAGGGCCTAACGAGATCTTCTTGTGGGCTTGTTACGGCACGATAACCGTGCCTAGCAAGTCCACAAGTTTTTAAACGACTATCGATCGTCGCTCTTGACAGGCTTCTTGGTGGCTATCAGTTTCCACGATTGAAGACTCTCCAAAAGATCCTTGGGATGGTCTCGCACTACCACGAACCCAAGGTGATCGGCATTGACAAATGCATCGTCAACCATTGAATTCATAAACGAGATCAACTGATCATAAAAACCTTCCACATTGAGTATTCCGCAAGGTTTTGAGTGGATACCTAGCTGGTTCCATGTGATTACTTCAAATAGTTCATCTAGCGTTCCGAATCCTCCAGGCAATGCAATGAATGCATCAGCGAGATCACTCATTTGAAATTTTCTTTCATGCATATTCGGAACGATTCTTAGTGAAGTTAGGTGTTGATGAGCAGCTTCACGTTCCCATAAGGCCTCGGTAATCACACCTGTAACTCTCCCCCCCGCTTCCAAGACAGCATCGGCAACTGCCCCCATAAGACCTGCGCCACCGCCGCCATAGACGAGTTCAATACTTT
>JBAXNF010000190.1:0-3232 GCA_037133935.1 bacterium
CGGTAATAGTCCGTCGGACGGTCATTTTTGACTTTGGTCTGTTCTCGTTCAACAAATTGTTGAACGAGAACAGATTGCAATTAATTGCCCCAATGAGCCTTTCGCATATCAACGCCATCATTGACTCGCACGAGTGGTACTCCCTTTAGGTCTGCCCTCGAAATCATTGGCACTTGCACTGCTGATATGGCAGTGACCCATGCTAAGTCCGCGAAGGTCTTCACTAGGTCACTCATCGCTGCTAAGTGCTCGTCGTAGTTCAAGAACGCATCGGCTTTAGCCAACTTGTCCTCAAACTCTTTAATGCACAAGCTCGAGCTCTTACCCAAAGGCTCACGTCCGCCTTTGCATCCGAATTGCAGGATGCCAGCTGAGTCGCGAATTTCGCCCATCTCGTAACCGCCCTTTGTCCAGGTCTTATCCAACCAAGTGGTGAGATCCTGCGGACGAGGCTTCACTGTGATTCCAACAGCAGCTAACTGCTGAGTAAGCACTTCCATGGTGAATGGATGTGAAGCTACCGTAGGGAATGGATAGTCAATTTCCATACCCTTTTCAAAACCAGCTGCCTTCAATAGTTCTTTTGACTTTGCTGGATCGTATGGGTATGGGCAATAATCACTGTTATATGGTTCAGCGTCTGGGATCACCATTAGACATGTTGGTCGAGCGTTGCCTTTGTACACGGTGATTGCATCTTCACGATTAATTGCGTGTGCAATCGCTTGGCGAACTCGAATGTCCTGGAACCGCTTGTCATTTACGTTAAGCCACATATATGAGTTCTCGGTTGCGCCTTGTAGCGCCACGGTGAACTTTGGATCTTTTGTAAAGGCGTCAACACGCTCAATTCCCTCTGAGAGAATCGCGACGTTGAGGTCGTACTCACCGGCAAGCATGCCGTTAAGCGAAGCCGTCTCGTCGGTAATAAAGAGCCAAGTTAGATTCTCGAAAAATGGCTTGTCACCCCAATAATCCGCAAAGCGACTCATCTTAAGGCTGGTGCCTGGCTTATATTCACCAAACACGTATGGTCCCGTTCCGATCATTGTGGTGTTCGGATCGCTATCCTTGAGGAAGTTTTCAGGAACCACGTAACCTGCTGACTGACCGAGTTCTTTCAAAAAGGTCGAACTTACTTGCTTCAGTTTGATAACCACAGTGCTCGCATCGGTTGCTTCAACACTCGCAACGTTTGCGTGTGCTGCACTCAATTTGCTGTTTGGTGAGAGTGCGTTGATTTTCATTGAATACACAACGTCGGCTGAATCAAGATCAGAACCGTCATGGAATTTTACGCCTGAACGAATCTTGAATGTATAAACAAGACCGTCAGTGCTAATTTCCCACGATTCGGCAAGATAAGGGACAATTGTTCCCGTATCGGTGAGTTCGACCAAAGTCTCTTGAACGTTTTTGAATGTTGGTACACGCAGAGCGTTTGCTCCGACTTCGTAGTAGTTCCAACTTGCTGGCTCTTGTGGTGTGACAATTGTCAAACTTGTTTTAGTTTCACCTGAAGCCACTGCAGGTGCAGCCGTTTCAACTGATGCAGTATCAGTAGTACTAGTTGTACTACCTCCACACGCTGCCACAGCGAGTGCTGCGACGAGTGCGAAAGCGAAACCGCTTCGTTTCCCCGTTATACGGGATGTACTATCCTTCATTATTCTCCCCCTTAGTTTGGATGTGTTCAAGAATCGTATAGTATATATACAGGCAATTGCAAATTTATTTAACACATGAGTTGCCGAGTCGGCTATGAAATTGACCCGTGAAATATGGTGTTTAGTGATAGTCGGTTGCCAGTTGCGGCTCATAAAAAAATATACGGGATGGGATAATTCACTACTAAAGGGGTATAAATATGGCGATGAAAAAGAATCTTTTTGATCTCACTGGGCATACGGCATTGGTAACTGGCGGCGGTTACGGTCTGGGGCGTGGACTAGTCCACGGGCTTGCGGCACACGGTGCAACAGTGATTGGACTCGCGAGAAGTGAGGCCGCACTGCGCGAGACGTTTTCAACCCTCGGAGCACCACATCGCTATATCGTCGGTGACCTCACAAGCGATTCGTTATATGAACAACTTGACAAGATTCCTGAGCACGTTGACATCGTCGTCAATAATGCGGGTGGTGATCCCCATTCGAAACTCTGGGCCCAGCAGACCCCTAAGGATTGGCGCGATACTTATGAAATTAATGTCGTTGCATCTGAAAGACTTTGTCAACTGTTCATTCCCAAAATGGCGGCCAGTGGATGGGGGCGCATCATTAATATCGCCTCGGTTTATGGTGTGATCGGTCAAAACCCTAAAAACACAGGCCAAAATGCCGGGGCTGGTGCGTATACCGCGGCTAAACATGGTCTAATTGGGCTAACGAATTACTTTGCATGCCAAATTGGTCGCACTGGGGTGACTATTAATACTCTGAGTCCTGGGATGATTACTTGGATGGAAACACCAGACGGCGAGCCAGAACTCTGGAAACAACTTGCTGCACAGACTCCAGTTGGTCGCAATAGTCAGCCAGAAGACTATGTTGCCGCAACGGTGTTTCTTGCGTCTGAAGGTTCATCTTTCGTACACGGCACGAATCTAATTGTTGATGGTGGCTGGACTGTCCGGTGACAGACTCTTCGTCAACGATCGGTGGCTCTCGGCTTAAAGGAAGAGTCGCACTGATTACTGGTGCATCATGGGGAATTGGTGCTGCCGTAGCCAAGGCATTTGCATCTGAAGGCGCAAGTGTCGTGGTGAATTCATATCCAGAAAAAAATATGGAGCAACGTGCTGACGAAGTTGTGAAAATAATTACTGATTCTGGTGGACGAGCGATTCGTAT
The DNA here is from genome assembly GCA_037133935.1 of bacterium. GTDB lineage: Bacteria > Actinomycetota > Acidimicrobiia > Acidimicrobiales > Ilumatobacteraceae > F1-20-MAGs119. The sequence goes on from JBAXNF010000190.1 coordinate 2,853, forward strand.
TTCTGGGGATGTAACTTCTCGCGAGCAAATTGATCGCGTTGTGTCTGAAACGAAAAAAGAATTTGGTGACATTGATATTTTGGTTACAAATGCCGCTTACGCAAATCGACTTCCGTGGCATCAGATTTCGGTTGAGCAATGGGATCACACTCACGCAGTAAATGTTCGAGGTGCATTTGTATGCGCGCAGGCCTGTTACGAAGGAATGTTGCGCAAAGGAGGTGGCAGCATAATTACTGTCACAAGCGTGACGGCAAATCTAGGAATGGCCGGGTTGCTCGACTATGTGACATCGAAGGCTGCGCTCATCGGTTTTACGAGAGCCTTAGCTCGCGAAGTTGGCAAAGACGGCATTCGAGTAAATGCGGTAATGCCTGGAG
>JBAXNF010000191.1:0-3206 GCA_037133935.1 bacterium
CATGCCAGGGCAGGGTGTCATTGTTGGTGTTGGCTCTATCGATTACCCCGCCGAATTTCAAGGTAGTGACGAACGAGCTTTGTCGAAGTTGGGCGTTTCAAAAGTCGTCACGGTCACAAGCACCTACGACCACCGCATTATTCAAGGTGCTGAAAGTGGAATGTTCCCCAAACGCTTGCACGAATTACTTATTGGGCAGCACGCTTTCTATGACGACATTTTTAAGAGCCTTGGTGTTCCTTACAAGGCGGAACAATGGCGCACCGACAACAATGCGTCTGACACCGAAGAGCAAATGTTGCATAAGCAAATGCAGGTGGCAAACATCATTCGTACACACCGCGTGCGTGGGCACCTCATGGCCGACCTCGACCCCTTGCGCTGGAAAGAGCCAGTACTTCCTGCAGAACTTGACCCATCAACCTACGGTCTCACCATTTGGGATCTCGAGCGTTCGTTTCTTACCGGTGGTGTTGGTGGCGTAGACCGTCAGGAACTCGGTGACCTGTTGTCGGTGTTGCGCGAAACGTACTGTGGCACCATTGGTGTTGAGTACATGCATATTCGAAACACCGAAGAACACCGTTGGTTGCAAGATCGTTTAGAGGGTGTCACTTTCAAGCCATCGTTGTCGCAGAAAAACCGCATCATGGAACGCCTCAATGCTGCAGAAGCCTTCGAAAAGTTCTTGGCAACAAAGTACGTAGGTACAAAGCGCTTTGGTCTCGACGGTTGTGAAACTGCTATTCCCGTTATCGACACCATTTTGTCGGCTGCTGCTGCTGAACATCTCGACGGTGCTGTTATTGGTATGTCTCATCGTGGTCGTTTGAATGTACTGGCCAACATCGTGGGGAAGAGCTACGACCAGATCTTCAAAGAGTTCGAAGGGCACGTGAAGCCCGATTCGGTTCAGGGCTCTGGTGACGTGAAATACCACCTTGGCGCACACGGCAAATTCACTTCTGGTGAAGGCGATGTCATTGACGTTGAATTAGCTGCTAACCCCAGCCATTTAGAAACCGTCGACCCCATCGTGATGGGAATGGTGCGTGCAGCTCAAGATGGCATTAACCCGCCACTTGCATTCAGCGTTTTGCCTTTGCTTATTCATGGTGATGCTGCATTTGCTGGTCAAGGTCTCGTTGCTGAGTGTTTGGCAATGAGTGACCTCAGCGGTTACCGCGTGGGTGGAACCATTCACCTCATCATTAACAACCAAATTGGCTTCACCACCTCACCACAATTCTCACGCTCTTCGGTGTATTCAAGTGATGTTGCGAAAACGGTTCAGGCACCTATTTTCCATGTGAATGGTGACGACCCTGAAGCGTGTGTGCGTGTGGCAAAACTTGCCTATGACTATCGTCAAAAGTTCCACAAAGACGTGGTTATTGATCTCATTGGTTATCGCCGCTTGGGTCACAACGAAGGCGATGATCCGAGTTACACGCAGCCACTCATGTACAAGGCCATTGCGGAACATCGCAGTTCGCGCAAGATGTATGTAGAAACTCTTGTGAAGCGTGGTGACATTACGGTGGAACAAGCCGAACAACACCTTCTCGACTATCAAAGCAAGTTGCAGTCGGCGCTCGACGAAACGCGTGCACATGCACCCGTACCAATTAAGGCACCGAAGCCACCACTGCCCGCTGGCGTGGTTCCTCATGTCAACACGGGTGTCGATCGTTCCGTTATCGAAACCATTTTCGCAAAGCTCACTCAATACCCCGAAGGGTTTACTCCGCACCCCAAGCTTGCAAAGCAGTTTGAACTACGTGACAAGACCTTCCGTGAAGAAGGCGATGTGGAATGGGCTGTTGGTGAAGCACTCGCTATTGGGTCACTGCTTCTTGAAGGCACAAGTGTGCGCCTGACCGGAGAAGACACTCGTCGCGGAACATTCAGCCAACGACATGCCGCGCTCATTGACTATGAAAACGAGCGCAACTGGGTACCTCTCGCAGATCTTCCCACCGGGAACGCAAACTTCTGGGTCTACGACTCGCTGTTGTCAGAGTACGGCGCACTCGGATTCGAGTACGGGTACGCACATGCCAACCATGATGCTTTGGTGGCCTGGGAAGCACAATTCGGCGACTTCGTCAACGGTGCGCAAATTGTTATTGACCAGTACATCGTTGCGGCTGAAGATAAATGGGGCCAGCAAAACGGTCTGGTGATGTTGTTGCCACACGGCTATGAGGGTCAAGGCCCTGAACATTCATCTGCTCGTATTGAACGCTTTTTGCAGGCTTGCGCCGAAGACAACATTCAAGTGTGCAACGCCACCACCGCTGCGCAGTATTTCCATTTGTTGCGCCGTCAAGTGCGTCGCGACATGCGTAAGCCACTTGTTATTTTCACACCGAAACAACCGTTGCGAATGAAAGAAAGTCGTTCAAAAATTGATGACTTCACGCATGGTTCTTTTGAAGAAGTGTTGAGTGACACTGCTGCTCCTGCGGCTGAAACAGTGAAGCGTGTTGTTATTTGCAGTGGCAAAGTTGCCTGGGACGCAATGTCTGAGCGAACCAAGCGCAATGCGCCTGTTGCTGTGGTGCGTGTTGAACAGCTGTATCCGTTCCCACTCGATCAACTTGTTGCAGAAATTGAAAAGTACCCGAATGCCGAAGAGCTGGTATGGCTGCAAGAAGAGCCTGAAAACATGGGGCCGTGGCACTTCGTTGAGCATCGCATTTGGCGCCTCAAAGAACGTGGCTACGACCTGCGTCATGTTGCTCGTGTTGAGTCGGGTAGCCCAGCAACGGGTTCAATGGCCATTCACCAACAAGAACTTGCCGACCTCATGGATGGCGCACTTGACTCCTGGAAATAAATTTCAGTTATAACGATAGTTGTAAGGCAGTACCAAGAGCAACAAGCGCATCGTCGGGGTTAATGACCTTGATGGTGTGCATGCCCATGGCGGCAGCAGGCTTGAGGTTCACGCCTAGGTCGTCGAGGAAGACGCATTCATGTGGCGACACCTGCAAGGTTTCGCAAGCAATTTCATAAAACCGCGTTTCGGGCTTCCGGCAGCCCACTTTGCTACTTTCAATAACGGCATCAAAGCGAGACATGACGGCGGCAACAGCTTCACGTCGTTCTTGCGAAGCTCCGTCGCCACCCACCACATTGTTGGTGAGGCACGCCATGCGGTACCCAGCTGCTTTCACCGTGTCGAGAGCCTGCACCATTGC
>JBAXNF010000192.1:0-3178 GCA_037133935.1 bacterium
CGCACCAATCGTGCCGACCATGCCGACCGTGCCGCCTGGCCCATGCAAAGCAACTCGACCTACTCGACGGCGAGGCGATTTACTTAGAAGTTCGCACATTACTCAGCATGTGCTTACCCCCAAGTTGGAGTCATGTGCTAACCCCAAGTTGCAATATAAATATTCTTATTACACTTTCAGCCTCTATCTGGTAATATAAAAATTCATATTACAACTTAGGTGAAACTATGGCCAATAAATCCCATCAAAATGATCGACCACTGACAGGTGTGTACAAGAAACACTTCTCGGGCAAAGATTATGAGTACCAGAGTTTTTTACCGAACCCTGTCAATCGTCCATATGAATGGCAAGACAAGCGAATACCTGTCTTACTTGAGGAGGCAATAAGGCTTGTCGGTGAGTTGAACGCATATTCCACTCTTGTGCCAGATGTGGATTTTTTCATTCAAATGCATGTAGGAAATGAGGCCGTGAAATCGAGTCGTATCGAAGGTACACGGACCGATTTAGGTGAAGCGATTCTACAAGAGGAAGATATCGCTCCAGAAAAGAAAGCCGACTGGATAGAGGTACAAAATTACATCGAGGCGATGAACACGGGGATCGCTCGACTCAATAAGTTACCCATTTCTATGAGACTTTTGCAGGAAGCTCACAAAATTTTAATGGCCGGTGCCCGCGGCGGGGATAAACGACCAGGAGAAATTCGCACAGAACAAAATTGGATTGGTGGGACAAGTATCCAAACGTCCTCCTTCATTCCACCTCATCCCGATGATCTGAGCGAGGCCTTAAGAGACCTTGAATTCTTTTGGCATAACAAAGGATTAAATATGCCCCACCTTATTAAGTTGGCGATTTCTCATTATCAGTTTGAGGCGATCCACCCATTCAATGACGGCAACGGAAGAATTGGACGAATGCTCATCGGGCTTCACCTTATTGAGTTAGATATCTTAAGAAAACCGACGCTTTATCTCTCGGACTTCTTTGAACGAAACAAGGGTGCGTATTATGATGCACTTTCTTTCGTACGCCAAAGAAATGATCTGGATCAATGGGTTGTCTTTTTTCTCTTAGCTGTCATTGAGACGGCCAAAAAAGGTACCGAAACACTCCAGAAAATTGTTGATCTGCGCGCCCGCTACGAGAAACGAATTTTGGAACTCGGTCGTCGGGCGAAGTTGGCTAACAAACTGCTAATGCATTCATTTTCTCAGCCTGCATTTAAAGTTTCTGGGGCCTCCCAACTTCTTGAAATTTCGAACACTGCGGCAAATACCCTTGTCGGCGAGATGACTGGTATCGGTATTCTCAAGGAAATAACCGGTTTTTCGCGTAACCGAATTTTTGTCCTGCAGGAGTATTTGGAGTTGTTTACGAGATGAAAACCGAGCCTCAGGTCGGGATTGGAACAGCAGTTTCTCAATACGAGAACCTGCTATTATGAAGGTCAGGAAAACACCGTGAACATGCTCGCTACTTCAATCGTCGAGCAAATCTTGAACTCAAAGAACCGTTTTTGGGAACCTACTGATTTCGACAAGTCACCATCGCGGGTGTTGCATGTGCTCGGTGAAATGGTCGTTGCGGGAGAACTTCGCAGAATCCGCAGAGGGTTGTACTGGCGAGGTGCCGCGACCCCGCTTGGGATGTCGCCGCCATCCGCTGAGGCAATTCTTGCCAAGGTGGTCGGAAAAGATGGAGTCGGACCATCTGGTTTATACGCCGCCTACGTGTTGCGCTTGTCAACTCAAGTTCCGCGTTTGCCTGAATACGCAGTTCCTGTTCGTGTTCCAGAAAATCTCCCCGGCATGATCGTTCGGTCTCGAGCAGCAAGATGGAAACGTCGTGACGCAAAGTTACGACCAACCGAGATTGCTCTCCTCGAAGTTCTTGAAAGCTGGTCGAGTGTCATTGAGGTAAGCGATAATCAGGCAAAAAAAACATTGCGGCACCTGCTTGCAGACGGCGAATTACGGCCGACTGCACTGAAGGCTGGCGCCGGCACCGAGCCGATACAAATAAAGCGTCGACTAGAGGAGTTGCTCGTAGGCATCACGTGACAGGCGGCGTCGCGAATTGGCGCACCGAACACATCAACGAGTTCGACGACACTATTCGGGCGGTCGCCGAAAACCTTGGGCTCGGCTCGTTGGCTGTCGTCAAGGACTACTGGATATGCCAGGCTCTGGCGGCAGTCGCTGCGAACTTTGGCGAGGCCGTAGTTTTCAAGGGCGGCACAAGTATCGAGAAGCTCCGAATCATTGAGCGGTTAAGTGAGGATATCGATCTTCTTGTTATTTCTCGCCCGACTAGTGACCGGCGCGGTCAAAACCTCCTCAAAGAAATTTGCACTTCAATCGCGACAACCCTCGACCAGAAAACAAGCGAGAAAATAATGAGCGGCGGAAAAGCCAACGAAGCTACTTTATTTCGCTCCGTCTTTATCAAACATCCATCAGTCAATCAATTCGATGGTCTACAGGGCATCGCTGACCCAAATCGAATATTGATCGAACTCGGCCAATCGGGTGGACAACATCCGTACGTGGATGTTGACATTGAATCGATTCTGTCTCGCCAACTTGGCGCCGCCGGAATACTCGTTGAAAACTACAACGACCTACGCAAATTTTCTATGAAGGTCTTGCACCCAGCACGAACTCTGCTCGAGAAACTATTACGCGTTCACACGTTTGCAGTGCGGTTTCGTACAAATCAGTCGAACAATCGCCAACTCAGAATCGGACGCCAGCTATACGACATCAGTGCCCTGCTTCAAGAGTCAAGTGTCTCTGAGTTACTGGCCGACACGCAACAACGAGACACAATCCTCACCGACTGTCTCAGGGTCTCTGCTCAATTCCATGGAGATTTGCCGCGACCCGATGGCGGGTTTGCAATGTCACCAGCCTTCTCCGGAAACGGTGAGCTCGGCAAGTGGCTAAAAGCATCACACGACCAGGCGATGGCCGGTCTCTACTTTGGCCGACTACCTGCGCCAAATTTTGACGAGATACTTTCCATCATCCATAAAAATTCTGAGCTTATTTAATGCGCCGTGGGTGTGGCATGGCATTGATGGGATGGGCTGGGCTGGGCTAGGCAATGCTGGGCATGGGGTTGCGCCATTTTGCCAGAGAGTTAGACAAATAACTAATATTTCATGGTG
>JBAXNF010000193.1:0-3173 GCA_037133935.1 bacterium
CTCGCGCTACAAGTTCGTTAAAGGAAACATCTGCGATTCGCAAGCGGTGTCTGATGCAATGAAGGGCCACGACGCTGTGGTGCACTTTGCCGCAGAGAGTCACGTCGACAGGTCAATTAATGGCTCTGAAGACTTCATTCATACCAACTGCTTTGGCACAAACACTGTTATCGACGCTGCCCGCAAATTAGAAGTAAGCAGAGTGCTGCATATTGGCACCGATGAGGTATATGGCTCAGTTGAAGTGGGCTCCTCGTTAGAGACCGACCCATTAGAACCACGGTCGCCTTACTCTGCTTCTAAAGCAGGGTCAGACCTCATCGCACTTGCGTACTTCCACACGCATGGCACTCCGGTTGTTGTGACCCGTTGTACGAACAACTTTGGGCCGTATCAGTACCCAGAAAAAGCTATTCCGTTGTTCACTACTAACTTGCTTGATGGTAAGAAAATTCCTCTTTACGGTGATGGCCTCAACGAGCGCGATTGGCTATTTGTTGACGACCATTGTTCTGGTGTGCATTTGGTGCTCATCAAAGGAACCCTTGGCGAGATCTACAACATTGGTGCCGGCAATGAAACAACAAACCGAGTTCTGGTGAACAAATTGCTTGAAGCATTCAGTGTGAGTGAAGAGATGGTTAAGTATGTGGAAGATCGTAAAGGCCACGATCGCCGCTATTCAGTGAACATCGACAAGATCACAAAATTGGGTTGGAAAAAAGAACGCACTCTCGACGAAGCACTTGCAGAAACAGTGCAGTGGTATCGCGACAACCGTTGGTGGTGGGAGCCGCTAAAGGGCAAGAAGTAATTTCCTCATGAAAGTTCTTGTTACTGGCGCAGCCGGGCAACTAGGTACTGAGCTTGTTGAAGTTTTTCAACGTGGTAGTCATGAAGTTGTGGGCACCACGCACGCCACACTCGATATCTCGCAGCCAGATCAGGTTCTTGATTGTGTGCTTGCAGCAAAGCCGCAGTTCATTGTTCACGCTGCAGCATGGACCGCCGTTGATGCATGTGAGTCAGACAAAGAAAAAGCATTTGCAGTAAATGGAACCGCAACAGCTTCGCTGGTGAGTGCTGCCGAAAAAGTAGGTGCGCGTGTTGCCTATGTGAGCACCGACTATGTGTTCGATGGAAGCAAGTCGTCTCCATATGTGGAAACAGATGCTGTGAACCCACAATCGGTATATGGTGCGTCAAAGCTGGCAGGCGAACAGGCATTGCGCCCTGTCGATCTCATCGTGCGTATCTCGTGGGTGTGTGGCTTTCACGGTGCAAATATGGTGAAAACCATCTTGCGCATTGCGGCTGCTCAACCAGAACTCACCTTTGTGAATGACCAGATAGGCAACCCCACGTTTGCCGACGACGCAGCAGCGATGATTGCGACCTTGGTGGAACACGAACAGCAGGGAATCTTTCACGTCACGAATCAAGGTGCTGTGAGTTGGCATAGTTTTGCACAAGAGGTGCTGCGTGCGGCCGGGCTCGATCCTGCACGTGTGCTGCCTGTGCTCACAGCAGACCTGCAGCCACCACGGCCAGCACCGCGACCAGCCAACTCGGTTTTGGAAAATAAAGCGCTGGCACAAGCAGGTTTTACTTTGCTTGATGATTTTCGTATTCCGCTTGCACGCCTCGTGCAGCGGTTGAATAAGTAGTAGCCCTACTTCACCATCAATGCGGTGTGCATGCCATTGCCGTAATGCGCCTCAATGTTGCAGAGCAACTCATAGTTCCCTGGTGTCAAAGTAAGCGTCAGCGACTCAGTTGTTTTTTGATCCCATTCGGGAATCTCGTTAACAACTTCAATCCCTTCGCCTTCTTCCGAAAAGCGATTTGTTTTCGGCTCGATGGGAATTTTCCCGTCGGCGAAGTCGGTTTTCGTCACTAGGAACTCATGTTTGATCGTGCCCATATTGGAAACAAGAAAGGTGGTGGGGCCAGCAGGAACTGTCAAACGATTGGCAATGACCTTCCATTCCTGCACGCTTGCAATGACGAGCGATGAGCCATCGGCTGCTGTGTCGCTTGATGTTGCGCCCATGGTGTCGTTCGGGTCTTCTGCGCAACCAGCAAAACTCGCTAGCAATGCTGCTGCACAAGTCACTCTCACTAGAACCTTCATGTTCCCCCTTCGATAGTCAAACCGACCCCCATCGGTTCACCTGACCTTAGACCCCTCGGGAGGTGGCCTGAACCAGCCGTAGGCTACGTGAATGCGCGGAATAGGAACAGTTATAAATGTCTTCACCATTGCGGGGGGAACCCTGGTGGGGCTCATTGTGGGGCGTTATATATCGGAGCGTATGCGTCTCACCGTTGAACAGGCCGTGGGAATGACCACCTTGGTTCTTGGTATCGCTACTGCAGCGAAAACAGACAACATTGTCTTTCCACTCGTCAGTGTTGTGCTGGGGGGAATTATTGGTGAGTCATTACGCATAGAAGAGCGCTTTGAGTCGTTGGGCAATTGGGTGCGTCGCAAAGTGGAAGTGAAGACTCAAACGGGTTGGTTGTCGCGCAGTTCACTCACAACGCTGCACCCACGTTTCGTTGAAGGGTTTGTGACCGCAACGCTTTTGTTTTCCATTGGCCCGATGTCCATATTGGGATCTATAGACGATGGTCTCGGCAGGGGAGCACAAATACTTATTGTTAAGGCTTCTCTCGACGGACTCGTATCTATTCTTTTCGCAGCAACCATGGGTTGGGGCGTGGCCATTAGCGCAGTCATTGTGGGTATATATCAAGGCCTGATGACACTAGGTGCCTCAGGCCTTGATGCAATTCTGACTGATCGTATGGTGCACGAGATGAGCGCAACAGGCGGAATCATGATTTTGGGTATTGCACTTCGGTTTATGGAAGTGAAACCAATTCGCGTAGGAAGCTTGCTTCCTGGGCTTTTTGTAGCGCCAGTATTAGTAGCGCTTTTTGCCCGCTGACGCGCCGTAAGGCTTGCGGCCAGCTGCTGCTGGACGACCCGACTCACCGTCACGTGCACCGCGGAAACCACCTTCACGTGGTCCACCTGTGCGTGGTGCTCCTGAACGAGGTGCTGCGCCATCGCGTGCTCCGCGGTAGCCACCGGCTGAAGAGCGTGGTGCTCCATCGCGTGGGCCTGCTGTGCGTGGGCCACGGTCACGGAATCCACCTTCGCGTGG
>JBAXNF010000194.1:0-3087 GCA_037133935.1 bacterium
TTTGTTGCAGGTCGTGCCAACGACATCTCTTTCTCACCCGACCTTGCTTGGGGCTGGCTTTTCAATGGCTCGCAACTAGTGCCAGAAACCCAAAATGATGTTGTCACGTGGAATTACCCTCACATGGATAGCTCCTGGCACGTTGCCTACACCACTTCGTTGCACGTCACAGATGTCAGCATTAATAACGAATATGTGCTCTCTGAAGGAAGCCTCACGAAAGTTGATCTTGCAGAAGTTCGTCGCAAGGCCGAAGAACAATCTCAACGCTTGCACCACGCTTTAGCAATGTCCGAATAGCAATGACAACGAAAGAAAAACTATGAAAATACCCATGGCTCTTTATCTGCAAGATGCGCACCACATCCGCGAAGGAATGGAATTTGCTCAATACGCAGAGTCAAAAGGTTTCGATGCTGTGTGGCAAGCCGAAAGCCGTCTCGTTCGCGAAGCTACTGTTCCTATGGCCGCATTTGCCTCAGTGACGAGTCGCATCAAAGTGGGCTCCGGAGTAGTCGATTGTTGGAGTCGCAACCCCGCGCGACTCGCAGCAACATTTTCCACCTTGGACGACCTCGCTCCGGGCAGAGTCATCTTGGGTATCGGTGCCTGGTGGGATCCACTTGCGTCAAAAGTGGGTATCAGCCGACACAAACCATTAAAAGCAATGCGCGAAATTGTCACTACCGTCAGGGCGCTTCTCAACAATGAAACAGTCACATACAACGGGGAGTTTGTACAATTAGATGGAGTTGAACTCGATTACGTGTACCAAGAGCGCCGTGCAAAAAATGTACCCATTTACATCGGTGCCACCGGTATGCAAATGATGGAACTCACCGGCGAAATTGGCGATGGAGTTGTATTGAATTACCTCGTGTCTCCCGATTACAACAAGCAAGCGATGGAGGCTCTCGGAAATGGCGCAGCCAAGGCTGGACGCACCCTTAACGATATAGACCGCCCGCAACTGGTGGTGTGCAGTGTTCATGAAGATCGCCAAACCGCTTTAGACATGGCGCGGTTAATGGTGACCCAGTACTTGGGTCAACAGCCCCACATCATGAAAGCCTCAGGGGTGCCGCAAAGCCTGCTCGACAAGGTTGGTGAAGTTCTCACTTGGCCAGCAACGCACGAACAAGTTGTAAAAGCCTCAAAACTCGTGCCCGATGAAATTGTGGAAATGCTCACGGCTAGTGGAACCCCGGATGATGCTCGTAATAAGGTGAAGCATTACATCGACAATGGCTGCACATCCCCAATTCTGTATCCACTCGGAGATGTGAAGGCGATGATTGACGCATTCGAGGGTTGGGAAGTCCCATGACCATTTTTTCACCAAGGTCGCTTACAGAGGCTTTACAAGTACTGAATGAACACCCCACAGCTCGTCTCCTTGCCGGCGGAACAGACACCATGGTGGAAATTAACTTTCGCCACTTCGAGCCAACCGACATCATTTCACTGCGCCATGTGCAAGAACTACAAGTGTTTGAAACTCTCAGCGCCGGATATCGCCTTGGGTCAGCAATTCCTTACAAACAATTTGAAAATGGTTCGTTCTCACATGTTTCAGGGGCGTTAAGCGAGGCTTCACGCACGGTGGGTTCACCTCAAATTCGAGCCAGCGGAACAATTGGCGGCAACTTGGGAACATGCTCTCCTGCAGGCGACACACTGCCTGTGCTCAGTGCGCTCGATGCACAGATTGAACTGTCGAGCGTCAAAGGCATTCGCATGCTGAGCATTCACGACTTCATGCTTGGCGTCAAACGCAATGCGCGGGTGTCAAATGAAATCATTACTGCAATCCACATACCCAAAATCAATGGTTTTCAGGGCTATGCAAAAGTAGGTGTGCGCAACGCCATGGTCATTTCTATTGCTAGTGCTTGCTTAATTCACAACACCGACAAGAGCCATATTTCTCTCGCTCTCGGTGCAGTAGGTCCAACAATCATCCGGTGTCGCACAGCAGAAAAGTGGCTGACAGAAAACGCAGATCTTTCTACAAGTACTGCCTTGACCACCAAGGTCGTTGAAGAATTTGGTCGCTTAGCTGCATCAGAAGCACTTCCTATTACAGACCACAGATCAACTGCCGAGTACCGCAAACATGCTGTTGGTGTACTTGCACAACGACTATTGAAACGAGCAATGAAGTGAGTTCATCTTCAGAAATGTATTCGCTACGTGTCAACGGAACGCAACAGCACGTCAAAGACGCATGGATTGGTGAGAGCCTGCTGTACGTCTTGCGCGAGAGACTCGGCTTCATGGGCTCCAAGGGTGCCTGTGAACAGGGCGAATGCGGAAGTTGCACTGTCCTCATTAACAACGATGCCGTGTGTTCGTGCTTAGTCATGGCAGCAAGTGCCATTGATACCGACATCATTACCGTTGAAGGCTTAGCCCCCGCCGAAAGCCCTAACGACATACAACAAGCGTTTGTTACAGAAGGTGCCGTGCAATGCGGCTTTTGCACGCCAGGTCTCATTGTTGCAGTGCACCACCTCTTAGAGACCAACTCATCTCCAACGGAAATTGAAGTGAAAGAAGCATTGTCGGGGAATATCTGTAGGTGCACCGGATACGGTCGTATCTTTTCTGCGGTACAACTCGTCATTTCTCAAAGGGAAAAGAGCATCTCGTGAGTACACGTACAACGAGCAAGCAACGAGAAGTACTCGGCGTTTCAGCACTGCGACCCGACGGCATAGCGAAAACGCAAGGAACCTTCTCCTTTTCATCTGACTACACAGCAGACAACATGTTGTGGGGTGCCACTCTGCGCTCACCACACCCCTACGCCCGCATCATTTCCATCGATATATCGGAAGCAATAAAAATAGACGGTGTAGAGACAGTCCTCTTGGCTAGTGATGTGCCCGGCAAACTCACATACGGCCTCATTGCTTGCGATCAACCAGTATTCGCTTCAGAATTCGTGCGTTATATGGGAGAACCCATCGCAGCTGTTGCCGCAGATCACCCTGAAACATGTCGCCGTGCATTGGACGCGATCATCGTTCACTACGAAGTTTTGAAACCACTCACATCTATTGAAGATGCACTCAACCCAAACAC
>JBAXNF010000195.1:0-3050 GCA_037133935.1 bacterium
GCGTGAGGCGGGTTGGCAAGTCAATTTTGTGACAAACAATTCTTCAACGCGTCTCGCCGATCAAGAACAGAAACTTTGCAACATGGGCATTCCTGCTATTGGCAACGTGGTGACGAGCGCCCAAGCAGCTGCATCACTCATTGAGCCAACTGAAACTGTGTTGGCATGTTCGGGTCCAGGTGTCATTGAAGCAGCGCAGAATCGTGGCGCACGAGTAGTGGACGTGCGAGATGCTTTATTAGACAGCACATTTAACCCAGCAAATATTGATGCGGTTGTTGTTGGAATGCATCGCGACTTTTGCTTTGATTTTCTACACATGGGGTTGTCGTGCTTATTGGCAGGGGCGCGGCTTATTGGCACGAACGACGATGCCACGTTTCCTACCGAGACAGGAATTTTGCCCGGTGGAGGCTCGCTCGTTGCGTCGTATGCCTATGCATCGCAAGTCACACCGGTGATGGCCGGAAAGCCTCACCACGCCATGGCTCAACTTGTGCAGTCGCTCGCAGGGTCAACGCCCGTCACGCGCCAAGTATTGGTGGGTGACCGCCCCGACACCGACGGCGCGTTTGCGCAGCGCCTCGGCATTGCTTATGCCCAGGTGTGGTCGGGTGTGCAAGAGAAATGTGCTGGCCCCATCGACGGTGTTTCGTTCAACTACACAGGCAACACCTTTTGCGATATTGCAACATTCCTTTTGAATAAGACCTCTGCCACAGACGATCTTCGACTGGTACGCCAATGAAGCAACGTCGTTCACTGGTGCGCGAGGTGCTGCACCGCGGTTTGTTGTCGAACGAAGCCGACGTAGAAACTGCACTCGCCGAGAACCGTGTGCGAGTAAATGGGGCAGTGGTGAGCAATGCTGCTTCTTTAGTGGCCGCAGGAGACACTGTTCATGTTGCGCCCATAGCTAATCGTTTTGTGGGTCGGGGTGGAATCAAACTTGAAGGAGCTCTTCAACATTTTGGTATCAATGCGTCACAGGCATACTGCCTCGACATTGGGGCTTCCACTGGCGGGTTCACCGATTGCCTATTGCAACACGGTGCCGCCCATGTTGTGGCAGTTGACGTAGGGCGTGGTCAGTTGCACCAGAAAATGTTGACGCACGCGGCGGTGACATCACTGGAAAGCCAACACATTGCACAGTTGTCACCAAAAGATTTACGCACTCATTGGGGGGCAGGCCATAGTGGTCTTGCGCAAATAGTGGTCACCGACGTGAGTTTCACTTCTCTTGCCCAATTGGTGCCCCACATTGTTGCGCTCTCTGGCGCCGGAGCCGAACTTATTCTTTTGGTGAAGCCCCAGTTCGAAGCAGAACGCGCCGACGTGCCCGCGGGGGGAATAGTGCTCGACCCACTAGTACGCCAAGACGCAGTTGATCGTGTCGCAGAGGCTCTGAATACTGCGGGTTGCCATGTTCATGGGCAATACGAGTCGCCCATCTCTGGCGCTGGTGGCAATATTGAGTTCTTCCTATGGGCAACAGTGCACACCGATGAGTAAAGATATAGACATGGCTCTTGCGCAACCACAGTCCTTCCACTTGGGCTCTCTTTTACTTGTGGTCAATCAGGAACGCCCCGATGCCTGCGAGGCCGCTGTTCACGTACAAGCCTGGGGCGACGCAAACAAGGTTTCTATTGTTCACGCCGAAGATCTCACGGTAGAGAATTCCACAACACCCGACCTGGTGGTGTCGCTCGGTGGCGACGGGACCGTCTTGCGTGCAGTTCAAATTTTGGGCGGCCAAAACGTTCCAGTTCTCGGAGTCAATTTTGGAACGCTTGGCTATCTCACGAGTGTGGAACCATCGCAACTACTCGACGTGCTCGAGTCCCTGCACGCGGGGGTCATGCCCAAAGATGCGCGCCTCGAAAATCGAATGATGCTCAAAATAAATGTGGCACAAAAAGATGGTGGTCGGCACACACTACGTGCACTGAATGAAGTAGTCGTAGAAAAAGTGGAGTCAGGCCATACAGTGCGCTTAGAAGTAGCAATCGATAAAAGTGTTTTTGCCACGTATTCAGCCGATGGTCTTATTGTTGCCACTCCCACTGGTTCCACTGCGTATTCTTTGTCGGCTCGCGGGCCTGTTTTGTCGCCACAACATCGGGCAATGGTTCTCACACCAGTGTCTCCACACATGTTGTTCGATCGGTCGTTGGTACTCGACCCAGCCGAGGAAGTATCTATCACCGTGCGTGGGCATCGTGATGTCACCTTGTCGGTAGACGGTTTGCACTTTGTTGCGCTCGGCCCAGATGATGAAGTTCGCGTGGTGAGCGATGCTGCCACAGCATGTTTCTTGCATGTCGGCCAGCAGCGGTTCCACCACATCTTGCGACAGAAGTTTGGTCTAGGAGACGATTAATGCTGGTGGAATTACATGTTCATCAGTTAGGCATTATCGACTCGGTCACTCTTGTCTTCAAAAATGGGCTCTCTGCTTTTACAGGTGAAACCGGCGCAGGCAAGACCATGATCATTGAAGCCATTCATTTGCTTGTGGGTGGGAAAAGCGATGTCTCAATGGTTCGTCATGGTTGTGATGAAGCACGTGTCGAAGGGCGTTTCATCGTCGGTGACGATGAAGTCATTTTGAGTCGTGTTATTCCTGTGCAGGGGCGTTCTCGGGCCTATATCAATGGCAATTTGGCAACGCTCGCACAATTGGCCGAAATGGGTGCCGATCTCGTTGATCTTCATGGTCAACACGCACATCAGAGTCTTCTTCATGAAAAGGCTCAACGTGTTGCTCTCGACCAATTTGCAGGTGTCGATACTTCTCCCGTCGCGCAGGCAAAAAGCGATCTTCGACAGTTGCGCCAAGAGCTCGAATCGTTAGGTGGAGACGAACGCGCACGAGTGCGAGAAATTGACCTTCTTCAATTCCAAATCGATGAAATTAGTACCGCAAGTATTTCCTCGGGTGCAGAAGACGAAGAACTACGTAAAGAAGAAGAGGCACTAGGCAATGCAGAGTCGTATCAGGCGGCCTTGAGGGGCGCCTACGCCCATCTCTCTGAATCCAATAC
>JBAXNF010000196.1:0-3016 GCA_037133935.1 bacterium
CCCTTAATGGTCACGGCAACAACACCGCCACCTTGGCGACGGCGAATGGTGCGCTGAACCCCAACGACACGTGGCGGGCTACGAAAACCTGGAGCAATAAGACCGCACCGCCCGGCCACAGCACCAAGCAACTGAGCTGCTGTGGTGAAAGTTGCGGTATCGGACATGCATGCATCATGACAGCAGGGTGTCACAGCAATTCTCTAGTGTTGCGCCGTGAGCGACGCAACACATAACCCCATCCAGACCATGGTGCTCAATGTGCTTGCCAAGCGCGGCGACTTTGTGCCTAGCTCACCCGAGTTAGCAACAGAAGTAGAAGAGCACCTCTGCGATGCGCTCTCCCCCATTGCAGAGCACTACAGCTCAAGCAACCCGCTCTGGGTCACCAAGCATGCCCTCAGTACCGTGCATGGGTGCGAAGCACACCACGTTGCATCACGCGACGCTTTTTCTTGGACCATTGCATCTGTCCGCGGCACAGTTGTCCACAAGGCCATTGAAATTCTCATTAATTCACGTACATCACGCAGCCCTGGTGAATATGTCGACGACGCGCTCGATCGTATTGTTGAATCAGAACGTGGCACAGCGTCTGACTTCATTGCATCGTTGTCGCCAGGCGAACAAGCAGATCTGCGTTCACAAGTAGTTGACCTCGTGACCAAGTACGAAGACTCTTTTCCCAAGCTAGAAATGCGTTGGCGCCCTGTGGTGGAAAGCAATGCAAAAGTAGAGCTCTTCGGTGGTACTGTAGTTATGAGTACGCGCGCCGACTTAGTTATTGGTGCGCCGGGCAGCAAGGTCATCATCGACATCAAATCGAGCCGCATCATGGCTTCACATCGTGAAGACCTGCGCTTCTACTCACTGGTTGAAACACTGCGCTCACGCCAATCGCCCCGGCTCACAGCAACATTTTCCTTAGAGACACAGCGCATCGATGCTGAAGACGTTTCGCTATCTACTCTCAGTGTTGCCGTGCATCGCTTGGTTCAAGGTGCACAACTGTTACACGAACTCGACCAAGAAAAGCGTGCCCCTACGCGTCGTAGCGGCAGCACGTGCTATTGGTGTCCACTCGCCGCAAACTGCAGCGAAGGCCAAGAGTTTTTAACTGGCGACCGCGACGCCTGAATCCATGACGGCAAAAGGAACGCCGAGCGCCGCACCACTACGGGCACTCGCAATTCTTCTTCCTGGTTGTGTTGCAGGTTTTGGTGTTCCCAAAATATCTGGGCCGAGAAATGCACTGAGTGCATCGACATCGCTCACATTCGCCACAAAACCCCAAAGATGCGTTTTTCTACTTGCTCTGTTGCGCTCACCACTTCCACAACAACTGAACCCAGTTTGTGAAAAGCCTGTTGCATTCCAGAACCTGCATCGCGAATGCGTTTCACTGGCGCACCAGTTGCCTCTGTAATGGCAGCACACGTGACATCGAGTGAGTTCGTGCGTACCACCACATGGTCAACCCCCAAGCAACCAGCGTTGCCAGGTTCAAGTGGCAACTCAAGGTCGTTGGCGCCACGGGCAGTAAGAACGCCGTCAATGGTTTCGGTATTCACCTCGGTCATTTCCCATGACACCATTCCGGCTGGCTGAGTGCTGTTGACAACAAGCACTACATCGCCAAGCGAGAATCGTGACTCAAATGGGGTCGCCGACAGAAGATGGAAGCCAAAAGCTTCCCAAGGTTCCGGGGAACCACCCACCACCAAGGCGGTGATGAGGCTCATTGAAACAGGCTCGAGTTAGCCGCGGCCCATGTTGGGACGCTTGCCGTGGTTTGCTTTTGAACGGCGGAGCTTTGCCTTGCGTTTTTTGGTCTTCTTTGACATAGGTAGGCAGACTATCGGTGAAATTAGCCTTTTCGCCACCGCGCTCGGCCGTCGGCATATGCCGCCCCCGTTGCGCTCGTGGTGGCACAAAGGTAAGAAACTTTGCTTTCGGCAATTCCCTGCGCCCCAATTGGGGTGCAATAGGCACCTGGGCTCACGTATTTCACCGTGCTTGGAGCGGTGGTTGTCACACTCGAAACAGTGCTCGGTATCGATGTGACCACTGGGGTTCCTGCGCAACTGTCCACAAGTTTTTTCACTCGACCGTATTCACTTTGATCCATCGACAATTTCCAACGGGCCTTAATTGCTACCCAATCGGAAATATACGTGCACTGATACGACACCAATGGCGGCAACCAATTGCTGGGGTCTTTGTCAGATTTTTCTTGATTCACCGTGTCGGTGACAGCACGCAATGTTCGCGCATCGCTTAAGTCATTGGCATACAGCGTGCGTTGTGCAGTGGTCCAGGCCCATGCGCCAGAGTCCCATGCTTCTTTGAGCGCAACAACGTGGTCAATATCGATATTGCTCTTGTCGCTCCACCGTGCTCCGTCGTATGGCGACAACCAATCGCCAGCAACAACCTCGCAACCAAATGGGTCAACTTGCACCTTTGTCAGACTGTCGCGAATGAGAACTTCTTCGCGAGTATCGCAACTATCGCCATCGAGATCTTTCCAATGTGGGAAGAGTTCGCGCACATAGCCACTGGTGTGCTCATTTTCCACAACGATGCTCGCTAGAAGTGCAGCCGTTGTGCCTTCTACTAGTGGTAATACTCCACCTGTGGTGGTTGACGTACTTGAACGCGGTAGCGAAATGGAAGTAGTTGACGAAGTGGATGTTGTAGAAGTAGTTCCACAACCTTGCAAAAGCTTCTTGATGCGACCGTACTCACTTTGGTCCATTGAAAGCTTCCATTGCACTTTCACTGCTACCCAGTTTGCGAGGTAGGTGCAACGGTAAGAAACAAGAGGCGGCAAGTAGTTGCTGGGGTCTTTTTCACCCTTTTTCGCATTTTCACTTTTGGTCGCCACATTCAATGTGATGCGATTTCCCAGATTGTTTGCATAGTCACTGCGTTGTGCAGCGCTCCATGCCCAACCACCGGAATCCCATACTTCCTTCAAGGAAACCAAATGATCAATTTGCACATCGCGGCCGAG
>JBAXNF010000197.1:0-3013 GCA_037133935.1 bacterium
GTGATGAACCGTCTACCGCGGGCAAGTTGCGTTGTTCGCTATAAGAATCGAGACCCTCGGCAATAAACCATGCCCAGCGGTCGTGGGCTGCTTTTTCTGTGGGAGTCGGTAATACAGCACTGCATTCGGGCAGCGACGGCAAGGGCGTTGTTGGCACTACTCCAGCCGGGGCAACGGAAGAAAAAATGGCATCGCTCTCTTCATGCGGGCGTAAATGCCCTGTCCATCTCTTTGAAAATGGAGTGAACACTGCGTACGGGTTGCCATCGTCTTTACGTACGGTTCCGGGTTCAACGCAATAGGGGCTACCCACACCTCGCAATGCCATGCCTCCACTGCGTAAAGCAGTAGCAACTTCAATGTCGCGCTTGCGGCCGTAGGGAGCGAAATCTTTGGAAACAAAAACAGTTTTGGCTTTTACTTCGGCGGCAAATGCTGGCACCACTTCAACGGGGTTGCCAATGCGAATGACGAGGGAGCCACCCAACGATTCGTTCAATGCCTGCAACGCACCAAAAAGAAACGTTAAACGCGGCAGGCCTGAACGCTCGAGAAAAATAGGGTCGAGCACGAACAACGCAATGCATTCCGTTTCACTGCACGCAGCACTGAGCGCTTCGTTGTCGTGCACACGCAGGTCGCGGCGAAACCACATCACCGAACGCATTACGCCAATGCTTCCTGTTGGAGTGCTTCCTTTTTTGCAGGAAGCATGATGTAGAGCAGCAACAAACTTGCGATTGTGATGACACCGCCATAGCCAAGCGCCCATTCAATGCTCACATGGTCGGCCACCCAACCAGTGATGGGCCCGCCAATGGGAGTGGAGCCCAAAAATGCAACGGCAGTGAGAGACAAGATGCGTCCGCGCATATCGGCAGGGGCCTGCACTTGGCTAATTGAATTGGCTCCCGAAATAAACATTGCGCCTCCTGCGCCAAGTGGCACAGCAGCAATGAACGCCACCCATAAATTTGGTGACCAGGCCAAAGCAAGGTTCCCTGCCGCAAGCACTCCACAGCCCACAGCGAAATAGCGCACGGTGACCACCGCGCGACCAGCAGTGAAAAGACTCCCCAATAAACTGCCCACGCTGATCATGGCAAGCAACCAACCAAAGCCTGAGTCGCTTCCCCAACGCTGGTCGGCCAATTTTGGCAATACCACGCTGTAGTTGAAAGCAAATGTGCTCACGATGGTGAGAACAATGAACACCGCGAACAACGACTGATCTTTGCGAATGTACGACAACGCTTCTCGCACTGGCTTTCCGCCTCGTGGCGAACGCGGTGCCGGGTACAACTGTGAAGTGTCCATTGCCAAGATGCTGAACAAAATGGCCGCGAAGGAGAGGCCATTGAAGATAAACAACCAGCCCGTGCCACATGGACCCACCAAAAGTGTTGCAAGGGCAGGCCCAAAGATTCGCGAGCCGGTCATTGCGGCCGTATTTAATGACACTGCATTGCTGATGTTTTTTGGCTCTACTAATTCAGTAACCAAACCGCGTCGTGCAGGGTTATCGAATGCATTAACTACACCTAAAGCGAGCGACAATGCGTACACCGCTGTTAATGAAATGTTGTTTGTCAGGTCGAGCACACCAAGAGTAATTGCCTGCAGTGCTAACCCACTTTGCGTGAAAAGCGTGACGCGCAAGCGGTTATACCGATCTGACAGCGCTCCTGCCCAAGCACCTAATAGCAACATCGGCAAAAACTGGAACATCACGTTTAAGCCAAGGTCGGTAGCTTTTCCTGTGAGGCGATAAATAAGTAGTGACGATGCAGTGAATTGCATCCAGGTGCCGATATTGCTCACGAGCAAGCCGCTGAAAAAGAGTTTCGCATTACGCGTCTCTAGCGAACGGAAGGTATCGGCCATGCTGGTGCTCAATCGTCAAGCTTTAAAGCAGCAATGAATACATCTCCTGGCACTTCTACACGACCAATAGATTTCATTTTATTCTTGCCTTCTTTTTGCTTTTCGAGCAACTTGCGCTTACGCGTAATGTCGCCTCCGTAGCATTTCGCCAAAACGTCTTTGCGCTTTGCTTTCACGGTTTCACGAGAAATGACTTTCCCGCCAATAGCTGCCTGAATAGGTACATCGAACATTTGGCGTGGAATGAGTTCCTTCAACTTCTCGCACATTCGACGCCCGTATTCGAAGGCGCGATCGCGGTGCACAATGGTGCTGAAAGCGTCGGCTGCAATGCCGTTCAGCAAAAGATCTACCTTCACCAAGTGTGATTCGCGGTATCCATCGAGTTCATAGTCG
Source organism: bacterium (assembly GCA_037133935.1). GTDB lineage: Bacteria > Actinomycetota > Acidimicrobiia > Acidimicrobiales > Ilumatobacteraceae > F1-20-MAGs119. The sequence goes on from JBAXNF010000197.1 coordinate 2,281, forward strand.
AGGCTGGCGTAACCCTGCGAGCGGCTCTTCATTTGGTCGAAGAAGTCAACAACCACTTCCGCAAGCGGAATGGCATAACTCAACTCCATGCGATCGGGAGAGAGATATTCAATTTTGAGCATCTCTCCACGCCGCATCTGACACAACTCCATGAGAGTTCCGGTGTAGTCCTTTGGCGTAACAATGCCCACTTTGAAATACGGCTCTTCAATGCGCGCAATATTTTGCGTAGGTGGAAGCGAAGCAGGGTTGTCGACCAGTTGAATTTCACCATTGGTTTTGTGCACTCGATATTCCACCGACGGTGCAGTTGCAATGAGAGCCAAGTTGAACTCGCGCTCCAAACGCTCTTTCACAATTTCCATGTGCAAGAGCCCGAGGAAGCCACAGCGGAATCCGAACCCGAGTGCACCAGAGCTCTCTGGTTCATAGGTAATAGATGCGTCGTTGAGTTTGAGTTTTTCCAAACTGTCGCGCAAGTTCTCGAAATCGTCGCCGTCAATTGGGTACAAACCGCAAAACACCATTGGCTTCGGGTTGTTGTAACCAGGTAAGGCTTCTTCAGCCGGCGCACCAAAACGTGTGACGGTTTCACCACTGCGCGCTTCGCCTACATCTTTAATACCTGCAATGAGATAGCCCACTTCTCCGGGCGCAAGTTCTGCAACAGGAGTTGGCACGGGTCGACGCACACCAATTTCAATTGCCTCGTGAATTGCACCGGCTTGCATGA
>JBAXNF010000198.1:0-3009 GCA_037133935.1 bacterium
TTCCAAAAGAGCACAGTGGCCTGGTGGGTTCCTTGTTTCAGCTCGGTAATAGGGCCACCTTCTTGAGGAAGGTAACCCAGTGTGTAGTTACCTGGGTCATAAATTGCCGTGGGTGGAATTTCTAGTTGTTCACCAGGCCTTGGTTGCTTGCCATTTTCTGTGAGCTCGTCAATGCGCGTTGTTGGAATTTCAACGCCGTCAATAATGAGCACTGCTTCATAACCAGCAACGAAGTCAATCATGATTTCCGATTGACGCAAAACTTTTTCGTTGTCCGCTGGTGAGAGCCTCTCAATTTGTTCTGGCAATCTCAATGCATCGCGACCCGTGACTGCAGCACCAAGCCCGGCAATCACTAAAAGGATGCCGAGTGCAATTCCGATGCTGGCGAGAAGCGCCGAAACATTGAACGATGCGGGGAGAAACTTCTTGCGAGGCATGTTCCATTATTCATCGGAAGTGCCAAGTTCAGCGACTTTTCCGTAGTCGGTGTGCCAAATGGCTCAAAATCAAGGCGAATACACTGAATGCAACGTGCGCAATATGCCTCTGTGCGACTAAGTTTTATTGCTCATGGAGGCAAAGGGCGATCTCACGGGTTTTACCCTGGCGGGGCGATACCGCATCGTTGGTCGACGTGGCGCACCCATTGTTGCCGGCGAAACTCCACGCGGCATGTATGAGGCTGAGGACATTCGCCTCGGTGGTCAAGTTGCTCTTCGTCTCACGCCGCTCAATGACATGGTCGAGATTGGCACCACCAGTCGTAAATCGGTTGGCGATGCTCGACGTGCCATTCAACATCACTTGCAAGTGGCAATGTCTACTCAAAGCCCGGCTCTTGCCCCCATCTCCGACTGGGGCGACACCGACATTTTTGGTGTGCGTTGCATCTACACCGTGCTCGGGCAATTGCCCGGCGGAAGCTTGCGCGAAATGTTCGACCGCAATCGCCGCCTCACACCATCACAAGCGCTGGTGGTGGGTCTCGACATGTGCCGTGGCCTCAGCGCCATGCACCAGGCAGGCTGGGTTCATGGCGATATTCGCCCAGCAAGCATCGTGTTCGACGCCAATCGGCGGGCACGGGTAGGGGCAATTGACGTTCTCACCCGTGAAACCATTGGCGATGCCGATCTCGAGCGGGCCCGTTATGCCGCCCCTGAAGTTGGCCGAGGTGAGGCGCCGTCAGAAAAGAGCGACGTGTACTCACTTGCTTTGGTGTTGGTTGAAGCGTTAACCGGCGAGTTGCCCTTCGCTGGCGACTCGGTGGCAAGCGCACTTGCCGCACGTGTAGACAAGTTGTTGCCGGTATCTGCCGACCTTGGGCCACTTGCCAGTGTGTTGGAACGTGCGGCTCGCCCCGACCCTGAGAGCAGATTCACTGCACGTGAATTTGGTGAAGCACTTGTTGCCATTGCACGCAAGGTTGCACGACCCACACCAATTGATGTTGTCGGAATTGGTTTCGACGAACTACTGACTCCGCTTCCCGTTACACCAGCTCCAGTTATTGATCAAGATGATGCAGGTGAACCAACTGGTGGCGTTGTGCGCGCAGTACAGCCCGAAACCGTTGTAATACCAAGTGAAGAACTCACACAAGAAATTGCCCGTGCAAAACTGTCGCGTAAACGCGCTTCGAAGTACGTTGCTGTTGCAGTAGTGCTTGCTTTGCTCGGTGGCGTTGGTGCGGGCTACATGTTGCTGCGCAAAGAAAGTTTCCAAGTACCCGTGTTGGTGGGCTTGCCTGAAGGTGAAGCACGCAATGCCATTTCCAATTTCAAATGGGATGTTGTAGTACGTGAAGGCCGTAGCGACCAAGTGAAAACTGGCGAAGTCATTAGTTCTGAGCCTGGTGACGGCGTGATGTTGAAAGAAAATCAGTCCATTATTCTGACGGTGTCACAAGGCCCCACATTTTCTACGTTGGAAGACTTCACCAATGTGGCTAGCACCGATGCTCTTGCACGCATCGACCAATTAGGCCTGGTGCCAAACGTGGCAAAGGTTAATGACGAGGCTGTTGCTGCAGGAACCGTGATGTCGTGGGCAGTAGCCGAGCAACCCACCGCAAAAGCAGGCGAGCAAGTGGTGAAGGGCACCACCATTACTTTGAATGTGTCTGATGGGCCAGCGCCACGTGTAGTGCCAACCCTTGCTGGGCTCACTACTGCTGAAGCAGAAGCAAAAATTACCGAGCTGGGTTTGGTGTTTGCCGTTGTTGCAGAAGATTTCAACAAAGAAGTAGGCGTTGGTTTAGTAGGCGGGCAGTTACCAGCAGCTGGCGAAAGTTTGCCGCGTGGTGGCAGCGTCAGCTATTGGGTGTCAAAAGGCCCTCGCATGATTCCAATGCCCGTCATCATTGGGCAGTACAAAGCCGCCATTGTGAAACTTCTTTCTGATGCAGGCTTTGAGTACGGAACCGAGTCGGGCAAGTCAGAACGTAAATTGAAGAGCGCAACCATTGCTGGTGAACCAGTAGGTAACGGTAAAGAAGTTCCTGAAGGTTCCACTGTTGATCTCACTTACTACGGCTGAATGTAAATGGATCGTGACTCGACGCTCGTCGACTCTGCTGGAGTAGATGAAGTTTCTATTATTCCGTGGCCACTGCTGCGCGGAAAAAAAGTTGTAAAGACAGCAGCCCGACGCATTGGGCTGAATCGTGCATGGGCAACGCTCATTGTTTTACTCGCAGGGCTTTTCACCGTCAGCTTCACCATCACCGTGTTGGTGGTGTCGCTAGAAACCATTGCAACCGATTTAAAAACATCAACAAGCACTATCAACTGGGCACTGACCGGCCCCATGTTGGCATTCGGTGTTGTTGGCCCGGCATTCGGTAAAGCGGGCGACCTGTGGGGCCATAAGCGCGTGTTCGTGCTCGGGTTATTTTTTGCGGGCGTTTTTGCCGCGCTCACCGCCGTTGCGTGGAACGCAACAAGCATGATTGCCTTTCGTACGTTGTCGGCCACTGCGGGTTCAGCAACAAGCCCAAGTGCGCTG
>JBAXNF010000199.1:0-2977 GCA_037133935.1 bacterium
AGAGAGCACGATGTAGAGGGCGTCGGGGGCATCGCCTTCTTTGAACAGCACATCGCCTCGTACCAGGTTCTTTTCGTGAGCCGAGCTAGCAATGGCGTCGATGGTGGCGGGGGAGGCGGCGGAGAAGAACTCGCTGGAGGCAATGATGGATGCATGTGACATAACACCATCACGGTACTACCCTCGATGCCATGAGTGCACCTTCAAATATGCCCACGGGCACATCTCGTGCATTGTTCGACCCGACGGGGGTGTGGACCATTGTGGTGGCAGGGGGCAGCGGGCAGCGTTTTGGTGCTCACAAGCAGTTTCTGGCGCTTGGCCCCAAACAAATGGTGGCATGGGCGGTCGATACCGCATTGCAAGTAAGTGCTGGGGTGGTAGTTGTGGTGCCTGAAGTGAGCGATTTTGCTTCAAGCGATGCGCGAGTGCACGTTGTTCAAGGTGGCGTGAGCCGAACGCATTCGGTTCGCAATGGTCTTGCCGTGGTGCCAACTTCAGCACAGGTGGTGTGCGTGCACGATGCAGCCCGTCCATTTGCTTCGGTGGAACTTTTCCAGGCGGTCGTGCAAGAACTTTCCCCAACGGTGCAGGCTGCGGTTCCTGCTCTTGCTGTGGTCGACACGGTCAAGGTGGTTGATGAAAGTACGAACGAAGTGTTGAGCACTTTGCTGCGCAGCACATTGCGCGCAGTGCAAACCCCACAGGCGTTTCACGCCGCAATATTGCGTGAAGCACACCTTTCAGCCGAACTTGAAAATCGAGAAGGCACTGATGATGCATCTCTAGTTGAGGCAATTGGTGGCTACGTTGTAGTAGTGCCTGGAAACGTGATGAATCGCAAAATAACAACGCCAGAAGATTTTGCATGGGCGCAAAATGCCGTTACCGAAGTGCTTGAAGGCAACTTATGAATATTCGCGTAGGTCAAGGGTTCGATATTCATCGCTTTAGCGACGAGCCAACACCAGGGCGCGCACTCATTTTGGGTGGAGAAGTGTTCGATGGTATGCGCTCACTTGTTGGGCATAGCGACGCCGACGTTATTGCACACGCTGTTGCCGATGCACTGCTTGGTGCAGCAGGCCTGGGTGATATTGGTGAACATTTTCCCGACACCGATGCACGCTGGAAAAATGCAAACTCACTCGAGTTGCTTGCAGAAGTTGCACGCATGGTTGCTGCTGCGGGTTGGGTCATAGGCAATGTCGATTGCAGTGTGGTGTGTGAAGAACCCAAGTTGGCTCCACGCCGTGAAGCAATGCAACGCAATGTAAGTACTGCAGCGGGCGCGCCTGTAACAATTAAAGGACGCCGCGCCGAAGGTCTTGGTGCGCTGGGGCGCGCTGAAGGCATTGCTTGTTGGGCAGTCGCAGTCATTACGAAAACGAATGAAGAGATCGGATAAAAAGTGGCACAACGCGCACGAAAACCAGCACCAGGTGCAAAAACTGGCATGCCGAAAGGCAACCGCGGTGCACCAGCACGCACGTCTGCGGCTCCGGCACGCAGCTCGAACCCACCTAAAAAATCGGGAGCGCCGAAAAAATTTGGTGGAGCAAAGCGCACGGGTGCACCTGCACGCGGCGGTAATCGTTTCGACCCACGTGCAGGTGGCGACCGTTCGCGACCAGCAGAAAAAGGTTCAGGCGGAGAGCAAGTAGAAGGTCGTCAGGCAGTACGCGAGTTGCTTATTGCTGGTCGTCGCAAAACGCGAGAAATTTGGATTGCTAACGACATTGATGCCAACGATGTCATTGACGACATTCGTGAACTTGCTGAAGCCGTGCGCGTAACAGTGACCGATGTTCCGCGCAAGCACATTGAAAACACTGCGCGCAGCGAAGCCCCGCAGGGAATTATTGCGTTCGCAGCACCATTGCCAGAAATAGGTATTGAAGAACTATTGGAGCCACGCAATGGCGTGCAACCATTCCTCGTTGCTGTTGACGGCGTCACCGACCCAGGCAACCTTGGAGCGTTGTTACGTTGTTGTGATGGCGCAGGAGTCACCGGAGTCATTTTGCCTCGTCACCGTTCAGTGCATGTCACGCCAACCACGGCAAAAGCTGCTGCGGGCGCAGTAGAGCATCTCGATATTGCCGTTGTCTCGGGTTTGCCCGCAGCAATTGCGCAAATGAAAAAAGCAAAAGTGTGGGTGGTGGGTCTCGACGACGATGCCGACCGCAGCCTGTTCGACATCGCTTCCTTTGCCAACGACCCCATTTGCATTGTTTTGGGGGCAGAAGGCAAGGGAATTGCTCGTTTGGTGCGCGAGCGCTGCGATGTGGTGGTTTCTATCCCCATGAACGGACAATTGTCATCTTTGAACGTCTCAGCAGCGGGTGCATTGGCCACTTATGAGGTTGTTCGCGCCCGCCAAGCGCAATAATTTGGCGTTTGCCTCTAGGATCATCCCGATTATGCCGGGTTAGCTCAGTGGCAGAGCAACCGCCTTGTAAGCGGTAGGTCGTGGGTTCAAATCCCACACTCGGCTCCACATTTCGCAATAAGGTAGGGAAAACCCGCCAAAACCTTCGGAGGTTGTCATGAGTCGTCAAGCGCGCCCACAAGCTGGTGGAAATGGTGCAGGCCAAAACTTCAACTCCACGCTCAGCATCGTTGTAGCCGTCGTCGCCGTCCTCGTCGGATTTTTCATCTTGCGCGATATCAATAGCGATAGCTCAAGCTCGTCGTCGCCAACAGATGACACCAGCGTCGACATAGGAACCACGGTTCCTGGTGCCGCCGTCACTACTCTGCCAGCCGCAACCAACACCACCGGTTTTAAGGTGCTCGTTGCTAATGGCTCGGGTGTTCCGGGTAGTGCTGGCGACGTCAGCGTGGCATTGCAGGGACTCGGCTTCATTGTTCAACCACCATTGAACAAGAGTGACGCCACGCCAAAACAAACTCTCACCATGGTGTATTACATCGCTGGTCAAGAAGCGAACGCAGCAAATGTTGCCGCCGCACT
>JBAXNF010000200.1:0-2958 GCA_037133935.1 bacterium
GCTCCAGTAATTTCTCACACATTGCCTGCCATTTGGCAGTGGTCAGTTTGGCCCAGTTTGGCCCAGTCGATGTGAACATCAACTTGCAGTCTGCCCCAAATGAGTTCTCACAATTGTCGTCATACGTGGTGTTCTTGTTGTCCATGTTGTCCAGAACGGAATCTAATTTTGTATTGCCGGTTGACTTGCCCTTTTGCTTTGAAGATGCCGCGCCAGAACCTTCGTCTTCGCCTTCCGATTCAGCAGGAGTAAAAGTAAACGTGTATTCGTCTGAAACGACGGCCTTATTGGTGCCAGATTTTTTTACACTGACCTGAAAGGTGAAGTCGCCGTCGAGCCATAGATCGTCCTCATCCGTTGCCTCAATTGAAAAAGTGATCTTGCCAGACTTTGACTTTGCGGAAGCAACTTCATCCCACTCATCGTCCTCATTGAGTTGTTCTAAAATTGCAGATCTCGTTGGGGTTGTCGGTGAAATTTTGACAACAATTTTGCAGTTGTCCTCCGACTCGTCCTCAATCATTTCCTCTTCGCCTTTGCAATCGCCAGTCACGCTGAACTTGACGGTCTGCTTCTTTGACGAAGATGCATATGAGGCTGCGTCAGCGACCTGTGTGGTGGCCAGCAAACCGAGAACTGTTACTGCTGATATGGCCAAAGTCTTCATGGGTCTTCCCTTTAAATTGTTGAAATTATTTCAATGCTATATCTTTTCGTGCCTTTTTGCAAGGGGAGTGAAGAACCCCACCCGGCACACATTCTGCGCCTTTTGTTATTGCCACATTTTGGGGACTATTGCACACACGGGGGGGAAAGAGAAGGGAAATAGTATGACAACATCAAGCGCAAGGCTTATGCTCTTTGCAAGGGCACAGGAAGTTCTAGGAACGCAGGAGGCCGAAGTGTTGATGGATATGTTGACTCCAGGGGAGATGTTCGATGCTTGGCGAAGCGACACTCAAGCAGGTTTTTCCCTCGTACGTTCACAGCTTGAAATTTCAGAAACCTCTTTAAGGAAAGAAATTCTGGGAGTTCATAAACGCCTTGACACCTTAGAACTCGGAGTTTCTTCTCTTGAGCTGAAGTTTGCACATCTCGAAGAGAAGTTTGAATTTTTACGCCAAGAATTGCTACTTGAGATACGGGAATCGGAAGCGCGCCTCATGAAACAGATTGACAAACGCATTACGCGCTTGGCATATAGCGTCGGAATACCTTTCTTTCTGAGCAACCTCGCACTAACTGCAATCGTGCTCTACAGGTAACCGCGAAAGGCATAACCGCGCGATCCACTTGGGCCCACGCGGTCAACATGTTTACGGTCACGCACGGTTTTCATCATGGGGTAGAAGTCAATGCCGCTCAAGTGATTCAACATCATTGTTCCCGGCTTCTCGTATTTGTTCAAACGCATTGCGTGAACATCGAGAACCTGGTGAAAGAGACGCCGCATCTCGCGTCCGTTGCCAAATGAAGTGCCGCGTTCCATGTTCCTAATAAGAAACTTCGCTGCACTCACCGCAGCACCGCGCAAGGTGTATTCATTTTCAGCAACCAACTTCTCAAAGATGGCCAGCAGCTCTGCGTCGTCGAAATCGGGAAAGTGCACCACGGTGTCGAAGCGACTGCGCAAACCCGGGTTCGAAGACAAAAACGTTTCCATCTGCGCGGGGTAGCCCGCAGCAACCACCACAAACTCGCCACGATGAGCTTCCATGAACGTCAGCAACTCTTCAATAGCTTCGGCGCCAAAGTCGTTCCCGTCACCCAACAACGAATATGCCTCGTCAATGAAGAGCACGCCACCCAAAGCCTGCGTACATACCGCACGCGTCTTCAGCGCGGTTTGCCCCACGTATGCCGCCACCAACCCGCTGCGGTTCACCTCAACAACGTGACCCTTTTTCAAAATGCCCAAGGTGGAATACAACTCGCCAACAAGTTGTGCCACCGTTGTTTTGCCAGTGCCAGGGTTTCCTGTAAACACCAAGTGTGGCGATGGGAGAACCACCTTCATGCCCTTGCCGGCGCGCAGTTGTTCAACGCGTTGGCGAGCAACAAGTTGGTGCACCACTTCTTTCACCGGCGCTAATCCCACCAAGTTGTTCAATGCTTCAAGCACCTCGCTCGTACTTGTGCGCACCGGAACGATTTGCTGCGCGGTATTGGGCATATTGGTGGTCTCCATCAGAGAGCCTCCTTCGTACGTATCAAACGCATTGGGCATTTCATTATCTTCAGCGATGAAGTCGGGTTCGGGAATATCGGCGTCTTCTTCTCCGCAACCGCCGCAAGGCTCCTCACCACCGCCAGCTTCCTCTTCAAGAATTCCATCAAGCATTGGTCGAGCCTGTTGAAACGTGTGCACAATGCTGCCCGTCGCTTGAGCAATTTGTTCGGTCGACAAGTTGTCGTCAATAAGAAGCGCGTGCGTAAAAAATGCTTCCCAGTGGGTCTCGTCAGTAGCTTCACAACGCACTGTACAAAAGGGGAGCCACTCGGTCATCTTCCACAAGCGCTCCCGCAGATCTTTAATGTGGATAAATGTCCCAAGAGAAAGATCAATGCATAACACGTAAGCACCGTTAAAGCGTTCAAACATAGATACATGTATGACCACACCAGGCTCTTCATGCGGAACGAGCAGGAGCGGGGCGTGGTTCGTGAGATTGCCTCGAACAATGACCTTACCCACACCGCGCACTTTGCTAACAACGCTTTCGACAATGTCTGTGCGATCGCTCACTTACCACCAGCTTTCTTGTTCATTTCGGCAACAACCAATGGCCATTCATTTTCCAAGTAGCGGTTGAAGGTCTGGTTGTATGGGTTGTACAAAAACCACTCTGCAGACAACCACTCGTGTGCCTCGGCAGCACTCGAACCATGACGCAACATATGCCATGCCTTCAACACAATGCCGGTACGGCTGCGCCCACCATGACAATGCACCACCAC
>JBAXNF010000201.1:0-2931 GCA_037133935.1 bacterium
TGCGTAAGGCCTCGTAAACGCCAAGGTTTGCACCGTGACATGAGCCCAGGTCGTCGCACGACAAGATGACCGCTTTCGCATCGCTCGCCAAGCCAAGTCGCTCTAAGAGCTGTGGGTTGTTGGCGCTTGCGGTCATGTTCTACACGCTAGCCGTGACAAGCACCCCACAACCCGCGTTGGGCTTGCCGCGCAGCAAATGCTGCATCTACAAACTCTGGGTGGTGGGCACTATTGGGCTCAATGTTGAGGGGCACGCCATAGCCCAGGCGCACGAGTTCTAAGTTTACGAAGTAGTTGTCGGAACTGCGATATACATATGCCAACAGGCGGTTGTAGTAGTCGCGTGCTTCTGCGTCACGCACCACATGCACTTTGGTTCCTGGTGGTAAGAGTTGCTTGGTGAATGCCGATGCTTCAGGGCCATAACAACCAACGGGTTTAGTGGGATGCACGGTCTCTGGAGTATCTACTCCAATGAGGCGAATTTTTTCACGCCGCCCAGTCATGCGCACTTCAACGGTGTCGCCATCGGCAACACTCACAATGACGCCGTCGCCAGACGGTGCAGAGTGATTGCTACAAGCCGACAGACCAAGAATGGCTGTCAGCAATAACAGGGTGAAACGTGTGCGACTCAGAGTCGTTCGATGAGTGTGCCTGTGCCTAAGCCGCCACCACAGCACATGGAGATGATGCCGTAACGGCCACCTGTGCGCTCAAGTTCGAACAAAGACTTCGTGAGGAGGAAGCCACCAGTGGCTCCGAGTGGGTGACCAAGTGCAATAGCACCACCGTTGGGGTTAGTGACATCGAGGTTGGCACCAGTTGCGCGCGCCCATGCCAAAACCACCGAGGCGAAAGCTTCGTTAATTTCGAAGTTGTCAATTTGGTCGATGGTGAGGTTGTTGCGCTTCAAGAGACGCTGTGTGGCGTCGATTGGGCCTTCAAGCATGAGGATGGGGTCAACACCAACAAGGCAGGAATCGACAATGCGAGCGCGTGGCTTTAGGCCAAGAGCTTTTGCCTTTTCTTCGGTCATCATGAGTACTGCTGAAGCACCATCGGAAATTTGTGATGAGTTGCCTGCGGTGTGCACGCCGTTTTCGCGAGCAACTGGCTTCAAGCCAGCAAGGCCCTCTGCGGTGGTGTCGCGAAGACCTTCATCGCGCTTCACTAAGTGAGTGGTGCCGGTGGGCTTGCCTTCTTCGTCAACATCGGGTGCGTTCACTTCAACGTACTGACCAGCAAAGCGATCTTCTTTCCAGGCCTGCGCTGCACGGCGCTGACTTTCGAGTGCAAATGCATCGGTATCGGCGCGTGTCACCCCGTACTTGTCGGCAATGCGTTCCGCACCTTCGAACTGGCTCGTCATTTCATATTCCGCAAAGTAGGCCTTCGGAATAGGAACACCAAGGCCTAACTTTTTTGATGAGTTAATGCCAATAGGAATGCGGCTCATTACTTCAACACCACATGCAATGGCAACATCAATAACACCGCTACCAATGAGCGATGCAGCAAGGCTGGTGGCCTGCTGTGAAGAACCACATTGTGTGTCGACTGTGGTTGCTGCTGTTGCTTGTGGCAACCCTGCGGCAAGCCATGCAGTGCGGGTGATGTTGAAACTTTGTTCGCCTACTTGGCTGACGCAACCGCCAACAACTTGTTCTACTTCTGCGGGGTCAATGCCGGAACGCGCAATGAGTTCTTTCAGTGCAACACCAAGCACGTCGGCTGGGTGCATAGTGGAAAGGCCGCCGCCACGACGACCAATAGGTGTGCGAACGGCTTGAACGATGACAACATTTGATGAACTCATAGAACGCATCTTATGCAGTTGCATTGGGTTCGGCCTTAGTGAAAACAGGTACGGTGAGACATATGACTTCTGCAGACGTGCGTTTAGTGCCCTCATTGTCGCCATCTCAACATGTGGCTCAACACCGCTATTTCCATATTGTGGGCGGTGCGGTGTGGGAAGCAGCCGAACCTGCGGCGCACGACTGGAATGTGCATTTCGTGGGCATGATGGGCGATGTTGCGGTCTGGGCCGTAGACGTTCCCCATGGCCTCGACCCGGCCGACGGAGCCGCTATCGATTTGTTCTCGTATCACGGCCGAGCCACTGAAGCGGAATGGCTGGCTGCAGGGCGTGCTGTTCAACTGGTGGAATGGAGTCGTACGCACAAGTTTTGTGGGCGGTGTGGAACCGCCACCGTGTTGTCGGAATCTGAGCGTTCGTTGCGGTGCCCGAAATGCAAATTGTTGGCATTTCCGCGACTCGCCCCCGCAATGATCACACTTGTAACTCGCGGGCCAGATGGGCCCGACCAAGAAGTGCTGTTGGGTCGAGGAGTGCAGTGGAAAGTGCCCATGTATTCGTGCTTGGCCGGCTTTGTGGAACCAGGTGAAACCTTGGAAGAAGCGGTGGTGCGCGAAGTGCATGAAGAAGTCGGCGTGTGGGTACACGACGTGCGTTACGTGCGTAGTCAACCCTGGCCATTTCCGCATTCGTTAATGCTCGGCTTTCGCGCTTCTTATGATCACGGTGACATTGTGTGCGATCCGAGCGAAATTATGGACGCACAATGATTCCGACGTGACGATATGCCCATGATCCCGTCAAATATCTCTATTGCGCGCTCGCTTATCGATGATTGGCTGCTCAACAACTAACGTGGCTCTATGAGCAACGCAGAACAACCAGACCTTGGCCGCATCGGACTATGGACATTTGCACTCGACGTGCAACCAATGGCAAAGGCCCAAGAAGCCGCAGCTGAAATTGATGAGCTGGGCTTTGGCACAGTGTGGTTGCCCGAGGCTATCGGTCGCGAAATTTTCTCATCGTCTGCTCTTATTTTAAGTGCAACAAAAAACATCAATGTGGCGTCAGGTATTGCCAGCATTGCTGCCCGTAGCGCGCACACC
>JBAXNF010000202.1:0-2893 GCA_037133935.1 bacterium
GAACCCAGAACCTGCGGATTAAGAGTCCGTTGCTCTGCCATTGAGCTAGAGGCGCGACGCGATGAGCATACGATACTGCAAGCCCAAATGAAGAATAGGGGCGGGTTTGCCTACCTGCGTAAACAAACCCACCCACTTGGGGTGGACGAGGGGTCTCGAACCCCCGACCTTCGGTACCACAAACCGACGCTCTAACCAACTGAGCTACGCCCACCAAGGCTTATGAGTGTGCCACAAAGCGCAAGATGTGCCAACTCAGTACTCGGGAAAGCCCAAAAGGACAAGGCCGCGTGGAGGTTGAACAATGTATTTACAGGGCAATCCGCACCTCAGGGGGTACGTGACAACGCATATCGCAGTGTGATACAGTGAGGACTTCGGAATCCATCGGAGACCCACATGAAAACAACGCATTCCTCGTTGTCAGGTACATCTACCGCACGCATTACCCGTTCAGCCACCTCGTACGAGCAACTCATCGCTCGGGCCAAGGTCATCACCGCCCGTGAGTTGCTGCGTTACAGCGACCGCACCGCGGGCTCGCAACTTGCGTCGCAACGCGCGCGTCGCGTCATGCCAATGGGTGTGGCTTCTAGTTTCCAAAATTACGACCCACATCCCATCGTGGTGCGCAGTGCTCGTGGCGCACATATGGAAGATGTCGATGGTCATCGCTATATCGATTTCTCCATGGGCTTTGGCGCGCTGTTTTCTGGCCATGCCAACCCCATTGTGCGTGCAGCTGTCGACGCACAGTTGAACGACGGAACTTTATTTGTCACCCCAAGTGAAGTGAATGCTGAAGTTGCTGAGTTGCTTGGAGCACGTTTCGGGCTGCCCATGTGGCGATTCACCAACTCAGGTACTGAAGCAACAATGGATGCTATTCGCGTTGCACGTGGTGTCACGGGTCGCGACAAAATTGTAAAAGTGGAAGGCGGCTATCACGGTCATCACGATGAAGTGATGGTGTCCATGAAACCACCGTTGCATTTAGCTGGTCCTGCACATGCTCCGCATGCCGTTCCTGCAACTGCAGGTATTACCGCAGCAGTACTGGGCGACACCATTGTGGTGCCGTACAACGATGCTGAAGCACTAGAGCGTGCGTTGTCAAACAATGATGTTGCATGTTTCATTGTTGAGCCCGTCATGGAAAACATTGGCATCTGTAAACCACTGCCTGGCTATCTCGAAGCTGTTCGTGAAATCACTCAACGTCACGGAACATTGCTTATTTTCGACGAAGTGAAAACCGGAATCACCGCCGGCTGGTGTGGAGCAACTGGTGCTTTAGGAGTGCAGCCCGACCTTATTGCACTTGCAAAAAGTATCGGTGGCGGTTTTCCCGTTGGTGCATTTGGCGGCAAGGCCGAATACATGGATGTCATCACCACAGGGAAAGTTCTGCATTTAGGCACATATAACGGCAATCCTCTGGTGATGGCTGCGACTCGTGCGGTGCTCAATGAAGTGTGCACACCTGCAGCAACTTTGGGCACAGCAGAACTCAATGAGCAACTGTTGCGCGCATGCAACGACATCATTGTCAGTGCCTCATTGCCAGCGCACACAGTTCAGTTTGGGGCAAAGGGCTGCATCACGTGGTCGGCGAATCCAGTGCATAATTATCGCGATTATAAAGAAACCGATTTTGATCTTGCCTTTGCGCAATGGATACATGGCATCAACCGTGGTGTTCTTTTGCCGCCAGGCCTCGATGAACAGTGGCTCATCTCGGTCATGCATACCGATGCAGAAGTAATGCACTATGCCGATGTGTTCCAAGAGTTCGTCGGCGAACTCACGAAGTGACGTGTAGAATTTTTTTGTGAATACAACTGCAGTACGCGTACGTCCAGGTCTCATTCACATGTTGCTCAGGGGGCTCTTTCGCCGTTGTGCATGGTGTGGCGGTAAGGGCGCCTTTTTCATTAGTTGGTTCAAGCGCGACGACCGTTGCCATACGTGTGGCCTGTTGTGGCAGCGTCGCCTAGAAGGTTTCGAACTCGGCGCAATGACCATGAACGTCATGGTGTCCTATGGCGTCTTGCTTGCCGGTATGGGTGTTGGAGTGTTTTTGACTTATCCCGATGTTGCTGTGGTGCCTTTGCTCGCAGTAGTAGGAAGCTTGGCCATCGTCTTGCCCATCTTCATGTATCCCATTAGCTATGGCATGTGGCTGGGGGTCGATATTTTTATGCGCGATCTCGAGCCAGAAGAACTCGCCGATGCGGCCGCAGCCGTAGCTGCCAAGACCCAGTAAAAAGATTTCTGCAAAAATCTGGCGGAGATGCTTGACCGAACGTCTGTTCGTAACTACAGTGTTGTTGTTCGCGAATACATATGACACCCCGTGTCTAGGTTGTGCACACAATACGAAGTGAATACACGTTCCGCCCAGTACATCTCCCGTTTCACGGGTTTTCCGAAAGGTTCCACATGATCAACGACCGCGACAAGGCCCTCGATGCCGCTCTCGCCCAAATCGACAAACAGTTCGGTAAGGGCTCCATCATGCGTATGGGAGAAAAGACCTCCCTTGGCATCCAAGCCATCAGCACCGGGGCTATCCCGCTCGACATCGCCCTCGGAATCGGTGGCTTGCCACGCGGTCGTGTGGTGGAAATCTACGGCCCAGAATCTTCGGGTAAATCCACCCTCGCCATGCACGCAGTTGCAGAAGCTCAGCGCAATGGTGGCATATGTGCCTACATCGACGCCGAGCACGCCATGGACCCAATTTACGCCCGCGCTATTGGCGTCGACGTCGACCAGTTGCTCATCTCCCAGCCAGACACCGGTGAACAAGCACTCGAAATTGCCGACATGCTTATTCGCTCAGGCGCAATCGACATTGTTGTTATCGACTCAGTGGCTGCACTGACACCGC
>JBAXNF010000203.1:0-2859 GCA_037133935.1 bacterium
ACTCGACCCTTCCATTGGTAGCCACTACGTAACACTTCAACTACTACTGGCCCCTCACTTGCACCATCTTCTGGTGGTTCGTGCATGACTGCTTCAGCTGTAGCTGGGTCAAAGGGTTGGCCTTCTAAGTTCAATACTTCAAGGCCTTGCTTTTGCAGTACACCCAGTAACGACGACCACACGGGTTCTACACCTGTGGCACCATGAGCAAAGGCGGCTTCACACGCGTCGAGTACCGGTAACAAACCTTCAACAAGCTTTCCTGTTGACCTATCAATTTCATCAGTTTGTTGTGCAACAACACGCTTGCGATAATTTTCGAAGTCGGCTTGCAAACGCAAAGCAATATCTTTAAACGAATCGCGCTCTGCTACCAGAGCATCAATATCGTGTTCAATAATTTCAGCGATGTCAGCATCGGTAATGCTGACATCGCTTTCTGGTAAAAGTTCTTCGTTCTCGTTCGTCATGTTGCGAACTACTTCTCGTCAACAATCTCTGCATCAACGATGTCGTCATCGTTTGGTGCACCACTTTGCCCAGTTGCTGAAGTTCCTTCTGCATTGGTGTCGCGCGCAGCAGCTTCATACAGCTTCTGGCTAAAGGCCTGGCTGGCAGCCATGAGCTTCTCAGTTGCTGTCTTAATGGCATCGTTGTCGATGCCGGCAAGCTTGGTCTTCAACTCTGCGAGTGGCTCTTCTACTGCAGACTTTTCTTCTGCAGAAACCTTTTCGCCTTGCTCGCGCAAAACTTTTTCGGTTTGGTACACCAATGAATCGGCGTTGTTGCGCACTTCTGCTTCTGCACGGCGCTGGCGATCTTCTTCAGCGTGTACTTCGGCGTCTTTCACCATTTGGTTAATGGTTTCTTTGTCGTGTGCAGATTGGCCGGTAATGGTCATCGACTGCTCTTTTGAAGTAGCGCGATCTTTGGCCGATACATGCACAATGCCGTTGGCATCGATGTCGAAGGTGACCTCAATTTGCGGCACGCCACGCGGTGCTGGTGGCAAGTCGACCAGTTGGAACTTGCCCAGTGTCTTGTTGTACTGCGCCATTTCGCGCTCACCTTGCAACACGTGAATTTCCACCGATGGCTGCATGTCCTCTGCAGTGGTGAACACTTCGGTACGACGCGTAGGAATGGTGGTGTTGCGCTCAATGAGCTTCGTCATGACGCCGCCTTTGGTTTCAATGCCGAGTGATAACGGTGTGACGTCGAGGAGCAATACATCTTTCACATCGCCCTTCAATACTCCGGCCTGTACCGCTGCTCCAATGGCAACCACTTCATCGGGGTTAACAGATCTGTTTGGCTCTTTGCCGGTGAGCGACTGCACAAGGTCTTGCACTGCTGGCATACGAGTTGAACCGCCAACCAAGATGACGTGGTTGATTTGTCCTTTTGATAAACCTGCATCTTTAATTGCTTGCTCAAATGGAATACGGCAGCGCTCAATGAGGTCTGATGTCAACTCTTGAAACTTCGAACGCGACAACATTTCGTCGAGGTGAAGCGGGCCTTCTGCTGTTGCGGTGATAAAAGGCAAGTTAATTTGTGTTTGCTGAACTTGTGACAGTTCAATTTTTGCTTTTTCAGCAGCTTCTTGTAGACGTTGTTTGGCCATGCGATCTTGTGCAAGGTCAACGCCGTGTGCACTTTTGAATTGCGAAACGAGCCAATCGATAATGCGTTGGTCCCAGTCGTCGCCACCCAGAACGGTGTCGCCATGTGTGCTCTTCACTTCGAACACGCCGTCGCCAATTTCCAAAACGCTCACGTCGAAGGTTCCGCCACCAAGGTCGAAAACCAAAACGGTTTCGTCTTCGCCACCCTTATCGAGACCGTATGCCAATGCGGCAGCTGTTGGTTCGTTGATAATACGCAGCACTTCAAGACCGGCAATTTGCCCAGCTTCTTTTGTTGCGGTGCGCTGTGCGTCGTCGAAATATGCAGGAACGGTAATAACTGCTTGAGTAACCGTGTCACCCAAGTACGCCTCGGCATCGCGCTTCAACTTCATGAGAATGCGGGCACTGATTTCTTGTGGCGTGTACTGCTTGCCATCAATATCGGGGGTCTTCCAGTTCTCGCCCATATGGCGCTTCACTGAACGAAAGGTGCGATCGGGGTTTGTAATGGCCTGGCGCTTGGCAACTTCTCCTACAAGCACTTCGCCTGTCTTTGAAAATGCCACGACCGACGGTGTGGTGCGGGCACCTTCTGAGTTGGGAATGACAACAGGGTCGCCAGCTTCCAAAACGGAAACAACGGAGTTTGTGGTGCCAAGGTCGATACCGACTGCTTTTGCCATGGTGGGGTGTCCTTTTTCTTGAAAGAGTGATATGTCGGGCACTTCCGGCCCTGTATCGGGGGGTTGACACAGGATCCTTAGTGACTTGGACTCAAGATTAGGGGAGAATAGCGTTATCCACAACTCGGGCGGGCAGAAAAGTACAAATGCTGAGTGGAGGCGACTCAAGTACCTGCCATTTGGCGGGTCCTGCTCCAATGGTCGTACCATTTCCCTATGACCGGAACGCTCGTCCTTCTTCGCCATGGCCAAAGCACCTGGAATGAACTCAACTTATTCACGGGTTGGCACGACGTAGAACTCACGGCCCTCGGGAAAAGTGAAGCCACAGCCGCCGGAACCCTCATGAAAGAGGAAGGTCTGGTCTTCGATTTCGCACACACCAGCCTGCTCACCCGCTCTGTGCACACCTGCAATTTGGCATTAGATGCAATGGACCAAATGTGGTTGCCCTTGCAACGTCACTGGCAATTAAACGAACGCCATTACGGAGCCCTCCAAGGTCTCGACAAAAAGGCAACCACCAAACTCCACGGCGCAGAACA
>JBAXNF010000204.1:0-2809 GCA_037133935.1 bacterium
CCCGAATTTGCCAAGAGTAAAGCGCGCATCAGAGGTACGGTAGTCGGTGCATGGCAACAAGCAACCCAACACCAATAGATATTCCGACTGAAGCGTATGTGGCTGCTCGCGCACGGGGCAAAGACGTCGTATTACATACTCCCGTACTGCCATCTGCATACCTCAGCCAACGCTTCGGCGGAACCATTGTGCTCAAGGCCGAAAACTTGCAACGCACTGGTTCGTTCAAAATTCGTGGCGGTATGAACAAACTTGCCCAATTAGGAAATGCAAAAGAAACCGGAGTGGTCGCAGGCAGTGCGGGTAACCACGCTCAAGGCCTTGCTCTTGCAGCAAAACATTTTGGGGCTCGGTGCGACATCTTCGTCCCTAAAGGTGCGTCGCTTTCAAAGATTGCAGCAACCAAACACCACGGTGCGACTGTGCTTGACGGTGGCGAAAGTGTCGATACGGCAGTTGCTGCAGCAAAAGCTCGCGCACAAGAAACGGGCATGGCTTTTTGTCATCCATATGACGACCCAGACGTGATTGCAGGTCAGGGCACACTCGGTCTCGAGCTACTTGAAGACATCGACGATCTTGAACTGCTCATCATTCCGCTCGGCGGTGGCGGACTACTTGCTGGCACTGCTCTCGCGATCAAACAACAACACCCCAATGTGCGAATCATCGGCGTGCAAGCAACTGTTTGCGCACCATTCATTCACGGCACTTCGCCCGAAGGCAAGGTGCTTACGCTCGCCGATGGGATCGCTGTAAAACAACCAGGAAACTTCACCAAACCAATTATCGACAAGTGGGTTGACCAAATTATTGAAGTAGACGAAGACTCAATCGCTGATGCGGTCGTCATCTTGATGGAACACACCAAAATGCTTGTTGAAGGTGGTGGTGCAGTTGGTCTTTCCGCACTGCTCACCAATCAGATTGCCCCAGCAAAAAATGGCACCACATGCATCGTGCTATCTGGTGGCAACATCGATATCGGTCTCATCCCCAATCTCGTTCGCCGAAACGAGACCAATGAGGGTCGCCGTCTCACCATTTTTGTGCGTCTACCTGACCGTCCAGGCTCGCTGGCCAAACTTGTTGATGTATGCGCTATCAATGACGCAAACGTTATTGAAGTCCAGCACATTCGTGAAGGTGTCAAGCTGCATCCAAGGGAAACTGGTATTCAGGTTGTACTTGAGGTCAAGAGCCCAGAACACGCACATGCAGTTCTTGAGGCATGCAAAGAAAGTTTTACTTTGGAAATTGTCTCGTGACTACGTTGCCAGCTAAAACAATTCGGTATATACCTCACCAAGTACTCAGCGGATTATTACCGACTTTCAGTGCTCTCATCGTATTACTGATTGTCAGTGGTGTTCCAATTTGGTATTCAAGTCTCGCGGCGCTGCTAATAGTGTCTCAGACCATATTCGGAATGCTTCTCTACATCCACTTCTCCCCGGATGCCGAACCGCAAAAAATAATTGGCATAGGTTTTGCGCTCGGCACTGTTTGCGCGGTCTGCATAGATCAACTGCTGGTAACAACACCGCTAAGAGATTACTCCTGGGTTCTTCTGCCATTCCTGGCGAGTGTCTACCTTCTTCACAAACGCAATAAGTCAAGTCTGTCTATGACTCCCGAGCATCACTATCAATCTTTCATTATTATCGTTTTTCTCTCTTTTCTGGGATTGATTCAGGAACGATATTGGCCCTTGTGGATTGCGGTTTCAATTATCCCGCTTTTAATAGTGACACAGACTTCACTTGCAAAATTTAGGAGTATTGCAATCGCCTCATGTGCTTCGCTTGCACTACTTACGACTTTGCGAGTAGTTCACTATCGGCCATCACTGTGGTGGATCAAAACACAGGATTTTCAATTTTTTGAATCGCTTTCATATTCATTAGCCCACTGGGGATCCAGAGATCAGGTGTACGCGACCGGTAACCCAATTCTCTACCACTGGTTTTCATTTGCCTGGACAGGAATGATTTCCCGAGTGATAGACGCACCTGACTGGCTTGTACTTACGAAGATTGGACCACCGGTCATCATTCTTTTCTTAGTTCTAATACTCAACGAACTATTAGCCCATTTTGAACTCTCAGTTAATGTTCGAATAGTTGCGATTTCGGTAATTTTCCTACTCAATGATCTCAATTTTGAGTCATTTAGCATGGTCTTTTCGTACATACCCCTCATTGCATTTGCCTTTGCTTCACTGAAATTTTTCGAAACAGGAAAGAATTCATTCTCGGTTTTTGCTGCAATACTTGCATCTGCCGCTCTAGCTTCAAAAAGCAGCAACATTGCGGTGCTGGGCGGTGGACTTCTAGGAATCGTCTACTTCGGTTGGCGAAAAAAAAGAATTAACCATAACAAATTGATTCTTTTTGCAATGCTGTCAGGCGTTGGACTAAGCGCCGTTTTTGTGTTGATGTATTTTCGATCACCTTATGGTGGAAATATCGAATTCGGACTCATTGGCATTGCGCAAGACTTTTATGGAGATATCGCAACATTGCCCAAATTGGAATTTGTAATTTGGTCATTTGTATTTCTCATTGACCTAGTAATCTTTTTCATCTTTATAATTGCTTGTTATTCAAGAATACTGAAACTAAGAAATCACGTTTTCTTTTGGATAACTTTGGGCAGCACACCAATCTCAATAATTGCTCTTCTCATATCGAAGAGTGTTCATGAACAAGAAGAGTATTTCCAGCACTCATGGGTTATGTTCGCGAGCATTTGTTTAGTGGTCCTTTTAACAACCTTGATTGCAAATATTATTGAACATAAGAAGCCC
>JBAXNF010000205.1:0-2803 GCA_037133935.1 bacterium
GGAAGCTCGCAGTGGGCACAAGGTGGTTTGGCTGCAGTGCTTGACCCCACCGACTCTTTGGAACCTCACGTTGAAGACACGTTGGCTGCGGGTGCGGGTTTGTGCAACGAACAAGCAGTGCGCACGTTGGTGGAAGAAGCGCCTACTGCCATTCGGTATCTCATGCATTTAGGTGCAGCTTTCGACCCAGGTGCCGATGGTGCTCCCGACCTCACACGTGAAGGCGGGCATTCGCACAGGCGCATTGTGCATGCCGGTGGCGACCAATCGGGTGCTGAAGTGCAGCGCACGCTCGACCAGTCGGCGTTGTTGGCTGGTGTTGAAGTAATGGAACACGCCTTTGCGATGGACGTGTTGCTAGGTGTGGGTCGCAATGGCGAAAAGCGTGCTGTAGGTATTCGCGTTGCACGTTTAGATGCCGCAGGTTTTGTTATCGATGTTGGCCATGTCACTGCACGTGCAGTGGTGGTGGCAACGGGCGGCCTTGGGCAAGTGTTTGCTTCCACTTCTAACCCCCCAGTGGTCACCGGCGATGGCTTGGCACTTGCATTGCGTGCGGGTGTTGCAATGGCCGACATGGAATTCATTCAGTTTCACCCCACGGTGTTGTGGCAAGGGGCTGATGCAAAAGGTCAACTGGCCCTTATTAGTGAAGCCGTGCGCGGCGAAGGTGCTGTGCTTGTAGATGGTGCAGGCAAAAGCGTGATGGAAGGTGTGCATCCGCTAGCCGACCTCGCCCCGCGCGATGTGGTTGCTGCTGCAATTTCACGACGCATGAGTGAAGCACCTGGTGGCATAGACGACCACGTTTTTCTCGACGCCACTTCTTCTATTGGTGAAGAATTCGCAACGCGTTTTCCGAGCATTACGGCGTCGTGCAAGTCTTTTGGCATTAACCCTGCAACCGATCTCATTCCGGTTGCACCTGCTGCGCATTACTTCTGCGGTGGCATTGTGGCCGACTTGAACGGCACAACGTCGTTGCCAGGTTTATATGCAGTAGGCGAAGTGGCATGCACCGGTGTGCACGGTGCCAACAGGCTGGCTTCAAACTCGCTCACCGAAGGTGTGGTGGCAGGTACTCGCGTGGGTCGTGAACTCAGCTGGAAACTTCCCGAGCGTTGTGCAGTTGTTGATGATGCAGTGCCGGCATTGCTTGATGTGTCGTCACGCACGTTATTGCGTGCCACCATGAGCCGCCACGTAGGCGTGTTGCGCCAACCAGGTGGGCTTGGTATTGCGCGTGAGGTGCTGGACGATATGGCACAAAGCGCTCATGTTGATGTTGTGCCATCACTCGCGAGTTTTGAAACAACGAACTTGTTGATGGTTGCAGCAGCAGTAGTTGGTGCTGCAGAAATTCGCACCGAGAGCCGTGGGTGTCATCGCCGCGTAGATTTTGATACCGAACGCGATGAATGGCAACAACACGTCAATGTTCAGTGTGACAATGGAGAAATGATCTTTCGCTACAGCGAAGTGGGCTAAGGAAACTAAATGACGACGCACTTTCACCAAATTTCACCAGAGCTAGATTCCTTTTTGGACGCCCGCGGCTTGCCACCTGCATATGTAGAAGAAATTATTCGTGCTGCAGTGCTTGAAGATCTTGATGGCGGTATTGACATCACCACTCATTCCACTGTGTCAGCCGACCTGCGTAGCGAAGTACAATTCACCTCACGTGCGCCAGGTTGTATTGCCGGCATGCCCATTCTTGCTGCGGTGCTGGAAATGATGTGCGGCGAAAACAATCTTTCGTACGAGGTGCTCGTGCGCGATGGGGAAGAAGTGCTGCGCGATACGCCGCTCTTGCGCGCCTCTGCTTCCACACGCGACTTGCTGACGGCCGAGCGCACTGCGTTGAATTTGTTGTGTCACCTCAGTGGCATTGCAACTGCTACTCGCAACTGGGCCAACCAACTTGCCGGCACCAATGCTGCCGTGCGCGATACGCGCAAAACCACACCGGGTCTGCGCAAGCTCGAGAAGTACGCAGTGCGTTGTGGTGGTGGGCAAAACCATCGTATGAGTTTGAGCGATGCTGCTTTAGTGAAAGACAATCACATTGCCGCAGCTGGCGGGGTAGCTGCTGCGTTTCAAGCAGTGCGGCAACATGCGCCCGACATCACGGTTGAAATAGAAGTAGACACGCTCGACCAGTTGCGTGAAGCGCTGGGCGCCGGAGCCGACCTTGTGTTGCTCGACAATATGGAGCCGCATGTATTGCGTGAAGCTGTTGCCATAGCGCAAGAGCACACAGCGCAGACCAGCAAAAAAGTATTGCTTGAAGCCAGTGGCGGGCTCACCCTCGCTACTGCAGGCGCTGTGGGTGCAACGGGCGTAGATTTCATCTCGGTAGGCGGGCTCACGCATTCATCGCCCATCTTGGATATTGGTCTCGACTACCTACGCACGCTCTAAAAACTCCCTGACTGTACGCCGGGGTCTGAACGAGCCGTAATCTGCAAGTAGGCACGCGGGGGCGTGCAGCAATCAACTGGGGGCACTTGTGGATATTGCAATGATCAAACGCGCTATCGAACTATCGCAAAATGACGGAGAGTTTCAGCTCAATGCGAACTGGTGGAGCGGGTCGCTCACTGTTACTGAAAATGGTTCTGGCTGGAAAATAGGAATTGCGCGAGGGAAATTCGGTGCGC
Source organism: bacterium (assembly GCA_037133935.1). Lineage (GTDB taxonomy): Bacteria > Actinomycetota > Acidimicrobiia > Acidimicrobiales > Ilumatobacteraceae > F1-20-MAGs119. The sequence goes on from JBAXNF010000205.1 coordinate 2,664, forward strand.
CTGCAGAAGCTTCTGCAACAGGGCTTGCCGGAAGCGGTGGCGATGTACAGATGAATGCTGATTCGTTGACTTGGGAAAATTTATTGACCGCAGTTCCACCTTCTGGCTACACCGACTTTGTTGGGGCGTCTGCTCTTGGT
>JBAXNF010000206.1:0-2801 GCA_037133935.1 bacterium
TATTGGGTACAATCCAGTCATTAAAGCCGCCAGTGCTTTTATTGGCGCATTGGTGTGGCGCCCTGCAGCTGTAATGATTTTTATTGTTGCGGCACTCGGCTTGGCTGCCGTAGAATTCTTCGACAAGGTCACAGAAAAGGGTTACCGCCCAGCAACTGTTGCCGGCATCGCCGCCTGTGTAGCTGCTCCACTTGCTGCATATTGGATGGGTGATGGTGCATTGCCATTGGTGTTCACTTTTGCATTCATGGCAGCAACCATCGGGTTCATTGGTGCAAATGGCGTGCAAAGCGGCCCATTGCCGAACGTTGCCATCACCACGATGGCAGTGGTGTGGATTGGTCTACTTGGGTCTTACGCAGCACTTATTGTGCGTTACTCAAACTCGGGTCTTGGTGTTTCAGGATTCAATGTAGGAACCGACACTTTGTTCATCGTTGCAGCGGGTGTTGTGGCAAACGATGTGATGGCCTTGTTCGTTGGGTCAGCAACGGGGCGCACGCCGCTTCGTGAATGGATCAGCCCATCGAAATCGGTGGAAGGTCTCATTGGCGGAACAGTGGGAACATTTGGTGCAGTTCTGCTCATCGGTGTTCAAAGTGGTACGTGGAATAGTGCCAGTGAGTGGTTACTCATGGCACTGGTCATCTCGGTACTTGCACCACTTGGTGATCTTGTAGAGAGCATGTTCAAGCGCAACCTTGACATCAAAGACTTCGGCACCATTGTCCGCGGTCATGGTGGAGTGCTCGACAGGTTTGACGGATTCTTATTCGTTCTTCCTGGGGCGTACTACCTCATGCTCGTTATTCAGCCTTGGGTAAAATAACGCCTGTTCGCGTTGCCATAGCCGGTTCTACTGGCTCAATTGGAACGCAGACGCTCGATGTTATTCGTGGCGACCCAAACCATTTCCGCGTCAGTGCTTTAGCGGCAGGTTCATCTATTGCTCAACTCATCGAGCAAGCAAATGAGTTTCGTCCTGAAATTGTGGTGGTGAGTCGCGAAGAACTGTGTCAACAAGTTGCTGCCGCTCTTCCTTTTGCGCACGTCACAGCTTCGCTCACCGATGTTGTAGAAGTTGGCGACGTTGTGGTGAACGCTGTGGTGGGTTTCGCTGGTTTACCGGTCACCTTAGAAACCTTGCGCGCTGGAAAGCGGTTGGCTCTTGCAAATAAAGAGAGCCTCATTGCAGCTGGTCCTATTGTGCAGCCCCTGCGCCGCACCCCGGGGGCGCTCATTGTTCCTGTAGACAGTGAACACTGTGCAATTCACCAGTGCCTGCGATCTACTGAAGACACACAAAGAGAAGTGCAGCGGTTAGTGCTGACCGCTAGTGGTGGCCCGTTTCGCGGAAAGACTCGTGCTGAATTATCTGAAGTGACAGTGGCAAATGCACTTGCCCACCCAACATGGAGCATGGGTCCAAAAATTACTGTCGATTCATCTACTCTCATGAACAAGGGTCTTGAAGTCATCGAAGCCCACGAGTTATTTGGCACAAGTTATGACAGCATCGATGTAGTGGTTCATCCACAGTCGGTTGTGCATTCCATGGTGGAGTTCACCGATGGTTCCACCATTGCTCAGCTGTCTATGCCCGATATGCGCCTTCCCATTAGTTATGCTCTTGGCTACCCACATCGCAGCCCCAATGCATTCGGAGCAATTTCGTGGCGCGATGTGAAAGAACTCACATTCAGCGAGCCCGATGTCACCACATTTCGCTGTTTGGCAATTGCTTATGAAGTTGGTCGCATGGGCGGTACGGCGCCTGCATTTATGAGTGCGGCAAATGAAGTAGCGGTAGAAGCATTTCTTGCAGGAAGCATTTCGTGGCTGGCAATCGCCGATACCGTTGACGCCGTGATGCAAAAATATTCTGCTGAAACTCCATCTTGTATCGAAGATATTTTGAATGCCGATGCACGTGGCCGTGAGGCTGCGAAGAAATGGCTTGCACAATGACTTCAATGTACGAACGGATACGCCAAGAGGCAGTTGTGGGTGGTGGGGTAGAAGAATCACCCGATGCGCCGTCAACTTCACGTGCGGTGTTGTCGGCACTTGTCACTGGTGCGTTACTTGTTTGGCTAGGGCTCAAAAATGTGTGGACATTGGTATTTGTCGCGGGTCTTCTCGCATCTATTTTCTTACATGAAGTAGGCCATTTCGTCACGGCTCGCCGTACAGGAATGAAGGCCACTCAATTTTTCATGGGTTTCGGACCCAGGCTCTGGAGCCGTCATAAAGGTGAAGTGGAATACGGCTTTCGTGCCATTCCGTTAGGTGCATTCGTGCGGATTATTGGAATGAATGGGCTCGATGAAGTGGAACCCGAAGATGAGGCGCGCGCATATCGCAATAAGAGTTTCCCGCGCCAGCTTCTGGTTATTACCGCTGGTTCCTTAATGCATATGCTCATCGCGCTTGCGCTATTCATTGGGGTCTATGGCTTTGCGGGTCGTTACGACGACACCGGCAGCGTGGCCGTGGTGCGTGCGCCAGAAGCAGGTTCTCCTGCAGCGCTGGCTGGTATTCGTGAAGGCGACATTGTTGTTGCACTTGGTAAAGACAAAGTAACAACCCGCAACGAACTCGTGGATGCCATTGTTGAGCAAGCTCCTGGTAACGCAGTCGAGGTTGTTGTACAACGCAATGGAGTACAAAAAATATTAACAACAACGTTGGCGAGTAATCCGATGGACGCCAATATTGCATATCTCGGCATTGCAACAAGTTCAACCGGCTTTGTGAAGCAGTCGCTCACCAAGAGTTTTGTGTACGGAGTTGGCGACGTA
>JBAXNF010000207.1:0-2799 GCA_037133935.1 bacterium
GGCCTGCAAAGCCCTGTACCAGGGTTCGATTCCCTGCGTCGCCTCTATAGGTCTAAGTGTTTGTCCGACAGTCGGGGCACAAGATGCCTTCGGTGGCGTCAACACAGTCTTGGCAAAAGATGATTCGCACTCTGCATGTGGGCACGTCGCAGTTATAGAACTGATTCGATGGTCCATCACACGTTTGGCAGATTCCCAACACTTTGGCGTCTTTGCTGAAGTCAACCTTGAGACGTCGATCAAACACATAGAGCGAGCCTTCCCATAGACCATCATCTTTGTAGGTTTCTCCGTACCGAACGACTCCGCCGTCCATTTGGTACACCTCGGTGAAACCGCGGTTCTTCATTAGTACAGACAGAACTTCGCAGCGAATGCCACCAGTGCAATACGTGACCACCGGTTTGTTTTTGAGGTGGTCGTACTTGCCACTATCGAGTTCGCGTACGAAGTCCGGAGTTGTGCGCGTATCGGGCACTATTGCATTGCGAAATTTACCAATGCGTGCTTCAAACGCATTGCGTCCATCAAAGAAAGCGACATCGCCGCCATGTTGTTCGACAAGTGCATGAACCTCATGTGGTTTGAGGTGCACCCCACCGCCAACGACGCCTGACTCGTCCACAATGAGCTCATCCGGAACACCGAAGGTGACAATTTCATCTCGCACACGTACAGCGAGACGAGGGAAGTCTTCGCCAATACCGTCAGACCATTTCCAGTCGATGTTGTGAAAGCCGGGGTATTCACGCGTAATGCGGCGGTAACTCTTGATCGCCTCTAGCTCTCCACCTACGGTTCCGTTGATGCCGTCTTTTGAAATGATGATGCGACCTTTGAGTCCCAGACTTTCGCAAAGAGTGCGTTGCCACAGACGTATCGCATTAGGGTCCATTAACGGAGTGAACTTATAGAACAGAAGAATCTTGATCTCGCTAATACATCTAAATGTATCGCCATCATTGAGTGAATGACTCAGTGCGCGGACGGTGGACTAGTGAGAATTCTGCTGTTACTGTCAGAAGTACGGATAAAAACTTCGTCCACTAAGGAGCTCGATCATGAGCAGATTACGTTATCGTTTCCTAGTCGCAGTAGCGACATTTTCTCTAGCTGGGTTTGTTGCAGTAGTCCCTGCAATTGCAGACTCTCCGGTGGGAACCTGTAACTCCGGCACAGTGGTCACCGCAACGTTGAAAGTTGACGGGGCGGCTGTTGTAGTGAACGCATCGGGTAGTGCATATGCGCTCACGGTGTGTCGAGTGACAAGTAATAGTTACTACACAGTTCAGGTTGGTTTGTATGACGGTGGAGTTCTCAAGGAAGACCTACTTGCAACAAATCTCGAAAAGACGTTTGAAGTGACTTTTGCGCCGACGGCCGGCGATACACCGACAGTCGCCGATTTTTATGGACGCATTCAGTCATATTCGGTGGGAACAAATGTTGTTGTGTCTGTTAAGCCAGTTGCGTTAACCAAAGTCAATTACTCGTTGCCTGCGAACGCTGCTCTGAATTGTGGAGGTAAGGAGTTCACTGATGCAGCATGTATTGCACTGGCAGGTGTTGACAAGGCAGCAATGGTGACCGGAACTGTTCGGTTTGATACGTCTGCGCGTGCGAGCAGTTATTCAAAGTTGGCCGGAGCGACAGTCAGTGCATCGGCCAACTTGTACGACATCAGTTTGTCTGGTCCGTGTCCATTGGCATCTTCGAGTTATTCCGGAAATGATGGCGGAGGAAGTCGGCCATCATCAGAGACCACGACATTGACCGCAAAGATGGTGGGCCCTCACTTCAAAGAAAATGGAACGACATTGAATACCGGTTCTCTTGAGGTGTTTATTCCGAAAGAAACCATCACGGCATGCTTCGGCGGTACTGCGACAGAGTTAGCTACGTCACTGGGCATCACGCGTACTGAAGCCGGGGTCACGGCTGACGTGGTGAAGACCAGTGGAGCGCCTTCCACGGGACTGCAATACACAACCACTGTTATTGGTGATGCACTGAAGATATCAGTGTCTGCCGTGTCGTTCTCTGATCCCACGTACAACTTGCTCCTTCACAAAGCTGCAGTGGCTTCAACTACAACAACTTCAACCACGACTCCTTCGTCGGGTGCAACAACAACCTCAGTTCCAGCGAGTACTGCCACGACAATAACTGTGGTCAACGGTGGGGCATCAACGAACCTGACTACTTTGATTCAGACAAATGCAGCGTCGGCGACACAGTTGTCGCGCACGACGGGTAGAACAGCGAAGTCTTTGGCCGCTCAGGCCAATCTGGCAGTACTGACCGGATCCACTGTTTCTTTGAAGGTTGTGACATCCACAGCAAAATATTGCAAGGTGACGGGCACGAACATTAAGGGCGTAAATGTGGGTTCCTGCAAAGTCACAGTGACTGTGAAACCTAAGAAGGGTATTTCCCATTCAAAGACTTTGACTTTGAAAGTCGTGTAGTCAAGAACTACAGGTTCAAGAGTTCGCGGATGTTCTCCGGAACAAAGTTGTTCTCTGTAGTTGTGTCGGCTTCGACAAGTTCTACAAGACGGTTGACAACTTCAATTGGGTCCATCTGATTCGTAGTGACCATTTGTCCAACCATCTTGTGAATTTCCGCTGCTGGTGCGTTGATTGACGAATCATCAAACCACTCCCACATGGAATCTGCCATACGATCGTTGAACCCGGTGTTGTAAGGAGCTGGGTTGATCAAGCACACGTCAATGCCCTGTGGTGCGAGCTCAGCGCGCATTGCTTTACCCATTGCTTCAAGGGCATGTTTAGTCAT
>JBAXNF010000208.1:0-2777 GCA_037133935.1 bacterium
CTACGTAACCTCGACTTAGAAAGCATGCTCGACAAACTGCAAGATGCTCAACGCGAAACAGCGACGGAACCATTAACCGACCTTGAAGAGCGCCTGAATAAAGATGAGATCGAAAGTCGCATCGAGAAGTTTAAGCAAGAAATTGAAGCTGAAATTCGCCGCAAACTTGTGGCTGACCGTGGTGCTGAAGCAATGGCTAAGACTCTGCGCAAGCCACTTCCTGAAGATGTTGAATTCATGCATGCCAGCCGCGATGAAATGGCAAATCTCAAAAAGGCGTTGTATCCATTAACGCGAAAAATTGCAGCACGTCTCACGCGTAAACGTCGTAAAGGTCGCAAGGGTCCACTCGACTTCCGCAGCACCGTACGTCATTCCTTGGCATACGGTGGTGTGCCAGCCGAGCCGAAGTTCCGTTCGCCCCGGCCGTCAAAGCCAGAGTTAATGGTGGTGGCCGATATTTCAGGCAGTGTGGCGGCCTTTGCTCGTTTTACATTGATGTTGGTGTATGCCCTACAGGGTCAGTTCTCTAAAGTGCGTTCTTTTGTATTCATCGACGGGCTCGACGAGGTAACGGAATACTTCAAATCGACCGAAGATATTGCTGAAGCCATTGCGCGTGTGAACACCGAAGCCGATGTGGTGTGGGTCGATGGGCACAGCGACTACGGTCACGCGTTTGAAGTGTTCTGGGAAAAGTACGGCCGCGATGTAAATGCAAAAACCACAGTGCTATTGCTCGGCGATGCGCGCAACAACTATCACGCCGCACAAAGTTGGGTAGTAAAAGAAATCAAAAAGAGCGCAAAAAATGTGTATTGGCTGAATCCTGAACCGCGTTCCTATTGGAACACGGGCGACTCCATTGTTGGCGAGTACGGAAACCACACCGATGGCGTATATGAGTGTCGCAACTTGCGTCAGCTCGAGGCCTTCGTCGAGAAGTTGGTATGAGTTCAACGCGTGTCATTCTTATTCGACACGGTGAATCACAAGTAGCTGTCGACAAAATTATTGGCGGGTTTCGCACCTGTAATGGGCTGTCAGACCTGGGTCGTCGTCAGGCCACTGCACTAGGCAAACGATTTGCTTATGAAAATGAACAAGTTCCCGACTCGCTTTGTCCAACAGTTTTCATTGCTAGCCATTTCGCTCGTGCTCAAGAAACCGCACAACTCATAGCTCACGGCATAGGTAACCCGGCCCTCATTACAGACCCCGAGTTTGGTGAACATGATCCAGGCCCGTTGTGTGACGGTATGCCCTACAGCGATTTCTTAGAAAAGTTTGGGCATCGCAACTGGGAAACCGACCCGTATGACGAGACATATCCAGGTGGGGAAACGGTCGCGGCCTTTCAATTGCGTGTGGGGTCTGCATTGCGGCGCGTGGTTGATGCGCATCCGGGTGAGACCATTGTCATTTCATGTCATGCAGGGGTCATTGATACCTGTTTGCGCTATGCATTACGTGCTGCCCCAACTGGAGAGTTTGAAGTGCATACCGTTAATACTTCAGTGACGGAAATTGCGCACGTGCGCCCAGGTCGCTGGAGGCTCGTGCGTTACAACGACACAGGACATCTGCTGGGTATTCAATAGCAATCTGTCTCGTTGGTTTAAGATGTTCCCTATCGCGGCGTGCGAAAACGTAAGGGAGCGCTATGGGTACATTGGCTGGAAAAGTTGCGGTTGTCATTGGCGGACATTCAGGATTCGGCGAGGCAATTGTTCAGCGGCTTCATCGCGAAGGAGCACAAATTGCCATTGCGGCGCGGCGCATAGACGTTGTTAATGCTGCTGCAAGTGCAGTAGGCGGTAAGGGCTACCAGTGCGATATTACGAACAACGACGACATCGCGGCGCTAGTTCAGAGTGTGGAAAAAGATTTCGGCAAAATTGATATTGCGGTGAACTGTGCGGGCTATGAGCAAAGTACGCCAATAGCTGAACTCACTCCCGAGAAGCTTGTTGCAATGCAGGCGGTTCAATTTACGGGTGCCATTTTTTGTATGCAGCATTTTGGTAACTCAATGGCGGCGTCGGGTGGCGGTGCCTTTTTGTCAATTTCTTCTCAAACTGCACATAGCCCAGCCGTTGGTTTGGCGGCGTATGGAAGTTCAAAAGCAGGAGTTGAGTATGCAACCAAAATTGCGGCGGTGGAGTATGGCCCAAAGGGCGTGAGGTTCAATTGTGTGGCAGCTGGGCTCATTGAAACACCCATGACTGCTCGTGTTTTTAAGGTTGACTACGCCATTCAAGCTCTCACTGAACTCACGCCAGTGCGGCACATGGGGGCAAGTGAAGATATTGCTAAGGCTGCATACTTTTTTTGCAGCGACGAAGCGCGTTTCGTGACTGGCCAAACATTGTGTGTTGATGGTGGAGCCTCACTACACGGGCTTCCCACGGCACTTCATTATGCCGATGCGGCTCGACGCATGGCCGAGAAACCTTCCGACAGCAAATAAACGTTATGTCACGAATTGCTGTCGTGGGCGCTGGCCCAGCAGGCTGTGTTGTTACACACCGCTTGGTGAGTGCTGGCTGCACAGTAGTTCTGTTTGAGCAGGGCGTGGGCCTTGAGAGTGTGTACTCTGCGCGCAGCTCTATGCGTTTTTCCGATGCACTGAAAGCAGAAGAACTACTTGATCATTCAGGTTTTGTGACTGATGCTCGAGAGCAAGCATTGCCCTATTTGCGTGGTCAAGGTGTCGGTGGCACTTCGGCCATTAATGCGATGGTGCAAACCTGGGGGTGTCCAGATGACTACAACCA
>JBAXNF010000209.1:0-2772 GCA_037133935.1 bacterium
AACACGGATGTTGTTCACTAGGCGCCGAACTTGATGGCGTTGATGAAGCAATGGACCTGGCGGCTCACGCAGCTCTGTTGTCGCCGGAGAACTTTCAATTTCATGCACAAGCTGCTGAACACGGAATTTTTAAAGACACTTCGAATAGTGCAACGCGAGTAGTTGAAGGGGCATGCATCTTTTTGAACCGCCCAGGTTTTGCTGGCGGGTCTGGGTGTGCGCTGCACATTGCAAGTGAGCAGTTCAATGAGAGCCCAACGGAATGGAAGCCATCTGTTTGTTGGCAATTGCCTATCAAGGTCGACTGGGAGCTGCAGCCCGACAACACCGAAATTGCAACGGTACGCAGGTGGTCGCGTGCCGACTGGGGTGAACACGGCAAAACCATGGCATGGGTATGCACCGACGGTGACGAGGCATACGTGGGTGCTACGCCGGTTATTGAATCTTTGAAAGATGAATTAACTGCACTTGTTGGCAACGACGTGTACGTTCAGATTCGCCAAAAACTGCAGCCCGAGTAGTGCTTCAGATCTTTTACCGCCCACTCACTACGGCAGACTAGAGAGATGGGGAAATTACCAACAATTGCTGTCTGCTATATCGCTGCTGTCGATGACTCACAGCTAGCAGAACGCCGCGGGCCAACCCGCATGACCGATGCGTTGCCTGAGTACAACATTGTTGACATGCGCGACCGCACCCCGGAAGATTTGTCGCCAAGTGAACTTGAGCAACTACAAGATGTAGAAGTTGCTTTTATTCTCTACATGCCCGACTGGCTTTTAGCCGCGTGCCCCAAGTTGAAGTGGATTCACTCCTTCATGACAGGGCACGACCATATTCCGTTGCCACAGTTGAAAGAACGCAATATTCGTCTCACCAATGGTGCAGGCACCGCCGCAATTGAAATTGCCGAGTTTGTTATTGCGCGCGTTTTGGAACATTGGAAGTCTTTCCCGCAAATTGCCGCCCTTCAAGTGGAACATAAATGGCGCCCCGTTTTTGGTCGAGCTCTCAGCGATGCACACATTGTTCTTGTGGGATATGGGCCGATTAACCAACAGGTTGCACGACTGCTGGCCCCGTTTAACCTGCGGGTTACTGCCGTGCGCCGTTCGGCCACTACCCCATCACCAGGGGCAGACAAAGTGGTGGCATTTGCCGATTTGAATGCTGCGATGCACGATGCCGACATTGTGGTGGCTGCAGTGCCCTCGAATGACGACACCACGGGCATGTTCAACGCAGAGAAGTTTGCAGCGATGCAACAAGGGTGCTTGTTCATCAACGTGGGTCGCGGAACCGCAGTAGTAGAAGCCGACCTGATTGCATCACTTGAATCGGGGCACCTAGGCGGAGCCGCTGTTGACGTTGCATCGGAAGAACCACTTCCCCCCGACAATGCGCTATGGAATTCGCCTGTGCGTATTTCAGCGCATTGTTCAGCAACTCTGCCGAACACTATGCGCCGGGTACATGAACTGTTCTTTCGCAATATTGCGAAGTTTGCAACAGGTGAACGCTTTGAAAATGAAGTTGACCTGTAAAGGTTCTTCGTTGCTCAACGCGCAGCTATTTAAAGAACGGTGACAGTTCCGTTATTGCCGTCGACAGTAACCATTGCGCCGTCGGCGATACGAATGGTTGCATCGGCAACCGACACAACGCAAGGAATGCCAAGTTCGCGCGACACGATCATTGCGTGACTGCCAAGTGCACCAACATTCACCACAACAGCTGAGGCCGTAATGAATAGTGGGGCCCATGATGGGTCAGTTTGTGGTGCAATAAGCACGTCGCCTGGGTCGAAATCGTCAAGTGCACCTGGGTCAAGAATGACTCGTGCCCGACCAGTGGCAACGCCACCAGAACCGGCAACACCAACAAGCACTTCACCTTTTTCTGCACGGGTTGCAGTGGAGTTAATGCGCTTTGCCCAAGTACTAATAGGTGGGCATTTGCCATCTACTGCGAACGGTGGCTCTAAATCGAACAACGCACGATGCCCAACGGCACGTTCTGCAAAAATGTCGGTGAACTTTTCTGGTTGCACACTGAACTCATTGAGTTCAGAAGCGAGCACCATGAACACGTGCTCAACTTCTTTGAGTTGACCCTTGGCAACGAGACGCCTACCGACTTCACGCATTGCTTCGCGAATTTCGCCCACAATTTTGATGCAGTTGGTCTTGTAACGCTCACGCCCACCAAGGAACACGGTTGATGACTGCATGCCGGCTTCAAACATGCCAAGAGTTTCTGGGTCGCCAGATAATTTCGCACGAATATCGGCTGCGATGCGGTCACGTTCAGCAACTGCTTCACCATGACGCAACACTGGGTCTTGAGCAGCTTCACCAAAACGCATGCGGTCAATAGCGGCAAGTGCGATGTCGGGCTTCGACTCCCATGACGGTGCAATGGCATCCCATTCAGCAGGCCCACGTGAGCCGTAGTTGAAGAGGAAGTCGTCGAATGCAACAACGAACTTCTTTACTTCAGCAGAACCACTTGCACGCAAGCGATCATTCAAGCCTTGAACACCTGCTTCGAACAATGCAGTGACATCTTTTGATTCGCGAGCAAGACGCGACAACTTCCACATGACGCGTGGTGGCACCGACGAGTCGGCTTCAATGCCTGCAAGAAGGCGAATGGTGAGCGACGGGTTACCAAGTGCTTCACACACTGCACCCAAAAAACCCGGGCCAACCGACGACACGGTTGAGGCAATCATGCCGGTGTCGAATGCTTGACGGACATAAGGGA
>JBAXNF010000210.1:0-2726 GCA_037133935.1 bacterium
AAATTCGTGAAGTTGCAGTGCGCGAATTGGCACAGCCATCAGCGTCGGTTGCCGGCAGGGGTCAACTCTCGCAGCGCAACTTGCTCGACGCATTTGCCGACCATGTTGTGAGTTTTGTTGACCAAGATCAACTCATTCCGTTAAAAGTTGTTGCCGACACAGCAAATGGAATGGGCGGCTTAGTTGTTCCTGCAGTTTGTGAACGACTTCCGCAGATTCAACTTGAAGTGATGTTTGGCGAACTCGACGGCACGTTCCCGAATCACCCGGCAGACCCAATTCAGCCAGCAAACCAAAAAGATCTGCAAGCACGTGTTGTGTCTGGCGGGTTCGACGTTGGCTTGGCATTTGATGGCGATGCCGATCGAGTGTTTGTTGTCGACGAAAAAGGTATTGGTTTATCGGGAAGCACTACGACGGCTCTGTTGGCAGCAGCCGTATTGCGCAAAAATCCTGGTGCAAAAATTATTCACAACCTCATCTGCTCAAAAGCAGTTCCGGAGGTCATTACGGAATACGGGGGAGTCCCCATTCGCTCACAGGTGGGGCATAGCTACATTAAGCAACTGATGGCAGAAACTGGTGCAGTGTTTGGTGGAGAGCACTCAGCTCACTATTACTTCCTCAACAATTACCGTGCCGACAGCGGGCTCATTGCTGCAATGCATGTTTTCAACGAGATGAGCCGTAGCGGTGAGCAGCTGTCTCAAGTTCGCATTCCTTTTGAGCGCTATAGCGCAAGTGGTGAAATCAACACACAAGTTATTGACCCTCTTGCAGTAATTGAAAAAGTGGGCGCAGCATTTGCTTCGTTTTCTAGTGATCGTCTCGACGGGCTCACTGTCGATTGTGGCTCATGGTGGTTCAACCTGCGCCCCTCAAATACTGAACCATTATTGCGGCTCAACCTTGAGGCTAAAAACCGCGACGAATGCGATCAGCGTGTATCAGAAGTGCTTGCGCTCATTACGCAAAACGCGTAGCAGTAACCCCAGTAAATGTTGGCTAGGGTAGAAGCATGTCGTTAAACGCAAAATTGTTAGAAATTCTGGCCTGCCCGGAAGACAAAGGCCCGCTGTTCTATGTGGAATCCGAGTCACTTCTCTACAACAACCGTTTACAGCGCATCTACGACGTGAAAGCGGGCATCCCTGTCATGCTCATCACTGAATCACGCACTGTTGATGCTGGCGAACACGCCCGCATCATGGCAAAAATCACCGCTGAAAACATTCAGCCCACCTTCATTGCGCACTAGTATCTCCTAGTCGGGCTGAAAGACCGGAGCCAGCAGGCCCCAGCCCAGGTACTTTCCCTTTATAACGACAGTTCCCGAAAGGCTCCTCCATGTCTACAGATAACACCTTTGCAAAACGCGGCGATTTCCGTGTTGCAGATCTTGCGCTTGCACCATTTGGTCGCAAGGAAATTCATCTTGCCGAACACGAAATGCCAGGTCTTCGTGCACTGCGCAAAGAGTTCGGGCCAACAAAGCCATTGAAGGGTTGCCGCATCTCTGGTTCATTGCACATGACCATTCAGACCGCAGTTCTCATTGAGACCCTTGTTGAGTTGGGCGCAGAAGTGCGTTGGGCCAGTTGCAATATTTTCTCCACTCAAGACCATGCAGCCGCTGCTGTGGTTGTTGGTCCAAATGGCACTGCAGAAAACCCACAGGGTGTTCCTTGTTATGCGTGGAAGGGCGAAACTCTTGAAGAGTATTGGTGGTGCACTGATCAAATGATGACTTGGCCCGATGGCGATGGGCCAAACATGATTCTCGACGATGGTGGCGATGCAACAATGCTCGTGCACAAGGGTGTGGAGTTTGAAAAATCGGGAGTTGTTCCCGACCCCACCTCGGCTTCAAACCCCGAGTTCGCCATTGTGCTCGGCTTGTTGCAGCGCAGCTTGAAGTCGGAGCCACAAAAGTGGACCACTATGGCTAAAGGCATTAAGGGCGTTACCGAAGAAACCACTACAGGTGTGAAGCGCTTGTACAAAATGTCAGAGAATAATGAACTTTTGTTCCCGGCTATCAACGTGAACGACAGTGTGACCAAGAGCAAATTCGACAACCTCTACGGTTGTCGCCATTCACTCATCGACGCCATTAACCGCGCCACCGACGTCATGATTGCCGGAAAGCTCGCAGTTGTATGTGGTTATGGCGACGTAGGCAAGGGTTGTGCCCAAAGCTTGCGTGGTCAAGGTGCACGAGTCATCGTGACGGAAATTGACCCCATCAACGCATTGCAGGCAGCAATGGAAGGGTATGAAGTCAATACTCTTGAATCAGTTGTTGGCCAAGCAGATATTTTTGTTACTGCAACAGGTAACGAAGCAATTATTGACGTGACGCACATGTCGAGAATGAAACACAATGCCATTGTGTGCAACATCGGCCACTTCGATAACGAAATCGATATGGCTGGTTTGGCTCGCAGCGGTGCAACACGTGATGAGCTAAAAGCCGGCACAGACTTGTGGTCGTTCCCCGATGGCCATGCTGTCATTGTTTTGGCAGAAGGTCGTTTGGTGAACTTGGGTTGCGCAACAGGTCACCCAAGCTTCGTTATGAGCTGCTCGTTTACAAACCAAGTCATAGCTCAAATTGAGTTATTCAACTACACCGAAAAGTACCCACTTGGTGTTTATGTTTTGCCAAAAAAACTTGATGAGAAAGTTGCTGCATTGCATCTCGACGCACTCGTTGTAGTGCTCAC
>JBAXNF010000211.1:0-2696 GCA_037133935.1 bacterium
TTGCCTCGCGATGGCAGGTACAAAGTGCTTCAAGCGAGGTATGCCGCACTCTTGGAGAAACAAGCGACAAAGCCACAAATTCTTGAGAGGTATTTGAACACCGTATTTTTCGGAAATAATGCCTATGGCATTGAAGCCGCTGCAGAAATTTATTTTGGCGTTGGTGTGGAAAAACTCACTTTGGTACAAGGCGCATTTCTTGCAGGTCTCATACAGGCGCCTACTAGTTACGACCCCATTCGTCACCCAGAGCGCTCACGGCAACGTTTCGCTCAAGCTTTGAATCGCCTTGTGGCGGAAAAACTGATGACGAAAGAAGAAGCAGCACGTTTGGCTAAGGAATGGCCGTTGCCAGAAGTCGTGCAAAGTGTTCCGCAGAAGTCAGTGGAGCGCACGTACTTTTCTGAAACGGTGAAAGATTACTTGCTGAATCGAAGCGATATTTTGGGCCCTACGTATCAAGAGCGATACAACGCATTGTTTCGTGGTGGTCTAAAGATCTACACAACGCTGAACAACAGTTATCAAAAAGCTGCAGAAAAAGCAGCAGCGGAAAAACTTCCCGCAAACAAGCAAGGTATTCAATCGGCTGTGTTGTCGTTAGATACTGCAACTGGCGGTGTGCGAGCCATGGTGGGCGGCCCTGGTTTTGTTCCTGGGCAAAGTGAAGTCAATATGACGCTGCGCAGGCGCCAAACGGGGTCGAGCATCAAGCTCTTTATTTTGGCAGCAGCGTTGCAGGCGGGTGCTGAAGGGATAGATCTCATCGATGGCACCTTGCCGTGTACCTTGCCGAACCCGGGTAAGCCTGAAGAACCCTTTGTCGTGACAAAAGGTGTGAGTCGCCCACTCGGGTCGTTAGAAGAAATGACGTGGTACTCCATTAACTGCGCCTATAGCAGGCTCTCGCAAATTGTTGGGTTGAACCGAGTGGTTGACACCACGTATCGCATGACGCAATCGATGTACCTGAATCGCGATACATACTCCATTCAGCCGTACGCAAGTTTTGCAACAGGTGCGAACGAAATGAGCCCTTTCGACATGGCGAGTGGAGCACAAACAATTGCTAACGGTGGTCTGCATAAGCAACCATATTTCATCGACCGCATTGAGAACTTCTCGGGAACGATGTACGAGCACAATGACCCTGGTACGCAAGTCTTCGCGAAAGAAATTGCCGACAAAGAAGTAGCCATATTGAAAGGTGTACTTACCAAAGGCACCGCACGACGCAGTGCACTCGACAAAGATCGCCCCGCTGGTGGAAAAACTGGTACGCAAGATGACAACACAAATGCATGGTTCGTTGGTTTTACAAAAGAACTCACTACCGCAGTTTGGGTGGGTGACCCTCGTGCGTATACCTCGATGGTGGGAATTCCCGAATTTGTTGCTGCAGGCGTTCCACGTGTGCAGGGTGCAACATTTCCTGCAGGCATTTGGAAGGCATATAACGACGAGGCTCTTGTAGATGCCCCCATTGTCGACTGGGATGCAGCCGTTCCACCAAGCCGTGGCTCGATGCGTTTGTACTTGCCAGGTGTCGACTGTGTGGCACAGCTGGTATCGGGGGCGCTGCCGCGCAGGTTCACCGGCAATGTTGTGCCCTTCGACCCCATGTGGTTGACCACAACAACAGTTCAACCAATTGGTGACCCGGCAGGCGGGGTGACCACGTCTATGCCAAGTACAACAACCACTGTGCCCGTAGTGGTTCCTGGGGCGCAAGGCCCACCAGTAGTGAGCATTGTTGACCCGGGCACCACTATTTTGCCGTCGAATACCAACCCGTTCTCTCCATTGCCAACGCTCGACCCGCTAGGAAACCTTATTTTTGACTGCGCAAAACCCCTTCCGGGAAGCGTGCAAACGAGTATTCCGACACCTGGGTAATAGCCTGCAAGTGTGTCGATCTTGGTTCATCTCTATGACCTGCAAGTGCTCGATACCACCCTTGAGCAACTGAAGCATCACTTCATCACTTTGCCTGAGCGTGAAGCATTAGCCCTTGTTCAAAAAAATATTGCCGATTGTGCGGCGAAAATATCGTCGGGTGAATTGCGCCAACAGGAACTAGAGAAACTGCTCAGTGCGGCAGAGGCCAACAGTGCAACTTTGCAGAAAAAACGCGAGCGCCTTGAACAGCAAATGAAAACTGTTATTGCTACGCGCGAAGCAGAAGCACTTCAGCACGAAATTCTCACAGTGAACGGTGAATTGAATACGGTCGATGAAGAGTCTCTCGCTTTCATGGAAGAGTCAGAGCTCATCGATTCCACTTTGGTGTCGGCGCGAAATGACATCGGTCAATTCCGTACTGATGAAATTGCCGCCACTGAGGCATTGAAGCTTGCTGAAGAATATAAAAAGGCCGAAGCACGTGATGTTGAAGAAAAGCGTCAACACCTTGCCGAGTCGCTTGATGAAAAGTGGTCGGCAGCGTACGAACTGCGTCGGTCGCAGCACAAAGGTATTGCTGTGGCAAAGGTAAAAAATCACGTGTGTGGTGGTTGCCATCTCGACCTGTCTCCCTCAGAAGTGGATCTTCTCAAAAAAGAAACCGATGAGAATAGAGAATGTCCGAACTGTGCTCGGTGGCTGGTGTTCTAAATGTTTTTCTGGTTTGTTGCCACGGCAATATTTTCGGTTCGTTTCGTTTTCCAAGATCCGCGTTATGACTATCGGCTACTGGT
>JBAXNF010000212.1:0-2685 GCA_037133935.1 bacterium
CCAGCCAGCACACTGCTCGTGTTTCAGGTGCCAACTATGACTGCAGCTGGAATTTCGACGGGCACAGCAGCACTACTTGCAAGTGTGCGCGGATTCATGCAACTCGGAGGTCGGCTTCCACTCGTTTATGCAATCAAAAAATTCACTGCGCCACGATTGATTATTGTTGCGCGATATGTGCTCGGCATTTCGGCATTGTTTTTACTTGGCAGCGGAAATATCGCTTTTGCAATCACATACATAGTGTTCGCAGGCATCACACTTGGTGCACTTTCTGCCCTCGATGGTGTTGCAGCCCGTGACATTGTGCAACCAGAAGTATTTGGGACCGTCATGGGAGGCATCGGATTAATCACCACGCTCGGTGGTGCGTTCGGCCCCATTTTCTCAGGCTGGCTAAAAACTGAGTTCAACTCGTCAAATGCACCGATAATGATTGTGTTTATCACTGCTTGTTCGGCTGCGATTGTTTTTTCTATACAACCATCTAGCGAGCAGGCTCTTGCCACTCAACCTTAGGAACATCTTTATACAAACGCTCTATTTCATAGAAGCGGCGAGTTTCCTCGGCGAACACATGCACCACCACATCGCCGTAATCAACAAGAACCCACATTTGCTCACGAATGCCCTCGGTGCGAATGGGTGAACGACCGTAGCGCTCACGCATTTTCGACGTCACCTCATCGGCAATTGCACCTACTAAGCGCGGGTTACTTGCACCAGACAGCACGAAATACTCGGTAATGCCAAGCACTTCCCCCACGTGGAGCACAAGTACCTCATCGGCTTTTTTGTCGTCGGTGATGCGAGCAATTTCAATTGCAAAGTCTTTTGACGAGACGTCGTAGTTAGGAACTTGCATATCGGATGTATTGGTCACGAAGTTTGTTCACTTTCATCGACCGCAATGGAGGTCGTAGTGGTAATGCCGCCACCCGAAGGTTGGCCAGCGATGAAATCTCTAAAGTTGGTACCTAGAACGATACGGGCTTCGACGCCTTCTACTTGCTGAGTTACTCGCTTTGGAGCGAGAGGCCCAAATATTGAGGAATAACTCTCTACTTCGGTGCGTACCGGGTCATCGCTGTATTGCACAATGGTTTCTGCAACCGGCTCACCAGTTACTTCGCGCACTAGTACCACGTTTACACCCAGCATTGACAAGCGCAATACAGCTTCTCGCGTAATGGTGGCATCGGTAAATGCACTGTCAATTTGCACGTTAATAGTTGCATAGAGCGACGACACCGACGACGGAGCCACGCTTGCAACCACCATGATGACTTCTGCCTTGTCGAGCGCATACATATCGGAGTTTGTAGGGTTGAGGTCACCTTGTGGAATTGCGTTGGCGGCAAATTGCCATACTTGCACTTCCCCAGTGAGAGTGCGCTGCAAAAATTCTTGCACGGTGAGGGCTGGAGCAAGGGTCGTTGCAGTAACCACAACTTCGGAAGGAGTTGTTGCAACTGTGTTCAGTCCTGCGCCAGCAATACCTACCCATAGTGATTTAAAAATGGGAAGACGGTCAGACTCTGGTGCACCTGCTTGATTCGAAGCAAGAATGCCGGCCACTTGCGCCGAGGCGAGCGTATGTTTTCCTGCAGGAAGAATCTCTTGTATTCCTGTTGGCAAAAGCGTATTCACTGCACGATCTATTTCAACATTAACGTCGCGCTCACCTACGAACATTGCGGCCAATTCGGCTTCGGTTACTGCTGCCTTTGCAGTGAAAGTGACGTTCAGCAAACCTTCAACATCGGAGGTGAGCCCGTCGAGACCGTTTAATAAAAATGCATCGCCTAAGCGCCGAGGAGCTTCACCAGGAGCAACAACCGATGCCGCACCCACTGGAATGGAAACAATTGTTCCACCACGCCCGCCTGGAGCGAGCGCAATCATTTGCAACGATGCAACGAACCCATTGCCGTCGACTACAGCAAGCAAAGCAGCAGGCGTGGACGGTATTTTGATGATGTTCTTGGTGTCAACGCTGTCGCCATCGGTGGAATGCAAAAGCGAGTTTGCAGCAAGTGCAAGACCTGACGGCAACATGACCATGCCAAGAAGCCCACACAAAAAAGCTGCAACTGTTCTGTTATGTCGACGCGAAGGTATTGCGGTCATAGTTGCGAACCAACGCGCAGCCCATACAGGCCGCGGTCGCGAATAATGTCGATAACCGGTTCAGGTACCAGGTAGTCAAGAGGACGACCATCGGTGACGCGACAACGCAGGTCGGTACTCGACACTTCAAGACGCGGTACTTCAACATGACGCCATTCATAATCTTGCGACAAAGTGACTGGCGACCCCGGCCTGTCAATAACAACAAGGCTCGACATTGCAACAACTTCATTCACGCGTTCCCATGTGTCAATGTGCGCTGCAGCGTCGTCGCCAACGATGGTGAAAAATCGCGCACCTGCATATTTCACACGCAGCGTTGCCAATGTGTCGGCGGTGTAACTAGGGCCACCACGTTGCATCTCTTCGGCGCCTGCTTCTAAGCCATCAATACCCGCAACAGCAGCTTGCACCATGGCAAGACGGTCGGCTGCTGGAGTAATGGGTCGAGCTCCCGAGTTTTGCCAAGGGTCATTGGCCAACATGAGAAGAAAAAGGTCGAGCGCAAGAGCGTGCCGCACATTGACAGCCGTGACAAGGTGCCCTACATGAGGG
>JBAXNF010000213.1:0-2653 GCA_037133935.1 bacterium
GGCTGAACACATCGTTGATGAGTTGAGGAATCAGTTCTTGTTCCCACTGCAGGAAAGTGTCACGCCGGAAAAGTCGGTTTTCCAAGCGCCGACGCGCAAGGTGGTCGCTGCCATGGAGGTTCACAATGACACCGTCCATGAGTGCACTACCTTCGTCGTACAGACCTTGACGCAAATCGCGATGACGCAAAGCATCGCGAGCCTCATTCCACGCAGAGAGGCGTACAACAGACTGTTGCATGCAGTTAGCCGAGGAGAACTGAGTAAGAGCCCCAATAGGGGCGGCTCGTTGCCGTGTCCATTTGCGGTGGATGTGCGGGGTCGGGTCGAACACCACGGTCAAACATTGATTGCACAGCAACGGTGGAAAGCCCGTATTCGTAGTCGGATGTTTCTTGTGAGCGTTCGTTCAGACCAGCTGCAAGTTCTTGGCCAATGCACGCATGCATACCCGAACCAAAGGAAAGGCCCCAGCGACTCACAGTGGAATCGGCGGGTTGACGATGAGGGTTGAACTCTGCTGCGTCGGCTCCATACATGGCTACATCGCGGTTCACTGCCATGAGATCTATTACAACGGTGGAGCCTTCCTTGATGACAAGACCGCTGCGTAGGGTGACGTCTTCAAGTGCTCGGCGCATTGCAATAGGGCTTGAAGGGTTGAGGCGAATGGTTTCGTAAACAGCATGTTGAACAAACTCGCGGTTGGTGTGAACGAGCTCGCTATCTTCAGGGTGCTTTTCAAGCCAGGAAAATAAGTTGTCGAGTGTGCGCACAAATGCAGTAGCCGACGTGTGTGCACCAGCAAGAAGGAAAAAAGCAATTTCACGTACGAGCGTATGGTGTTCAATATGAAGGGAGTCTTCATTGCGCAGTAGCACGGTGAGAATATCAAGTGGCAGCGTGCTCTCGGGGGCATTGCCTGCAGCTACTTCAGCAATTAGTGCTTGTCGTCGCTGCACGGAAGGAGCAATGAATTCAGCATCAAATAGTGACATCGACTCTGTAATTTCGCCCTTGACGACTTCAGGATCACGTGTGGTGTGAGCAAGTGTTGCACCTTCAATGAATTTCATCATGTAGTTGTACAAACGATCAGTTTCTTCAGGTGTTCCTGTGGGGCGGTCTACACCTGCGTTATGTGCAGCGAGGTTCATCATGAGTTGATGCGACATGTGTACAAGTTCTGCTGAACCCTGGGCAACGTATGGCTTCAAAGTGGCATCAATAATTGAAGGAAAAAAATCGCGTTCGTAGCTCACGAGAGTTTCGCGACGGAATAAACGGTTTTCAAGTCGACGTCGGGCGCGGTGTTCGTCGCCGTGAAGGTTCACCAAAACACCAGACATCACTATTTCGCCCGCATCGTACAGCGCCTGGCGCAAATCCTTTTGACGATAAATTTCTTTTGCTTCGTCAAATGTGTTGACGGTCATTGTTGTTGCTTCGCTCATGATGCCTCAATTCGCTTTAAATAGTGACGCCAAGGCCAAGGCCACCGTCAATTGCCAGTACGTCTCCTGTCACCCACTCGGCACACGTGAGATAGGCAATGCCTTCAGCAATTTCTCGTGCTGTTCCCGTGCGACCAAGTACGTGTTGATTTGCCATCGACTCTAAGCGTGCCGCAGCTTCTTCATGCGTGAAGTCGCCAGAGCGTTCGTTAATTTCCGTCAGTACAGCCCCAGGGCGCACAGCACCAACTCGAACCCCTTGTGGGCCAACTTCAGACGCGAGCACTTTAACGAGTGCTTCAAGTGCGCCTTTGGTGGCGGCGTAGGGGGCTGCGCCGGGGAAGGCGCGTTGTGTGTACACCGAACCGATGAAAATGATGCAGCCTTTTCTTTGCACAAGGTGTGGCAAGGCTTCTTGGCTGAGCAACATGCCTGCAACCACATTGGTGTGGAAAATATCGAGTAACGACTCTGCGGTCCAATCGCCAATGGAGCGGCGCAACATATTGCCGGCATTTGAAATGAGTGCATCAATGCCGCCACCATGTTCAACGCAGCGTGCAACAATATTTTTGAGATCGGCTGTTTTTGTTACGTCGGCCACAACCCAAGTGCACAGTGGTCCAATACTTTGTGCAACGGCACGAATTTTCTCTTCTCGCCGGCCACAAATTGTTACTTTCGCGCCATTCTCTGCGTAGTAGCGAGCGGCCTCTTCACCAATACCTGAACCACCACCGGTAATGAGAACAGACATGTCTTTCATTGAACGCATGGTGTCCTACTTCTTTTGAGAATCTTTAATGCCGACGGAGTCAACACTTGCAGGGCGAGGAAGGCTAGAGATAACGCTCATGGTCACACCGCCATCGATGAGTAAATTTTGGCCAGTCATATACGACGATTGATCGGATGACAAAAAGACAACCGTGTTAGCGATATCTTCTGCTGTTCCTAAACGGCCAAGTGGAACACGCGACTCGCGAGCTTCGCGTACCACTGGGTCGGCGTAAATGGGGTCGCTCATGCCAGCAAGGATGAGTCCTGGTGCAATGGCATTGACGCGGATGCCCAAAGGGCCCCATTCAATTGCCATTTGTTGAGTCATGAGCGCAATGGCCGATTTTGTTGCACCGTAGGCGCCTGCATTTGGCCCGGGTGCAACACCGTTCATAGAAGTGATATTGATGATGGTGCCC
>JBAXNF010000214.1:0-2641 GCA_037133935.1 bacterium
ATAATAAGAACTGCAACAGCGGCCGTGAATGCTTTTGTTGCATCGCCATCTACAACAAACCATGCAATCAATGTCACCAATGAGATGAGCAGTACAACCGGAACAAAAATGCTGCTCACCTTGTCGGCAAGTTTTTGTACCGGTGCTTTTGTTGCCTGTGCTTCACGCACCAGCTTCGCCATGTGAGCAAAAGTAGTGTCGGCACCCACACGTGAAACGCGCACCTTCAAGCGACCCGTCAAGTTAATGGTTGCACCCGTAACGGCGTCGCCCACCACAACATCAACAGGCACACTTTCGCCCGTGAGCATTGACATATCAATGCTTGAATCACCTTCAATAACTACGCCATCGGTGGCAATTTTCTCACCAGGTCTCACCACAATGATGTCGTTCACTTGCAAGTTTTTGGCATCAACTTCACGCTCAACACCATTTTCCAAAACAACTGCAGTATGAGCACCCAATGCCAACAACGCCCGCAACGCATTACCTGCGCTACGTTTTGCGCGCGCCTCCAAATAGCGCCCCGCAAGAATGAAGACCGTTACAGTTGCTGCCACTTCAAAATACACATGGTACGAACCATGGCTCATTCCCGACATGCCGGCCATTGAGCCGTAGCTGCTTGCAGCATCACCCCAGAGCAACGCCCACACAGACCACGCCACTGCAGCGACTACGCCAATAGAAATAAGAGTGTCCATGGTGGTTGCACGATGTCGCAAGTTCATTACTGCAGCTCTATGAAATGGCCATGCCCCCCACGTGACTACCGGAGCTGAGAACAAAAGCGCCCACCACTGCCAGTTCTGAAACTGCATCGACTCGAACATGGAAAAGAAAAACACTGGCGCAGTGAGCAGCGCACAAGCAACAAGCCGGTTGCGCAAAGCCTGCAAGTTCTCTGCAAACTCTTCTTCGGTTGCACCCACCGGCGCATCGGCCTCGCGCAAGGCTGCCCCATAGCCCGCTTCTTCCACAGCTTGAATGAGCTCATCGGTTTGTATGCCAAATCGAGTGCGCACGGTTGCGGTTTCCGTTGCATAGTTCACAGAGGCTTCTACACCATCAATTTTGTTTAAACGATCTTGAATACGCGCCGCACATGCCCCACACGTCATACCGCTCACGGCAAATTCAACGCTGAGTGGAAGTTCTTCAAGAGTGCTCATGAATTTTCTTTTGCCTGTGCGGGAAACTCCGGATGCCTTTTTTCTAAAAACGCTGCAATGCCTTCTTGCGCATCGGCAGTCACCGCAGCAGCAGCCATCATTCCTACCGCGTATGAGTAGGCATCGCTCTCGCCCATTTGTACTTGTTTGTAAAAAGCTGCTTTTCCTAAACCTTTTGAATGAGCCGAGCCACGCGTTGCGCGTTGCAACAAAAGAAGTGTTGCGGCTTCAAGTTCACTTGCCGGCACCACCGCATTCACAAACCCCCACTGCAATGCAGTAGCTGCATCTATGGCATCGCCCGTCAGTGCCATTTCCATCGCACGCTTGCGACCAATATTGCGTGACACCGCAACAAGTGGCGTATGGCAAAACAAGCCACCCTTGCCACCAGGAATGGCAAAAGAAGAAGTGTCGGCCACAACAGCTAAGTCGCATGTTGCTACCAGTTGGCACCCAGCTGCCGTTGCCAGCGCATGCACGCGCGCAACCACCACCTGTGGAATCGACTGGATGGTCTGCATCATTTTGGTGCAGGTATCGAACACTTCGTAGGTCGTTGCATAATTGGCACCGAACATGTCTCCAAAATTATGGCCGGCAGAAAAAACTGGCCCGTTTGCGGCAAGAATGACCCCAGTGGCATCGCTCTTGCCCACGGCAGCAAAAGCCTTGGTGAGTTCCTTCAGCACCGGCAGCGACAGCGCATTGCGTTTTTCTGGCTGGTTCAGCGTGAGGGTCACCACATCGCCCGTGCGCTCTACTTCAACCAGTTCCGCCATGACCCCATTCTGCCTTGGAAAAAGTGCCTTACGGATGACATATATTGATAAGGCATGACTACCGCCACTTCAGCCACATTGCAGACCCATTTGGCTCAATTCCCCGATGTCTTAGAACAACTCACTGCTGCCCACGAGGCCGCATGGGTCACTGTCGACCCACACATTTTGGAACTCTGCCGCCTACGCGTTGCCAGCATGCTGGGCGCAGAAGCCGAAATGGCAATCGACACGCCACAAGCAGCACTCACTGCAGACAAACGCAGTGCACTTTCACAGTGGCCACTGTCGCCGCTTTTTACAGAAGCAGAAAAAGCGTGCCTCGCATTCACAGAGGAGTTTGTCATTGACGTGGCAAACCTCGAAGAACACACCGCCCTACGCGTAGGTGAACTCTTGGGGCAACAAGAACTCGCTGATTTTGTGAGTGCACTCTTGGTAGTTGAACAACGCATCCGTATTTCCCTTGCCTGGCAGACCCTGTTTGGAGAAGACAAATGAACACACGCAACGCACGCATTGCACCAAAAACATACGCAGCAGTTCCATTGCGCACTCCACTTGGCGACTGGCAAGCAGCGGTAGTGCGCATGACCGCACTCGACCCCATCACTACTGAAATTGTGCGCTTGCGTTGTGCGCGCTACCACGATTGCAAAACTTGACTCTCTGTTCGTTTGGCAG
>JBAXNF010000215.1:0-2625 GCA_037133935.1 bacterium
ATCAACGTGGTGTGTTCG
The DNA here is from genome assembly GCA_037133935.1 of bacterium. GTDB lineage: Bacteria > Actinomycetota > Acidimicrobiia > Acidimicrobiales > Ilumatobacteraceae > F1-20-MAGs119. The sequence continues at coordinate 19 of JBAXNF010000215.1, forward strand.
CCGGGGTGCTGGATACGTTTTCGCACCGATGCTCGCCACGCTGCTGCACTGTTAGTGCGCGGGCGCGTGGAGTCTTCGGAAGGTGTTGTCAACATTATTGCCGAACACATGTCGGCGCTGCGTGTGGCAGCGGGTGCAACAAGTCGAGATTTTCGCTAGGCCTATTTGGTCTCTTGAAAAATATGAATGGGTTCCGTAGGCGGCCCATTGCGCACCACGTCTGCAACAAGTTGAGGCAGATGCAGCGGTGCGAAAAAAACATCATCAACAGCCAACGAGAGTTCTTCAACGCTCCACCAGCGCAATTCCACCAGGTATTCACTGCGTAGTTGTTCAATAGACAATTCGGGCTGTGGGTCAAAACGTGTTGTGCGCACTAAGTACGCGTGGTCGCGTTGTCCGTCCCACTTTCCATCAACAAAGGGAATGACGTGTGTGCGGGTCCACAAGAGTTCACCAATGGGTGGCGAGTAGAGACCAACCTCTTCACGCAGTTCTCGATGAAGCGCTTCGTGGTGCTCCTCGTCGGCTTCAATGCCGCCGCCGGGGAGCACCCACACAGAGCGCGCAGGGAATTGCAGTAACGCCAACAGCACATAGTTGAGTTCATCAATAATGAGACCCCGCACCGCTTGGCGAATACGGAGATTGCTGATGTCGGGTGTTGGCGAATTCAAAAAGAATTAAAAATCGACGGTGGCAATGCGGTCTGCGTTGTACACAGTTGCCTTGGCGTCGACACGGTATTTGAATGTTTCTGCACCACTAATGCCATGCTCGCCAAAAAGGGTACGCATGTTGAAGTAGTTCTCGTGCAAGAAGTGCGCTGCAAGCGATGGTGCATCGGTCCACAATTCGTATACCGAAATGATGCCTGGCTCACATGGGTCGGCGCTAAAGACATAAGCCTCACAGCCGGGCTCGTTGTCGCGAGTTGCTTGCTGAAGCGGCTCTGAAGCTTTCACAAGAGCTTCACGCTTTGATGGTTCGATGAAAATTTTTCCGGCAATGATGATCATGGTTTTCCTTTGTGTCTGATTTATACGTTATTCGTTCGGTGATTCATTTAAGCCTTCGTTGAAGGCTCGGTACGTGTCGTAGATCTCTTTGCAGTTCTGGCACATAGGAACCTGCTTCGGGTCACGTGACGGAACCCATACGTGGCCGCACAGCGCCTCGAGGGGAGTGCCGTAAATACGGGCTTCCATCACTTTTGCTGCAGCCGATTCACCCGGTTCGGTTTTCACAATGTGGGCCACAATGGGCTCGGCAGTTTCAAGTTCTTGGTCGAGCAACGGCTCGGTACGGGCTGGCAAGACCGTGAGTGGAGCCATGTTCGTAGCGCGCATGGTTCTAGTCAATCAGATGTACAGCGCCCTTGGGGCTGTCGTAGACTGGACACATGCCGTTGTACGAGTATCGCTGTAGTGCATGTGACACCGCTTTTGAAGAGCGCCGCCCCATGAGCGAAGCATCGGCCCCTGCACAATGTGCCTGTGGGGCAGAAGCTAAACGGCGCTTGTCGGTGTTTGCCTCGGTGGGCAGTGGAGCCCCAGCATCAGCCCCCGCCCCTGCACCACGTGGTGGTGGATGTGGCTCTGGGTGTGGTTGTCACTAACTGTGATTTTGGTTGACCCATCACACTGGTGGTTTCGTGACAAACGGTGGTGTCATTTAGTGAGCGACGCGAACCTTGACGAACTGCATCTGTTTGCCGCAGAACTTGGGGTACCGCGCAAAGGGTTTCAAGGAGATCACTACGACATTCCCGATGAGTACCGCACGCACGCAATTGCCATGGGCGCAACTGCAGTGCCGAGCAGAGAGTTGTTGCAACGTCTCAAAGCTGCAGGGCTGCGCTTTACGCCAACCCAGCGACGTGCATGGGGCTCCACGTTGAGCCCCGACCTGAAGAGTGAAAACCACGTACACACCAATTGAGTAAGACAATGCCGGCGTGGTCGCACACGTCGTTGAACGAAAACCACCGCTCGGCGTCGTCGTTGGTGGGCAAAGTATTTTTCTCAATAGTGAGCACGTAGCAGGCACTGGCGCTGGGGTGTGCCGATGCAATTCCCACCACGAGATGACCGAGTGCTTCGCCGCCGTGAGAAGGGCTGAGCGGATGTGTGATGGGTTCGTACAAGGGAGCGGTAAAAAGCCCAATACCTCGGCGCGATGAGTCGGTGAGTAAAACGAGTGCTTCTTCGCGAAATGGACGAGAGACACACATGCTAAAAACGCTGAGCGCTTGTGATGTGTGGGTAATGGTGTCGATATAAGGACGCGGAACGTCGACGAGGCTATGCACCGAGGTGTGCTGAGTAGTTGTGTTCACCTCTTGAACGTAGAGGTGGGGTGCTATACGAGGGAATATGCCACAAGAAATGCGGCAAGGGAAATAGCAAGAGGCGCTGCATAGCCAACCCAAGAAGGCATGCGGCGATGTGATGGTGAGAACAAGAAGAGGCCACAAAGTGCACCGCCTGCGAGGCCACCCAAGTGCCCGCCAATGGAGATGCCCGACACTGAAACCGTCAACACCAAATTGAGTACCAAAGTAATGCCAAGGCCTGTTTGCATGGGGTTAATGCCACGCAGTCGCAT
>JBAXNF010000216.1:0-2604 GCA_037133935.1 bacterium
TGGTGTATTACATCGCTGGTCAAGAAGCGAACGCAGCAAATGTTGCCGCCGCACTCGGCGGTGTTGCAACTGCACCAATGCCCGACCCTGTGCCAACGGAAACAGGGAACATGGGTGAAGCAAGCGTGTTGGTATTACTTGCCACCGACCTTGCCGGTAAACCCATTGCTGGTGCACCTGCCGCACAAACAACAACAACTGTTGCTGGCTAGTTCATTTTTTTGAGGTAGCTAAGTGCTGCCTGTTCAATGGAAAAAAGTGTGCGATTCATCGCAGTGTCGTTTCCGAATAGCTGAACAAGATTCATCACGCTAAAAGGTGGATCAACCGTGGCATCTGCATCGCCCACAATGGCGCAGAGCTTTTTCTTTTTGTGAAGTGCGAGGTCATACATTGAACCCACTACTTTTCCATCAAAACTTTGCGCATCAAGAAAACCTTCACCGGTGAAAATGACATCACAATTTTCGGCGCGTGTATCGAGATCAATTTCTTCTGCAACAACATCGAAGCCGGGAACAAGCGTGGCGCCGAGTGCTGCAAGACCGCCAGCAAGACCGCCAGCTGCGCCCGCTCCTTCAATGGTGCTCACATCAATGCCGTATTGTTCCGCATAAATTTGTTGAAGTCGTTCTAGGCGTCCGGTGAGCAATGCAATGTGGCGAAGTGAGGCACCTTTTTGCGGTCCAAAGACCTGAGCTGCCTTGGTAAATGGTGTTGTGACATCGCATGCAACAAGAAACTCCACTGCTTTTAATCGAGCAGGGGCGTGAATGGCGCGAACTGCCCCGTAGCCACCATCGGTTGTTGCCGAACCACCTAAACACACAATGATTTTTTTCGCGCCTGCGTCGAGTGCTTGGTCGATGAGCTCGCCAGTGCCAGTGGTGCTTGCAGCAATGGGGTCGTTGCGTTCTGCGCCGCCAACAAGTTGTAAGCCACTTGCGCGCGCCATTTCAATAACAGCGACGTCACGACTAAGGCGCCATTGTGCTTCCACTATGTCGCCCAGTGGCCCCGTTACTTTGCTGGTGCGGTTCGGACCACCGAGTACATCGAGTGTTCCTTCACCGCCGTCGGCAAGTGGTGCTTCATCGCAATCGATGCCGAGTTCCCAACAGGCGTGGCCGACTGCAGCGCAGGCTTCTTGTGCGGTTGCGGTTCCGCGGAACTTATCGAGTGCAGCAAGAACGCGCATCACCACAGCGTAGGGTTTACTTATGAACGCACCTGCACAACCACCCCAAAATATTGCTGACGTTTTAAATTCCGACGCCAACGACCAGGTGGGTGCGCTGCATCGCAAGTGGGTGTCGCCGGTGGAACTTGTTGATGCTGCCATTGCCCGTGCCGAAGCAGTGAACCCACAATTAAACGCCATTATTCATGAACGATATGAACGTGCGCGCAGTGAAGCTGCTGCCATTTCTGCTGGCCCAATTACAACGCCATTGCACGGAATGCCGGTTGTAGTGAAAGATCTTGAAGCGGCTATTGGTGGCGAACCGCATCACATGGGTTCACGTATTTTAAAAAACCTCGGGTACCGCGCCACACACGATTCATACATTGCGCGACGCTTGAAGCGTGCAGGAGCAATTGTCATTGGCCGCACGAATACTCCAGAGTTTGGCAGCACTATTACAACCGAACCACTTGCTTATGGTGCAGCTCATAACCCGTGGAATCTTGAACATTCCACAGGCGGTTCGTCGGGGGGTTCTGCTGCTGCTGTTGCGGCACGCATTGTTTCTGTTGGTCATGCAAATGATGGAGGTGGTTCTATTCGCGTGCCAGCAAGCGAATGTGGTTTGGTGGGCTTAAAGCCTTCGCGTGGTCGTATTAGTAAAGGACCAGACACTGGTGAGTCGTGGATGGGCGCAACTGTTGATGGAGTGGTCACACGCAGTGTGCGCGACACTGCACTCATGCTCGACATTTTGTCGGGTTATGAAGCAGGCGACCCATACACCGCTGTTCCGTATGCGCGACCACTGATGGAAGAAGTGGGCAAGCCGGTTGGCTTTTTGCGCATTGGTTTTCTTGATCACCCACTGATGCCTGGTGGAGTAGACCACGTAGAGACGCGTGCATCAATGGCATCTGCACGCAAGTTGCTCGAGTCGCTTGGTCACATGGTGGAAGATGCGTACCCCGCAGCAATGGACGAAGAAGATTTTGCCGACACGTTCACTGGCATTGTGTCGGTGGCTACCGATGTTGGGGTGAGTGAAATTGAAGCGCTCATCGGGCGGCCCGTTACGCAAGACGACATTGAAGCCGACAATCTTTTCTTGCGCGAAATTGGCCGCACGATCAGTGGTACTCAGTACGTGCAATGGGTGAGTTGGATGCACGCGTGGTCGCGACGCATGCTCGAGTGGTGGTACCCGCAAGACGGGGCACAGCCCTTCGACATTTTGGTGACCCCCACACTGGCTGGGCCACCACCCAAGTTGGGGTGGTTAAGTGGCCCAGATGGCGGCATGAATATGCGCTCCATTTTGCAGTACACCGCGCAATTCAATGTGACAGGTCAGCCAGCCATCAGCCTGCCGTTGCACTGGAGTGCCGACGGCTTGCCCATGGGCGTGCAATGTGTGG
>JBAXNF010000217.1:0-2587 GCA_037133935.1 bacterium
GTACCAAAGTAATGCCAAGGCCTGTTTGCATGGGGTTAATGCCACGCAGTCGCATGCCAACAAATGCAGCACCCATGAGCCCGAACACAGCGCCAGAGGCTCCACCCGTCAGTGCATCGGGGTTCACCATGAGTGCGCCAGTGCTGCCGGCAAGGAGTGCAGCGAAGTAGACCAAAGTAAAACGCGTTCGACCCATTTCTCCTTCCAACATGGAGCCGAGTTGGTACAGAAGAAACATATTCATACCCACATGGAAAAACCCAAAGTGAATGAACCCACACGTTAAGAGCCTGTACCACTCGCCGTTATATAGAAATACCTTTGCAAGCCCGAGATCAACGAGGTTTTTATTCATTCCACCTGAATTGAAATATGAAGATCCGATGTTGGTGTAAATGAAAACTAAAAGATTAATAGCAATAAGAATTTTTGTTGTCAGTATTGGCTGGGCGGCATTCCAATAGCGGGCACGTGTGCGTGCATCGGGGCGGTCACGTCGAATGCAGTCCACGCAGTGTGAGCCCACTGCTACCTGAACAAGACAATCGGAGCATGCGGGGCGCCCGCAACGCGTACAACTACGCCCGGTGGGGCGCTCTGGATGTCGTGTGCATTTCGGAAGTACTGGGGGTGGCAAATTCACGAGGCGCGCTCTGCTTCTTCGCGATGGGTCAAATACCACTCCACCGTTTTCTCGAGACCAACACGAAATGTCACTTGAGCTTTCCATTGCAGCGCGCGCTCAGCTTCACTTGCATCGACACGGCGGCGGGGCTGGCCATCGGGCTTGGAAGGGTCCCACACCAACTTGCCGGTGAAACCCACTACTTCAGCAATGGTTTCTACTGTTTCGCGAATAGTGATTTCGTGGTTGTTGCCAAGGTTCAACGGTTCAGCAGAATTCCGAACTTCTGCTGCACGCACAATTGCTGCAGCTGCATCTTCAACGTATAAATATTCGCGACTTGCACTTCCGGTGCCCCACACTTGAATGCTGCTATCGCCACGTTCTTTTGCTTCAACACACTTTTTAATGAGTGCGGGAATGACGTGAGAAACATCGGGGTGAAATTTGTCGCCAGGCCCGAACAAGTTGGTGGGTATGAGGTAAGCAAATTTTTGTCCGTATTGTGCTGCATTAACTTGCGCATGCACCAGCAACGCTTTTTTAGCAATGCCGTACGGAGCGTTGGTCTCTTCGGGGTAGCCGTCCCATAGCGAACGTTCATGAAAGGGAACGGGGGTGAACTTCGGGTAAGAGCACACGGTGCCAAGCACCACAGTTTTTTCCACCTGAGCATGGCGACACGCCTCAATCACGTGGGTACCCATGAGCAGGTTGTCGAGATATAAGGGCGCGGGAGCCACTTGGTTGTAGCCAATGCCCCCAACGCGTGCAGCGAGGTGCACCACGTGGCTGGGTTGGTACGCAGCAAGCATTCGTGTGGCTTCGCCAGGCATGGTGAGGTCGAATTCAGCCTTGTGTGGAGCGCTGACCGTGGCCCCGACGGCGCGGAACTGTTGCACCACAACGCTTCCGAGAAAGCCATTGCCTCCGGTGACTAAAACGGGACGATTTTGCCAGAAGTCGCTCATGCACACTCATGGTAGGCGCACGGCAGGCACAATAGGGGGGTGCGTGTGGCTTATAGCTTGGAACAATGTTGGCACCGGGTGCCTGGGGGCACCGCTGTGTACGGCATCGAGTTGGCAAAAGCCATCGGCGAATTGAACAACCGCGACACTTCGGGTCACCACGAAGTGCAGTTGCTGGGGGTTGCTGGGCGCCATAAGGCAGCGCCACTTGAGCCGTACTGTCCGCCCATCACCGTGCATCCTTTGCCGTTGGCGGGGCCGTACCTCTACGAATCGTGGTTGCGCTTCAACTGGCCAAAAGTAGAAGGTGCAACGGGGGCAATTGACCTCGTGCATGCAACAAGCATTATTCCTGCAGCAAGCAGCGCCCCACTTGTCGCCACCATTCATGACCTTGCTTTTTTGCATGAGCCAGAACATTTCACCAAGAGAGGTGTAGGTGTTTTTCAGCGCAGTCTTGCAGTGCTGCGCAAACGAGCAACACGCATCATTTGTGTTTCACAGGCCACGCTCGACGATTGTTTAGAAAACGGATTCAGCGCAGAGCAACTTCGCTATGTGCCAAACGGGGTGCATCATGTTGATGTTGGTAGTGAACAAATTAATGAAGTACGAAAGAAATACGAACTGCCACATCAGTATTTACTTTTCGTTGGCACTTTAGAACCACGTAAAAACCTGCAGCGTCTCATTGATGCAGTGGCAATGCTTGGGCCCGATGCACCGCCGTTGGTAGTTGCGGGGGCGAGCGGTTGGGGAAGTGAAATTGTTGCGCAGTCGCGAGTGAAAATGCTGGGCTTTGTGCCGAGTTCCGACCTAGCGGCGTTATATGCAGGGGCCGCAGCATTTTGTTACCCCTCGTTACGCGAAGGGTTTGGTTTGCCCATTTTAGAAGCAATGTCACATGGCGTGCCGGTGGTAACAAGCTTGGGAAGTTCAACAGAGGAAGTATCGGGTGGTGCTGCAGTTCTTGTTAACCCAAACAGTGCGT
>JBAXNF010000218.1:0-2485 GCA_037133935.1 bacterium
CTTTACATCTGTCCGTCCGGTAATCACGATGACGCGCCGCCGACTGTGCAGCACGGAGGTCAGAGCGTATGCGTCGCGGGCATAGCGGCGGCGGTTGTCGGTGAGTTCCAGCCGCGTGCGAAGACTGTTCGGCATGAAGGCATCGGCGTTGATTGATTCCGGAATTTTGCCTTCATTGAATCCGGTCAGCACCAGCACCGGGCTGTCATCGAGCGTCAGTTCCAGCCAGCCGAGTAGCTCGACGGCTTGGTCATTTGCTTCCGGTGGAATCGAAGTCTCACCAATCTGCCGCAGCAACAACTGCAGCGCCTGGCTGGCGGTGCATGCGGGCAGCACGCTGGCCGGAATTCGTCGCAGTTTTTCGTTGAGTTCCTGCAGGCGGGTCACGCAGGCGACAATGCCGCGGTCGGCTTCGGAATCACTGTGTAACTCCCGATCACGGTAAATCGTGGCGAGAATTCGGAGGGCTCCTTCGGCCCAGTCAGACAGCGACCGTTTTTTCTCCAATTGGTGCGTGAGCGACGCTTCGGCAGCGTCTTCCAGATCGTCAAGTGTTCGTTGCCGCAGTCGTTTTTTTCCACGATTCAGCAGACAGGTGGCTCTTAGAATGGATTGGTTCTGGGATAAATCGACAACAAGCTGGACCGACGCTTTAGTGGCGCCGGTTCTAACCAGTTCAGTGTCAGCGCGTTCTCCCAGGCATAGTTCTAACGCATCAATGAGTAGAGACTTTCCTGCGCCGGTTTCTCCAGTTAATGCCGTAAAGCCGTCGCGAAAGGAAACGCTTGCCTTTTGAATGATTGCGAGATTCTCAACGTGAAGTTCAGTGATCATACTGCCTCAGTAACCGGCTGTTTCGCGAATCGAGCCTTAAGGCGATCAAACCATGCGGCAACTTCTTCGCCTTCATAAAACGAAAGGTACAGGGTTGCCATGAGGTAGCCAAATAACGGAATATTCATCGAGTAATCAATGTATCCGTGGAGCATTAATCCAGACAGGAGGACCCATTTTCGAAGAGGTTTAAACCAGACTAACGTGGCAAGCGCAAATTCAACCGCCAAGGTTCCCCACGTCGTAACGTAGACCATTGGAAATTGGTTGAAAAATGCCGGAACTGGAAGTCGATCGAACTCATGCAATCGGGCTGGATACCAAGTAGCTGCTCCACCCTTCCAAAGATGTCCGAACCACTTAGCCCAAGTAGTTGTGAAGTAGATCAGGCAGCAATTGTAGGCTATGAGTCGCTGGGGCCACAGCGACACCAAGGGGGGAATTGCCGGTGCAATTCCTTTTCGCAAGGCAATGAGGCGATCAAGGGAAAAAGCGGCGCCAGAAGGGGCTATAGCCATGTAAATGGCGGAAATTCTTACAACAGTGTCTCCACCGTGGAGTATTGAGGTGTTGCGGTGATGGAGCGTAATGGCCCCGATGGCAAGGCAAATAGAAGCAACCCGAGTAAACAATCCTAGACTGGTAAGCAGAGCAGAAATCAAGACGAAAATGTTAAAGGCAACTAGAATCCGGTAGTCCGTGACTCCGTGAAGAGGATCAATTCTTGGATAGTGGATGCTTCCGTCTTGGACCAAATAGACATCCTTGTTCATCGCCAATGACCCCATCCACCCTGGGTAGTAGCCCTGTTCGGAGAAGAAGTCCTTGAAGAAGACTGAGATCATCGCGAAGTTGATAAAGATCAACCCGCCCATGATGGCGCGAAAGACGCCCATAGTAACCGGGCTGCCGTACTTAAACCAGTAGTTATATAGAATCTTAACGGATTCCAAGCTTCCACCCCTTGTCTGCAAAAAGTTTGTGCTGATCAACTACGTAGGTGAAGAATGGATACGACCCATACGGTGGTTCGTTTGGCGTCTGCTTATCATGTCGCATCACCTCTTGAAAGTGTCTGTAAATGGTGACTTTAACTGGTGGGCTTGATTGATCTGTTGCAGTTTTAAGCGCGATTGCTTGGGCAAATGGAGACCAGAAATAAGGGTTTTCCTCTAAATTAACCCGCTCGAAAAACTTACGGTATCTCTCCTGCATAAATTTGTCCGGAATCGAAGATGTCTTCATCCTCGGATATTGGAACATGGTTTTCGTTCCGTCAAGAAATGTTACTTCTGCATCACACCATATATCGGTTTGAGCGGGATCAGGCGCAAACATATCCCAGTACTGCCAAAAACCGGTCGGATACAAATAGCCATAAAACACGGCCCATTGCTTCATTTCCCGAACATTTAGGGCAAGTAAGGCATCGCTGCCACGAGGACTGACTTTGCCGGACAGGACATCATTACTTGGCTTTGGCAGAGCGTAAATTGTAATCGCTACAATGTGATACGCAACGAAGGCGACCACTGCTGGATGAACCTTGGGCACCACTGCTGGGACTGGTGTCACAGCAGCGGTAGCCTTTACTTTTCCTTTGACCGCAGATTTTTTCGCCGCAGTATTTTTTGCCACGGAAAGATTCTAC
>JBAXNF010000219.1:0-2484 GCA_037133935.1 bacterium
AAAATAACCTGCAAACCATTTCATCATTGTTGCGTTTGCAGGCGCGCAGGTTGGACGAGGGTGAAGCGAAGTCGGCAGTTAACGAATCGGTGCGCCGTATTCGCACCATTGCATTAGTGCACGAAACCTTGTCGCGTGAGCCAGGTGAAGATGTTGCATTCATCGAAATTGTCCGGCCATTACTGCGACTCGTGGAAGAAAGCTTGCAATCGCCCGATCGACCAATTCGATTTGTCGTACATGGTGATGGCGGGCGTTTGCCCGCAACCATTGCAACGCCGCTTTCGGTAGTGCTGACGGAGTTATTGCAAAATGCAGTTGACCATGGTTTTAAAGAGAGCACCTCACATCGAGGTGGCAATGTTTCCGTACATTTGTCGCAAGAAGTTAAAGTGTCGTCACAAGGCGAAGAAAGTACACGACTGTGTGTGAGAGTGCTCGACGACGGAGCAGGTCTTGACCCCAATTTTGATATTAGCCAAGCAACCGGTTTGGGTTTATCAATTGTTCGCACTTTGGTGAGCACAGAACTAGGCGGCACTATTGACATGCGATCGGCTGTCGCAGCAGATTACGAAGAAGCAGATGTGGAGTTGCCAACCAACTCGATGGGAACACTGATTGAACTTGTTGTTCCTATTGTGGCGACTTAGCCAGCAATGCTGGAACGGTGACGAGCTGCAATTTGTCGGCGAATTGCGCGACGCTCATCTTCTGAAGTTCCGCCCCAAACACCAGAGTCTTGGTTGGTGTCGATAGCGAACTGTAAGCACTCAACCTTGACGGTGCATTGGTCACAGGTTTCTTTTGCCTTACTGAGTTGAAGAAGTGCTTGGCCTGTAGTTCCTACAGGAAAGAATAGCTCTGGGTCAGTGTCACGGCATACCGCGTTCGAACGCCACGTGTAGTCGGCACTTCCGAGCGCGAGGCTTGAAGCGAGGATGGTCACTTCATCTCCTGCGTTGTTAAGGGGCGGTAAGGGCCCAGGGTGGATATTTCAATCGCCACGAGTTCTTTGTGGCTCGGGCACGTTACGTCGGGAAATCGCTAATCACAAGCAGTACTTTAAGATTTATGAATCAAATTTTTGTTCCCGTAACACTCGGCTCCCAAACCTTCGTTTTGGCCCATCGCGGAGCCTCTCGAGCCGAGCGTGAAAACACCGTGTTGGCATTTCGTGCGGCAGGCGATATGGGAGCCGACGGGGTAGAGCTCGACGTGCGGTTAACGGCAGATCGGCACCTGGTGGTACATCACGACCCGCGACTCGAAGACGGGCGAGATATTTGTGCGCTCCAGCACAGTGAGCTCCCCACGCACATACCCGCCTTGACTGAAGCGCTCGATGCGTGTTCAGGAATGTGGGTCAATGTAGAAATTAAAAACGATGAGAACGAACCCGACTTCGATAGCAGTGACTCTGTTGCAGAAGTAGTTGCGCGTGCACTTCTCGCTCGCAATGAAAGTTCACGATTTCTCATTTCGTCGTTTCGTCGAGAGACCATTGACAAAGTTCACGAAATTGCTCCGGAGTTACGCACCGCGTGGCTCACTGTAGTGGTGGCCCCCAATGATGCAGAAAATATTATTGATGGCCTCATTCACGGCGGCCACAGTGCGCTTCACCCGTGGGTGGGTGCATTGACGAAAGAACTTATTGACCTGTGTCATGCACGAGGAATACAAGTGAATACCTGGACCTGCGACGATGAAGTGCGCATGGCAGAACTACTGGCATGGAAAATAGATGCCATTTGCACGAATGTTCCCGATGTGGCGTTGCGCGTTCTTGGTCGTTAGGAATTATGAAAGAAGCGGCTGTACGAGCCGCACCGCATGGGGTTCATGGGTGAATTGCAATTCGGTTGTTTCACCTAGGTAGTCGCCATCGAGTTGAAACGGGAAGGGTCGATCGTTGGTGATGCTCACTACCTTTACGTCTTCGCGAATTTTCACGTGCTTACTTTCAGGAACACCGCCGCTGCGAATGGCTTTGCCTATGGAACCAAGCAACGTGAGAGCAGACAGAGAAGTGAAGGTAACCACCGATAGGCCACTGTCGAGGTTGGCATGTGGCGACAAGTTCAGAGGCTTCTTGCCAAGGAATGTGTATGGGTTCGTGTTCATGACAATGGCGAAGTAACCATTGACGGGTTGTTCTTCTCCGACATGCACAGAGAAGTGAGGGTTTTTGCGGCTATAGCCAAGGGCCCAGGTATGCAGAGCAGCGCCAACAAATAGTGGGTGGCCTAGCCAGCGTTTTAAAGCTGCCCGGCGTTCCACATTGCGCACCACGGCAGCGTCGTAGCCGACACCGGTATGAAAACAAAAGTACCGACCATTGACCTTGCCCAGACCAATCGGGGAAATGCGCTCGGTATCGAGTGCTAGTGCCAGCTGCTTCACTGCCTCAGTAGGGTCATTCGACATGCCAAGAGTGCGGGCAAAGACGTTGGTAGAGCCCCCTGGGAGGACTCCTAAGGC
>JBAXNF010000220.1:0-2484 GCA_037133935.1 bacterium
CTGGTTTAACAAAGGGCACTGCCTATACGTTCCAGGTTGCAGCAGTGAATGCTGCAGGAACAGGGTCTTATTCTGCGCAGTCTTCGCCTGCCGTAGCGCCGCGTTCCGTTCCCGAAGCACCAACACTTATTGTCGGCACGGTGGGCAACGCTCAAGTCGCTTTGACATGGACAGCGCTGGCCAATAACGGTGATGCGATCTCGGACTACACCATTCAGTCATGTTTGGGTGTGACGTGTACGGCATTTGCCCACACGCCATCCGCCGATACTTCAATAACGGTGAATAACCTCATCAATGGTTCGGCGTATACCTTCCAGATTGCAGCAAAGAATGCTGCCGGCACAAGTGTCGCCGCTGTTTCTAGTTCCTATATTCCTCGAACCGTGCCAACTGCACCACTTTCGGTACTTGGCACTGTGGGAAGCCAACAAGTAGCGCTGTCGTGGACTGTGCCATCTAGCAATGGTGGTAATGCAATTAGTGATTACACGGTGCAGTCATGTACCGGTGGAGATTGCACCACATTCAACGACGGAACTAGCACGGGAACATCTGCAACGGTGACAGGTCTTACTAATGGGACGGCATACACCTTCCGAGTCTCAGCAAAAAATGCTGCAGGCGATAGTCCATATTCAATTGCATCTCTATTAATTACTCCTCGCACGATCCCCGATGCGCCAACTGGAGTAACAGCTACGGCTGATAACACCGGCGGTATTGATGTTTCGTGGACCTCGCCTACCAACAACGGTGGCGCTGCAATTACTGACTACACACTGCAATCGTGTTTGGTCGACTGCACCACAGTTACCCGTGTAGCTTCAACAGCAACATCAGTGAAAGTATCTGGTTTAATCAAGGGCACTGCCTATACGTTCCAGGTTGCTGCAGTCAATGCGGCTGGCACTGGGCTTTATTCTGCCAAATCTGCTGCCGCTACGCCTCGCGCGGTTGCAGCAACTCCTACGGGTCTGACTGGCACAGTGGGTGACAGGCAAGTAGCTCTGACTTGGACAGCACCTGCAAATAACGGTGCCGCCATCATCAATTATGTGGTGCAGTCTTGCGTTGGATCGTCATGCTCAACATTTGTTCATAGCGAGTCTGCTGCTACTGCAATGACCGTGACAGGCCTTGTCAACGGCACGGCCTACACCTTTACAGTTGCTGCAATCAATATTGCAGGAACAGGTGGTGCGGTGACCTCTGCTGCCTACACACCACGTACGGTGCCAGATGCTCCAACTGGAGTTCGAGCAGTTGCAGACAACACCGCTGGTGCAGATATTTCATGGACTGCTCCAGAATTTAATGGCGGTTCAGCAATCACTGACTACGTCGTTGAATATAAATCAGGTACTGAGGACTATGTTGCGTTCACTCATAGCGCGAACACGAATACTTCGCTGAAAGTAACGGGCCTCACCAAAGGTGCTGTATACACATTCCGTGTTGCCGCTAAAAATATTGCGGGCCAAGGGGCGTATTCCGCGATCAGTGATTATCCAATTGTGGTGCCACGTTCTGTTCCCGGAAGGCCAACTGTAATTGCAAGTCCGACAGCTGATGGCGCTATTCAGCTGCAGTGGAATTTTGCTTTTGGAGAAACGGATGGTGGTCTGTCAGATGACGGTGATATTCGGTATGAGGTGGAATACGCACTTAAGGATTCTTTGATCTACACGAAGATGAAACCGATCAACATTGCCAATACTCGTGTTGAGCGGGAAAGTGAAAATCTTGAAATTGGAAAACAATACAAGTTCCGAGCTATTGCATCTAATGAAGCAGGAACAGGGTTGCCCTCCCAAGACGTGTTTGCTACTCCGGTGATTCGGCCACAGAGCGTCACGAACCTAAGTTACAAATTAACAAGTTCAGGGTTGGGTCGAACTTTGGCGCTTTCGTGGAATGCGCCAATTGATACCGGAGGGGCTTTAATGAAAAAATATAATATAGGCTACTGGTCGTCGACTTTTACGGGTAAAAATGGATTACCAATAACAACTGGTAAGAGTAGGGGAACCGTGTTTACGACGAGTAGCGGGCTCGCAACGACTTACTCGTTCCCCATCAGTGGAGGAACTTGGACGTTCTATGTTCAGTCGGAGAATACGGTGGGAACTGAAGCGTGTCTCACAGCGGATGTGTTTAGGTGTGGTACTTCAATAACTGTTGATGTTGCCGAATAAATCTCTTTCGTTTGAAGTGACTAAGGTTTTCGTATGAAAGCTGCTGTATTGCGTTCGGGTCACATGGTGGTCGACGACTTCGCCGAGCCAGTTCCTGGTGAGGGCGAAGTGTTGGTCGCCGTGCATGCCTGTGGTATTTGTGGTTCCGACCTGCACTTCGTGCATCATGGCGCAAACTTTCTTGCGTTGAGTAGCGAGATGAATGGTGTAACAAAGAGGCCACCGGTCGATCTCTCGCGTGATGTGCACATGGGCCATGAGTTTTGTGCAGAAGTTTTAGAGTGGG
>JBAXNF010000221.1:0-2468 GCA_037133935.1 bacterium
TAATAATTCTGCCTCTCTACGAAAACGATCGCGGTGATTTCTACAACACTGCAGTGGTCATTGATGCCGACGGAACATACGTTGGTAAATATCGCAAAATACATATCCCTCAGGCTGATAATTTTTACGAAAAGTATTACTTCAAGCCTGGCAATACTGGGTATCCAGTTTTTCAAACAAAGTTTGGTCGTATCGGTGTCTACATCTGTTACGACCGCCGCTTTCCTGAAGGTGCACGAGCACTAGGAATTAACGGCGCCGAAATTGTCTTTATTCCCTCTGCGACTTCTGGGACTTCTATCCGAACATGGCACGTTGAGCAGCGAGCTCATGCAATTGCCAATCGATACTTTGTTGGCACACTCAATCGAGTTGGAAAAGAAGACATTGGCCCGAATGAGTTTTACGGTCAGAGTTATTTCTGCGATCCAGACGGAGTCGTCCTTGCTCAAGGAAGCGCAGAATCTGAAGACATTGTGCTTGCGGATCTAGATTTTTCAACACTGCAGGACGCCAGATTAAATCTCAACGTATGGCGCGACCGTAGACCTGAAACATACGAGTCCTTAATTCAGCCATAAGCAACGTCAGGATGTTTTAGATCATGTACGAATACGAGAATAACTCTTTGTATCAAAAAGGTGAAGAAGTGCTGATTGAAACTGGCGCTGTGCCAAAAGCTCTTCACCACTGGCGAAATATCGACCCGATTGTTGGCCCAGAACTTGACCGCATGTTGGGCGAGTTTTGTTTCGGTGACGTATGGGCACGGGAAGGTCTCGATTACAAGACAAAACGAATAATCACGATCACTACTATCGCTGTTCTTGGCCGACCAACGCTTCTCAGGACCCACATCAGAGGCGCACTCGATCAAGGTTTTACTCGTGAGGAATTGCTCTCAGTGTTTATACACATGATTCCTTATGCAGGCTTCCCAATTGTGCTTTCGTGTATCGAAGTTGCCGTCGAGGTATTCCGGACAATCGATAACCCGTAACGCAATGCGCACGCTCATACATGGAGGGCTCGTAGTCAATTCGACTCAGGCCATAGTCGCTGATGTGCTCATTGAGGGCGAGAACGTTGTGGGTGTAGTGAGTCCTGGGCATGAACTCAGTACGACATTTGCGCAAACCGCGAATCTTGTCATTGATGCAACGGGAAAGTACGTCATTCCGGGCGGAATTGATGCTCACACCCACCTGCAAAGTGTCGGACAAGGTACGTATGTTCCGGACACTTTCGAAACCGGAACACGAGCTGCCGCGATTGGTGGCACAACGACAATCGTCGACTTTGCTTCTCCAAAACCAAATGAATCAATGCGCAGTGCTGTCGAAAGTCATTTTGAGACCGCAAAAGGCAATTGTTCGGTCGACTTTGGGTTTCACGTATTTAGTGTCGGCGCAAGTACGTCAAGTCTTTCGGACATGGACGCTCTTATTGACGAAGGTGTCTCAAGTTTCAAAATGTTTATGGCATATCCCGGCTCGTTGTATTCAAATGACGGTGAAATTCTGCAAGTAATGCAACGAGCTGCGCTAAACGGCGGCCTTGTCATGATGCACGCCGAAAATGGAATCGCAATCGATGTACTGCGAGATCAGGCAGTAGCTCGCGGAGAAACCACCCCTCGCTTTCACGCTAAAACTCGACCATCAATTTTGGAAGCAGAAGCGATTAATCGAGCTTCAGTTTTTGCTGAAATTGCAAATGTTCCGTTGTACATTGTCCATCTTTCATCTGAAGAAGCATTACGCGCACTTGTTAAGGCGCGGCTAAGTGGAAGAAATGTTTTTGCTGAAACTTGCCCGCAATATCTCTTCTTGGACGACTCTTACCTCGACGGAGATCCTGTACAAGCAGCGAATTACGTGTGCAGCCCACCACTTCGACCAAAGAGTCACCAAGCAGCAATGTGGCGTGGACTTGCTGTTGATGATTTGCAAATAGTCGCCACCGACCACTGCCCCTTTTGTACATGGCAACGCGAAGTTGGTCGAGATGATTTCAGGATTATTCCGAACGGTTTACCAGGTATTGAACATCGCGTAGAGCAAATGTTTTCTGGAGTAATAAGCGGATATATCTCGCTAACCCGATGGGTAGACATCGTCTCTACTGCACCCGCAAAAATGTTGGGCATGTTTCCTACAAAAGGATCAATCAGTCCAGGCTCCAATGCAGACATTGTCATCTTTGACCCTCACAAGAAACATGTGATCTCAGCTACAACTCACAATATGAACGTAGATTTTTCAGTTTACGAAGGCACACAACTCACCGGAAAAGTTGAAACAGTATTTCTTCGTGGATCGCGCGTTGTAGACAACTCTCAGTACGTCGGGTCGAAAAGCAACGGACGCTTTGTTAAGCGCGGTCTCTGCCAACACATCAAATAGTGAGAGTTTTAGATCGTTCCCGAGTCGAGCAGCTGTTGAAACCTTGCTGCATCGATTATCGGA
>JBAXNF010000222.1:0-2438 GCA_037133935.1 bacterium
AAAGTACTACGTTCGGTGAGTTTTCTGCTCGTGTTGCGACCTATGCCCAGGAATTAGATCGACAAGGAGTGCAGCGCGGGCAACGCATTGCAGTGCTGGTTCCTCCAAGTATCGACCTCATTGCAGTGGTGTATGCAGCATGGAGAATAGGTGCAGTAACAGTCATTGCCGACCGCGGGTTGGGGCTGCGTGGTTTGGGAAATGCTGTTCGCTCGGCACGTGTGCAACATGTTGTTGGACCACAAAAAGCTTTGCTCGCAGCGCGTGCATTGCGTTGTGCCCCCCAGGCAACGTTTATTGCGCTCAGTGAACTTCAAGGTGCGAAAAAACTGGAATCTTTAGCAGAGTTGTATGTACAAGAACCACAGCCGCAAGATCTTGCTGCCGTGTTGTTCACTTCTGGAGCAACTGGCCCCGCAAAAGGTGTGCGCTACTCGCATCAACAACTTTGTGCGCAACGCGATGCATTGCAAAAGTTGTACGGCATTACAAACGCCGACCGATTCGTTGCTGCATTCGCCCCCTTTGCTTTGTATGGTCCTGCCTTAGGTATTTGTACTGGCCTTGCCAACATGGATGTCACTGCACCACGCACACTGACTGCGCAGGCATTAAATGAAGCCTGCGAAAGTATTCAGGCCACCATGGTGTTTGCTTCACCCGCAGCCCTTGCCAATGTGATAGCCACTGCACCTGCGGTCAGCACGAATGCACTGAGCAAGGTCCGACTCGTGATGTCTGCCGGAGCGCCAGTGCCCATAGAAACGCTGCGCGCAATGAAAACTTTGTGCCCACAAGCAGAACTTCATACCCCATATGGAATGACCGAGTTGCTTCCACTCGCCGATATTTCTCTTGCACTACGTGAAGACATTGGCTCTGACCAACAGGGAAGCGGTGGAGTATGCGTTGGTACTGCTGTAAATGGTTGCGATGTTGTTGTTGCTACACCCGGTTCAGGGCAGGTAGTTGTGCCACTTGCAGCAGGTGTTACAGGTGAAATTCTGGCGTCGGCGCCATGGATGTCTGACGGGTACGACCGCTTGTGGCAAACACAAACAGCGGCTCGTCCGGCCCGTCAGGGTGAAGCCCGCACGTGGCACCGCACCGGCGATGTGGGGCATCTCGACACTGCAGGAAATATTTGGGTAGAAGGGCGGGTGGTGCACGTTATTCACGCGGTGGAAGGCCCCGTTACTCCTGTGCCTCTCGAAATTGCAGCAGAAGAAGTTCCTGAAGTGCAGCGCGCAGCGGTGGTAGGCGTTGGCCCGCATGGTATTCAGCAAGTTGTCGTGGTGGTGGAAACCGCAAATGGCGCCGAGGGCGAAGCGAGCCCTGCGCTCACATCAGAAGTGCGTTTCGCTGTTGCTCCACAAAAGGTGGCCGCCGTGTGGGTGGTGAAAGAGTTGCCTGTCGATATTCGACACAATGCAAAAATTGACCGCACCGCGTTGGCAAAGAAAATGAGCATTCTTTTGTCTGGTGCCAAAAAGTGAAAGTTTTAGTAACAGGTGCGGGCAGTTTATTGATGCGAGAAGTTGCCGTTGCATTAGCGGCTCGTGGTGAAGAAGTGGTGTGTATGCAGCGCCGGGAAGCACATTTCCCCACTGGAGTGCGCATTCATCAGGAATTGGGCGATATCACCAACTTGGATGCAGTCACAAAAGCAATGGATGGTTGTGATGTGGTGGTGCACGGAGCGGCACGTGTTGGTGTTTTAGGAACCTGGAGCGAGTTCTACAACACCAATGTTGTGGGTACGCAAAATATTTTGTCAGCGGCTAGCACTCTGGGTGTTTCGCGCATCGTGCATGTTTCTACGCCATCGGTTGCGCACGTGGGGAGTTCACTTGTGGGAGCAATTGCAACTCCTGCAGTCACTGGGCACAAGCGTGCTTTTTACGCCGAGAGTAAAGCAATAGCAGAAATAGAAGCTCTCAATGCAAATAATAATTCACGTGCCGTTGTTGCCATACGTCCGCACTTAGTGTGGGGTCCAGGCGACACTCAACTTGTTGGTCGTATTGTGCAGCGTGCAGAAGCGAATCGTTTAGCAATGGTGGGCAGTGGCGATGCACTCATCGATTCCACTTACATTGCAAATGCGGTCAGCGCTTTGGTTGCGGCGGTTGATGCTGTACACGTGGGGGCTCCCTGTGCAGGCAAGGCGTACGTCATTGCAAATGGCGAACCGCGTACGGTGCGGGAGTTGATGCAAAAAATTTGTGAAGCAGCAGACGTTCCCTTTCAACCAAAGAAAGTGCCTTTGTCTGTGGCGCTCGTGGTGGGCTCACTTGTAGAGCGCATTTGGCCTCGCATAGGAAAAGGCGAGCCGCCACTCACTAAGTTTGTGGCTGAACAGCTGGGTACCGCACATTGGTTCGATCCACGGCCCGCCGCGCAAGATCTTAAATGGTCACCGACGGTGACTCTCGACG
>JBAXNF010000223.1:0-2423 GCA_037133935.1 bacterium
ACTTGTCGCTGACCTTTGCGCCACCGAGAACGGCAATGAAAGGGCGCTTTGGGTGGTTGCGCATTTCGCCGAGAACTTCAACTTCTTTTTGCAAAAGTCGCCCTGCAGCAGATGGCAGAGTTCTTGGAGGACCAGACACCGACGCATGTGAACGATGTGCAGCGCCGAAAGCATCGTTGACATACATGTCGAAACCTTGCACGAGTTGCGCAATAAAAGATTCGCTGTTTGATTCTTCGCCTGCATTGAAGCGAAGGTTCTCCATGAGTTCAACACCGGGTGCCAGTTCTTGCAACCTCGCACGAATGGGAGCCATGGAGTACTTCTCTACTGTTTGACCTTTAGGGCGACCAAGGTGACTCGCACAGACCACTGTTGCTCCGCGTGACGTGAGCCAGTTAATGGTTGGCAATGCAGCGCGAATGCGGAAGTCATCGGTAATAACTCGAGCATTATCGGGCCCTTCCATTGGAACGTTGAAATCGGTACGCACCAAGACGCGCTTTCCCGCAACATCACCTAGGTCTTCGAGTAGAGGCAAACGCGCCATGCTTAACCTTTGAGTTTCTTGCCTACGAACAACGAGAGGTCTACGAGACGATTGGAGTAACCCCATTCGTTGTCGTACCAACCAAGAACCTTCACCATGGTTCCCATGCTCATGGTGAGACCACTGTCGAACACACATGAGTGCGGGTTGGTGACAACGTCGCTGGAAACAATTGGCTCGTCGGTATATTCCAAAATACCTTTGAGTTCACCTTCAGCAGCTTTTTTGTAGGCGGCATTGATTTCTTCAACCGTTGCTGGTTTCTTCAAGTTTGCTACAAAGTCTGTAATAGAACCGGTGGGAATTGGAACACGCAACGATGTGCCGTCGAGCTTCCCCTTCATTGATTCCATCACGAGGCTCGTTGCACGGGCTGCACCAGTGCTTGTAGGAATGATGTTGATTGCTGCACCGCGAGCACGGCGCAAGTCGCTGTGTGGGCCGTCTACCAAGGCTTGGTCGCCTGTGTATGCGTGGATTGTGGTCATGAGGCCACCTTCAACACCAAAGGCATCGTCGAGGACTTTCACCAACGGTACGAAACAGTTTGTGGTGCAAGAAGCATTCGAGATGACTTTGTGAACACCTGCTTGGAAATCGTTGTGGTTAACGCCGTACACAATGGTGGCATCGGCTCCATTGGATGGAGCTGACACGATGACGAGCGGAGCGCCAGCATCGAGATGCATCGCTGCTTTGTCACGATCGGTAAAAATACCAGTTGATTCAATGACGAGATCTACACCAAGCGCCTTCCACGGCAGGTCTTTCGGGTCGCGTACTTGTAATACCTTGAGCACCTTGCCATCAACACTGATGCCGTCTTCGAGGGCTGTAATTTTGTTGGGAAGCACACCGAGGACCGAGTCGTACTTCAACAGGTGGGCCATTGTCTTGATAGAGCCCAAGTCGTTCACGGCGACTATTTCAATATCGGCCTGCGACGCCTGAACAGCGCGGAAGAAGTTTCTACCAATGCGCCCGAACCCGTTGATTCCTACCTTGATGGTCATGTATTTGCCCTTTCGCATTCCGCACCCAAAACGGTGCCTCTAGAACCTTAGTGGCGGGGCATGTCTCGATGGGTAACCCGTGGGTGCATAGATCTTTCCGTGAACCAGTGGGAGAGGTGCTCCACCATCGCCACCGACCTGTGCTGCCCACCAGTGCAGCCAATGGCAATAGAGAGATAGCTTTTCCCCTCTGCCACGTAGGCAGGCAAGAGTAAATCGAGCATGCCTTCTAGATGAGATAAAAACTGCTCAGCGATGGGGTTTCCCAGCACGTAGGTACTCACTGATGCATCGATTCCTGTGAGAGGCCGCAGGGTTTCATCCCAATACGGATTCGGCAAAAATCTGACATCAAAAACCAAGTCAACATCGAGTGGCAGGCCTTGCTTGAAACCGAAGGAAACCAAACCCACCTGTATGGCATCGGTTGAACCTTTGTCACTGAAGATCTCTACCAATTTGGCTTTTAGCTGGTGCACGGTAAGTGCTGAGGTATCGATGACCAAATCGGCTACTGCTTTAACGGGTTCCAACAATGCTCGCTCTTTTTCAATGAGTGATGCAATGCCAACACTTTGAACGGAATCCGGCGATGCATTTTCTTTGTCTAATGGATGCCGACGACGCGAGGCTCCGTAGCGTTTCACTAGTTCGCTTGTTGATGAATCGAGAAACAGCACCGTTACCCGGTGCCCATTGGAACGAAGATTACGCAACACCTCGAGCATGTCACTTTGCTGGCTCACGTTGCCTACTACTAAACACAGTTGCGAATGCGGGTCGAGCGGTGAACTTGCTAACTCCACCACTTTCTCTACCAACGAAGTGGGCAGATTGTCGATGACGAACCAGCCGAGGTC
>JBAXNF010000224.1:0-2407 GCA_037133935.1 bacterium
GGGTGAAGTACCGCTGCACAAAAAGCCATTCTCTTCAAACCGGGTTCGGTATGTTGCGTTGAACTCATAACGGTGGCGATGACGTTCGCTGACCACGGGTTCTCCGTACATTGCAGCTACCTGAGACCCAGGAGCGAGCACCGCGTAGTAGGCACCCAAGCGCATAGTGCCGCCCTTATTGGATACTTCACGCTGGTCATTCATGAGATCGATGACAGGAGCCGTGGTGGACGGATCGAATTCGGTCGAGTTTGCCTGCGCCAAGCCCAATACGTGACGAGCGAATTCGATGGTCATCACTTGCATTCCCAGGCACAAGCCAAGACAGGGCAAATTGTTTTCTCGTGCGAATTGTGCAGCAGCTATTTTTCCTTCAACGCCGCGCCCGCCAAAGCCACCAGGAATGACGATTCCGTCGAGATTGCTCATGCGACCTGCGGTGAGGAGACCCTCAACTTCTTCTGCCTGAATCCATTCCAGTTCAACCTTTGCGCCGTGGTGAAAGCCAGCATGCTTCAAACTCTCTACAACGGAAAGATATGCATCTTGCAGTTCAACATATTTTCCGATGAGCCCAATACGCACTGGGCGTACTGAATTTTCTACACGCTCAACGAAGTTCTCCCACGAGGAAAGATCAAGTTCAGTATCTAAACGCAGAGTGTCGCAGGCAACAACATCAAGGCCTTCATCGTGCAAAATAATAGGTACCTCATAAATATTGCGCGCGTCGGCGGCGTTAATAACGTTTGCTTCAGGAACGTCGCATACATTGGAAATTTTGCGCTTCAAACTCTGGCTGAGCGGCTCTTCGCTGCGACAAACAATGATGTCGGGCTGAATACCGCGACTGCGCAACTCGGTCACGCTGTGCTGTGTGGGCTTTGTTTTTTGTTCGCCGCTTGGGCCAATGAATGGAACCAGGGTGACGTGGATATAGCACACGTTGTCGCGCCCAGCCTCGTTACGGAATTGGCGAATGGCCTCTAGGAACGGCAAAATTTCAATGTCGCCAACGGTGCCGCCCACTTCTGTGATGACCACGTCGACATCATCGGTAGATACGCGATGAATGCGGCGCTTAATTTCGTCGGTAATGTGCGGAATGACCTGCACGGTTTTTCCGAGGTAGTCACCGCGACGCTCTGCTGCTAATACTGCTTGGTAGATAGACCCTGTAGTCGCGTTTGAACTGCGCGATAAGTTCTCGTCGATGAAACGTTCGTAGTGGCCTAAATCGAGATCTGTTTCTCCACCATCATCGGTAACAAACACCTCACCGTGTTCAAAAGGATTCATGGTTCCTGGGTCGACGTTGATGTAAGGGTCGAGCTTTTGCATGGTGACGCGCAACCCACGCAATTTCAGTAAACGTCCGAGCGACGAAGCAGTGAGACCTTTGCCAAGCGAGCTCGCAACACCACCTGTTACGAAAATATGCTTTGGCATTTCACTTCTCCCGTCGGCTTGTGTCAACAACTCCTTGACGGAATGTCAACTTACCACGAAAACCGCTCTCAGGGTGTATGCATCAATAACTCTTGTGCATGAGCGACTGCAACCTCGGTAAGCGCTCCCCCCGACAGCATGCGGGCGATTTCACTTTCACGCGCTGCCCCTGTGAGCTCGCCCACGCGGGCATAGGTAACTTTTTTAATGATTTCTTTCGATACACCTAATTGCTGCTGTGCTTGAGAAGCGACTTGAGCAAGGTGCGTGACCACCAACACTTGATGCCCCTTTCCTACCGCAGCCAGAGCCTTACCAACAGCCACCGCCGCCGCGCCGCCGATACCGGCATCGACTTCATCGAAAATGAGTGTTGGGGGTGATTGCGTGAGCACTAGTCGCAACGCCAACATGACTCGCGCGAGTTCTCCGCCAGAAGCAACTTTCGACAGTGGCAATGGTGGGCTGCCAGGGTTAGCAGAGAGCAAGAAGTTCACAGCATCGCCCGCCGGATCTTCAGACTCTGGAGCAAAGTTCACCTGGAACACAGCTTCGGGCAGTGCAAGGAGGCGGAGATGCTTCTGCACCGCCTTGGCGAATTGTGGAGCACCTTCGACTCGCTTGTGTCGCACCTGTGCCTCTGCTTCTCGCACGCGCACGTTTGCTGCGGCGATAGATGCCTCGAGCTCACGAGCACGTCGTTCATAGCCCAACAGGTCGGTCAGACGCTCGGAGCTAGCACGACCGTACTCCAACACATCGGCGAGCAAAGGCCCATACTTACGGCATAAGTCGTTGAGGGCCTTACGTCGGGCGCTCACTTCAGCAAGGCGCTCGGGGTCTTCTTCGCTCGCTTCGGCGAGGTCTCTAATGACTGCTGCGGCATCGTCTAGTTCGGCTGCCAAAGAAGCAAGACGCGAAGTAACGGCAGTAAAAGCCTCTTTGCCCTGCAATAAAC
>JBAXNF010000225.1:0-2394 GCA_037133935.1 bacterium
CTTCGTTAGTTTCAAAGAAGTATTCGTCCACTTGTAAGTTCAAACCACATGAAGAACCAACTTCACGAAGATGCGTTGCGGGTAGCCCCGCTGCACGGGCAAAAAACGACATTCCGGTCAGCAGCATCGTGGTGCGACCCACTTCATTTGTTTGAACAGTACGCGAGAGCCCTTCGTCAATGTCATCACGAAAGGTTGCGAGCGCTTCCAGGTAATCAGCAATGAGTGTTGGCCCTGGTGTTCCACCGGTCGACGGAAAATGGCGGGCAATGCTGGGTGCCTTGCCTGTCAACGCAAGACGATGAATTGCTCCGGCGATGCGCAAAGGGGCCGCATCGCGCAGTGGACGAATGGTGAGATATTCAGAAATGCGTGCGGTCACTCCATTGTTATTGAGGTCTACTCCCATTTCCTGAAAAATCTCTTCGTACAGAGGTGAACCCAGTTGGGCACAGAGACCGCTCTGGTGCAGGAGTGCGTCGTGAAAGGTCAATTCAGGAGCGGCCACAGCGCAAACCTACCTGTAAAAGATTTTGGGATATAAAACCGAATTCAGGAGTGGTACATGGCAACATAAATAGGTGAATATCTTTCCTGAACTGCAGGCCCGCGGGCTGGTCCACGATTCCACCCCAGCTGCAGCCTTGGAAGAGCGCCTTGCCACCCATTCGGTCGGGGTTTATGTTGGTTTCGACCCCACAGCCAATTCCCTGCATGTGGGGCACCTGCTTGGCCAAATTTCTCTCCGGCGGCTACAACTAGCTGGCCATCGTCCCTTCCCGTTGGCCGGAGGCGCCACAGGCATGGTGGGCGACCCATCTGGTCGCAGTGAAGAACGCAATTTGCTCGATGCCGAGACCCTGTCGTACAACGTGGCGTGCATTTCGGGGCAACTCAGTCGATTGCTCGATTTCTCGCCAGGCAAATATGCCGCAACCCTGGTGAACAACGCCGACTGGACCGCACAGGTCACCGCGCTTGATTTTTTGCGCGATGTGGGCAAGCACATCACCATCAATCAAATGCTGGCGAAAGATTCTGTGAAGTCGCGCCTGACCTCGGAAAATGGCTTATCTTTCACCGAATTCAGCTACATGTTGTTGCAAGCCAACGATTTCCGTCATCTCAGCGCCACTTACGATGTTGAACTACAAATGGGGGGAAGCGACCAGTGGGGCAATATCACCGCAGGTATCGACCTCATCCGCAAGACCCAGTCTCGCCAAGCACATGGCATTACTTGGCCGCTCGTGACACGCAGCGATGGCTCAAAGTTCGGTAAGACCGCCGATGGGGCAGTGTGGCTCGACGCAGAGCGCACCAGTCCCTATCAATTCCGTCAATTCTGGATGCAGCTCTCCGATGTCGAAATTGCTCGGTATTTGCCCCAATTCTCGCTGTCGACGTTAGAAGAGTGCGCTGCAATTCTTACTGAACATGCATCTGCGCCAGAAAAGAGAGTTGCGCAAAAGCACCTCGCCCAAGAGCTCACTGCAATGGTGCACGGTGCTCCCGGTGCACAAGCTGCTGCACAAGTATCCGATATTTTGTTCGGTGCCGACCCCACAAGTGCCAGTAAAGAAGCATTTCTAGCTGTGGCTCGCGAGGTGCCCTGCTCAACCGTTCATGACATGCCTATTGACCTGGTGACGTTGCTCAGCGATATCAAATTGTGCAGTTCAAAAAGTGAAGCGCGACGCACAATTGAGCAAGGCGGCGTGCGTATTAATGGTCAAGTGGTCACGTTAGAAACTGCAGTGGGCGACATCACTGAGCTCCACGGAAAGTACTTATTAGTACGGAGGGGCAAAACCGCTTACCACCTCGTTGAGAAAAAGAGATAACTCAAAATATTTCTCTGATGTTGGTTGTTAATCCTGCGTTTCCCGATAATCTGCAGAGCCCAGCAATAGCTGGTTGATCATTACACCGAGGTGAAGGAAACTCCATCTCGCTGCGATAATCGTCGAGTGAAAATCTCTGTTATTCGGGTTGACGTTTTCGTAACGTTTCCGATAGAGTTGTCACTCGCCCCCAAAAGCCGGTTGCACTTGTTGCCCGGAACTGTGGAGGATCGGCATGACCGCTTTACGGCGGGTGCCCACTTTGCTCCTTGAAAACGAAAGAGAAGATAGAACGCCAGTGCGGGCGGAAGGCTTTTTGCTTTCCGTCTGTCAATTCTGGTCAGACGCCAGTCTGACCAAACAAGTAATACCGCCGGTCGGGTCAAACCGATCGGTCAACAAATTAAAGCCAAGGTTGTGGTGACATGCAGAGTAGATTCCGCTCGTCACCGCAAGCTTTCCAAACGGTTTCCAGCTTCGGCT
Organism: bacterium; assembly: GCA_037133935.1. GTDB lineage: Bacteria > Actinomycetota > Acidimicrobiia > Acidimicrobiales > Ilumatobacteraceae > F1-20-MAGs119. The sequence continues at coordinate 2,328 of JBAXNF010000225.1, forward strand.
GGTTTCGGTTTCAACGGAGAGTTTGATCCTGGCTCAGGACGAACGCTGGCGGCGTGCTTAACACATG
>JBAXNF010000226.1:0-2378 GCA_037133935.1 bacterium
GTCATTTACTTTGTAAGACGGATTCGGGGGATACCAAATTGCTGTAACATACATTGAGATCTCTTCTCACGTTCATATATACCGCTCTAATCGGATCGATTGCCGTATTCGTACTTTTACGCCAACTAGGTGGAGATATTGTCACTGTCTTTCTAGGACGTGAAGCAGCGCCTATTGACGTGTCCTACATGCGAGAAAAATATGGATTAAATCAACCACTGATTATGCAGTATCTCAATTGGCTTCGAGGTATTTTTACTGGCGACCTTGGTCATTCATATGGAATGGGCTACGACATATTTGATGAAATGTTGCGGCGGCTTGGCCCAACGCTGATGCTCACCATTGGTGGACTTATTGTTTCGGTGCCGCTATCACTTGCTCTTGGAACTTACTCTGCAATCAATGCGAAGAAAGTTCGCAGTAGTTTTGTTGACATTTTTACACAAGTTGGAATTGCTGTTCCAGCATTCTGGGGAGGCCTGCTCCTTGTCTTAGTGTTTGCTGTGCGGCTCGGATGGCTTCCAACTGGCGGTTATATTCCATTCACTGAGAACCCAGTTCAAGCCATTCGATCGGCAATCCTGCCAGTTTGCGCGCTCAGCCTTGGAGTTACCTCTGTATTCACGCGATATGTTCGCACCGCGATGATCGATGTCATGAATGAAGATTTCATGCGGTCAGCAATGGCTCGCGGTCGCACGAGGCGTGGTGCAGCGCTGATCCACGGTGTTCGCAATGCTTCAATTCCGCTGGTAACCGTTGCTGCACTGCAATTTGGTCAACTCATTGCGGGAGCAGTGGTAGTGGAAAACGTGTTCGTCCTTCCCGGTATCGGTCGACTAATCGTCACTGCGACCCTTGGCCGAGAAGTTATAGTTGTGCAATCGTTGGCGCTAGTGATCATGCTTATAATTCTGATTTTGAATTTCCTTGTTGATATCGCATACGGTTTCCTTGATCCAAGAATTCGTGACCGAGAATTGTCAAATGCTTAATACAGCCGAGAATATCGAAGTATCAAATACTATTTCGGGTACTATGCGATTATTGAAGCGCTTGCGTCGACTGCCGATCACCTTGTACATCGGCGGAACACTAGTCTCGCTTTTTGTTCTGGTTGCACTGACGTCGTTCGTCTGGACGCCCTACCCGGCGAACAGTCTTAACCTCCAAAACCGCTTGGCATCCCCTGGCACACCCGGGTTTCTTCTTGGCACCGACCGAGCTGGGCGCGACATGGTTACCGAACTGATGCTTGGTGCGAGAAACTCATTGTATGTGAGCGTGGTTTCCACAATCGTGGCGATGTTGGTTGGCGCCACCATCGGTTTGGCTATTGCTGGCTCTAGAAAGTCACTGCAGAGTTCTTTTACTCGTCTTGTTGATGTCGGGATAGCACTTCCCGGCATTCTTACTGCGCTTGTGCTCGCTGCAAAGTTCGGACCTGGAAACACCACTGCCACTATCGCAATCATCACATGGCAGATCCCGGTGGCCGCCCGAGTCACAATCGGCCCAGCGCGCCAAATTCTTGCACTTGACTATGTTGAAGCCGCTTACAGCTACGGACGAAAAAAGTCGTATGTGCTGAAGCGCCACGTATTGCCAAACATCAGTCCATTGTTAATTGTGCTCAGCTCGGTAATGTTTGCTGCTGCAATTTTAATCGAAGCAGCTCTTGCTTATCTCACTGTCGGTGTTCAACCACCAACATCCTCATGGGGCCGATTGCTTAATGAGACTCAGTCGCTTTTGGAAGCAGCACCATACCTTATGTTCTTCCCAGGAATTTCGATAGTACTCACCGCACTCGGGTTCAATTTGCTCGGCGACGGGCTACGTACAATTCTTGACCCACAACAAGCGAGAAGTGGGCTTGCCTGATGCTTCAAATTCGTGACTTACGCGTAGTCATTGACGATCGCGAAATCATCCACATCGATCACCTTGATTTGCAACCAGGGTCTCGTCTCGGATTAGTTGGTGAATCTGGATCTGGTAAGACCATGACGGTCAAAGCTGTCGCTGGTTTGCTGCCAGACGAAGCAAAAATTTCTGGCTCCGTGAATTTCAACGGGCAGGATCTTCTCTCACTGAACGACCGTGAGTTCGCAAAAGTTAGAGGTAAGCAGATCGGCTTCATCTTTCAAGACCCTGCGAGATCGCTTAATCCGATGATGCGAATCGGAAAACAGGTGTCTGAGTCGATTCGAGTTCATACCGACTTGAAGGGTGATGCCGTGACCGAGAGAGTGATTGATCTTCTCGGACAGGTGCAATTACCAGATCCTGAATCATTAATTCGACGCTACCCTCACCAACTTTCGGGTGGTCAGCAACAACGCGTCATGATCGCTGCTGCAATCGCTGCCCCC
>JBAXNF010000227.1:0-2371 GCA_037133935.1 bacterium
GAATAGACTTATTCGTAAATATAAGGCAACGTGGGGGATGAGTCCGTATGCATTACGAGGTCGTTGAACCATCTGCGATATATGAGTACATCGACGGTGAGGTGCTTGCCCTCAACCTGCAGACAGGTGTTTATATTCAAATGAAGCAACTTTCAGCCGAACTGTTTTATGCCGTAGCAACCGGAAAATCTGCGGAAATAGTTCGTCATGCAGCGCTAAGTGCTGGTTATAGCGAAGAACAAGTCACCGAATTTGATACGTGCTATTCAAACTGGGTGGCGCTTGGTTTGCTTCAAGTCGCCCGCAACGCACAACACCCCAACACAGAGCCCTTGTCACTGATCCCGGGACTTCATTTTTCGGAAGAGAGATGGGATGACCTAAGTGAACTAATCAAGATGGATCCAGTGCACGACGTATCACCCCAAGGCTGGCCATCTCGAGTAGATGAATAGAGAGCGTTCGTTTACTACAGCCTTTGGCTCGGATTTTGTGGAAATCAGGTTCGCTGATCACGAATCATCTACTCTCATGCTGGAGTCGACCGACTTTCTTGTACCTGCTTCACCGGTAGCAAATCCAGACTTTGTTGTGCATGTACAGAGCGCAGGAGAAGAGGTGTTTCCTTCGCACTACACGGTTGCACAGGAACCAAATAGCCTTTCGTTTCGCTCCCCGGACTTCATGGGAGAATTCGACTTACGTAGTGGGCATGCGATAATTACGATTCCTAATTTCCTCGATGTGCGAGATCACTTCAAGGGCAAATCCCTTCGCCCCTTGTGGTCAATTCTTAGCGGCATGCGACAGATCATCATGATGCACGCTGCTTTGATCGCACGCGAAGGTAATGGTGTGCTGATTGTGGGTAACTCTGGTCGGGGTAAGACCACTCTCGCTACTAACGCATCTCGTTATGGTTGGAACCTACTCAGCGAAGATACGACTCCTGTGAGTTGTACAGCAGGGACATATTGCGGGTTTTCATTTTTTGCATCATTGTCGTTAACCGAGACAGAGGTTGCCCGTCAAAATCTAGAAATATTGCCGAGGATTATTGATCGTGAGCGACAAAAACGCATCTATCACTTCTCCGATCTTGCCGATACATACACGTTTGACTACAACTCGGTCAGCATTCAGGCAATCGTCGCTCTAAACGGTTTTACTGGCGAGCCCATGCTCCAAGAGTCATCCAAGGCGGACATCCTTCGGCACATCGTTCCATCAACGCTGTTACAAGGTTCGCTGAGACCCCCCACTTTACTTCGTGATATCACCGCGATGATTAAGGCAGTACCATCGTTTTCAATGACGCTTGGGCCGGTGCATTCTTCGAACGTCGATCAACTCAATTCATTACTTCATGCAGTGACGTCATGACAGAGCAGTACAGCGTCATCGTTCCCGCCTATAACGCTGAAGCATTTCTTGCAGATTGTCTTGAATCAGTTTTTTCCCAAACTACACCGCCATCAGAAGTTTTTTGCGTTGACGATGGTTCTTCTGATGCGACGTCTGAGATAGCTCGAAGTTACCCCGCGGTCACGCTTATTCACCAAGAGAATCAAGGTTGTTCATCCGCACGCAATGCAGCACTTCGAGTGGCGACATCTTCAGTCATTGCGTTTTGTGATGCAGATGATGTGTGGTTGCCGGAAAAGGTGTCCAAACAGTTAACTGACATTAAAGGCCACGTTGCCGCTGGCTTTTGTGCGACCGAGGAGTTTGTATCCGGACTTTCTACCATGAGCGGCACGCGACATCCGCAAACCTACTGTTTGCCAATGACTTCGTGTGTCGTTGTTCGAAAAGCGGTATTCAATCAAACCGGACTCTTCGACGAATCAATTCTTGACGCTGAGTTCATTGATTGGTGGTCTCGCGTTCTTGCGGCAGGCGTTTCCGTCGCAGTATCCAACGAGGTACTTGTACGCCGACGCATACATGCAACGAACAAGTCCCGAAGCTCATTTCAATCACCTGCTGAATTTCTTATGCTGGCTCGACGGCACCGTGAGCGAATGTCAAGGGGCGCGTTCTGAACAACGTTGCTGTTGTCATCGCCGCATATGAAGATCAGTCGTCTCTTTTGTGTGCCATGCGATCGCTGGCTCGTCAGAGAACCATTGTGGATCATGTGGTCGTCGTGGATGACGGGTCTTGCACAGCACTTAATCTTGCTTTAGCAGTCCAGTGGTTTTCGCCAGCAACAAAATTGGAGATCATTCGTCAGGACCCAAATCAAGGCCCTGCAAGCGCGCGCAATAGAGGGGTTTCTGCAACAACTTGCATGTATATCTCCTTTCTTGATCACGATGATCTTGCACACCCGCTGAAGATTGAAAGGCAGCTTCAGTGTTTGCGAGCA
>JBAXNF010000228.1:0-2360 GCA_037133935.1 bacterium
TGGCATTGCGAACAACATTCCCTCGGCAACCATGGCAGGAAACACAACTCGCTCTATTGAAGTTTTTTGATTCAATGCGATGCGTTCAATGACCGATGGTTCAAGTACGTAAGTGCCGGCATTGACGTTGAAACTTGTTGTTTCACCAGGAGCTGGCTTTTCCACAAATCGCGTTACTAGTCCATTTGCTGCCGTTTCCACCACACCAAATTGCGATGGGTCTTCCACCGGGGTCAGATGCAGCGTGCCATCTGCTGCGCTTTTTTGATGGAATGCCACCAGTGTTGACACGTCGAGGCTGGTGAGAACATCGCCATTGACCACAATGAACGTTTGTGAAATGCCAGCAAAGCGTGCAGCAAAAGCAATGGCTCCACCAGTGTCAAGTGGTTCTGGTTCAACGGCGTAATCGAGATGCACCCCACCACATTGGTTTCCGGGAAATGCATCTATAAATGGTTGCGGTTTAAAACCTAAGGCGAGAACGGCCCGAGTGACCCCAGCTTTTTCTAAGCTCGCAATGACCCGCGCCAGAATAGAAACATTGCCTACTGGCAACAGTGGCTTAGGAGTAGTGAGTGTGAGCGGGCGAAGCCGCGTACCAAACCCACCGACCAGGATGACAGCATCCATGGGCGGCGTGTTACCCGTTGGTCGTTGTAGTGGAGTTCGCGACTGATGTGGTGGTGGTTGCGCCAGCAGCCGTGGTTGTTGTTGCGCCAGCAACGGTGGTGGTAGTCACGCCAGAAACTGTGGTGGTAGTTGCACCAGCGGTATCGGCGGCACCCAGTTCCGGCAAGTTAACTGCAGATTCTGGAAGTGCTGGAGGACCTGCATCTTTTGGCATATACGCAATAACTATGACCATGCCATCACGATCGACGCGAATGTTGTTGAAGTCGGCAATAAGCATTTTGCGATCTTCTGGTTTGTCGTACTGATTCCATACGTAAGCGCGAAGTTCAGAATCTTTCTTGTAGCACTTAGTTTTGCCCTCTTCGTACACCATGCCGGTTTGCTGATCGGCTGGGAACTCTAATTTTGAGTTGCTCAGTTTGATGCCATACACATCGAGGAAGACACCAAATTTTGCACGGCTACCTGTTGCAAGACCTTGCGGGTGCCAGTGAATAACACCGTCATCGTGGCTGTGAATGCCGTACTTGACATAGTTCGGATCGATGGGCTCTTCCTTGTTGCCAATGAGGTTAGGAAGGTACTTATCGCAACCATAGAAGCCGTACGAGACGTGCCAGTGATCGTTGGTGGTTGGTGCTTCGTTGCCACTAGGGGCACTTTGACGGGCATAGGCCACGAGGCTCAGGCCCACAAGGAGCACAACAACAATGACTGCAGGGAAAACTGTTCCACCCTGAAAGCGGACTTTTTTCCCTTTGCCCTTTTGAGCCAGTCGGGCGACTTTTTTGGCTGAAGATGATTTACCCACGAAGCCACGAGGTTATCTGCTGAAGAGTGGTTTTACAGCGATTCCGCAGGCGACAAGGTGGCCAAGAGCTGGTGATAGGCCTCGCCCACCGCCTGTGGAGACGCATTTTCCACTACCCATAACCGACCTTTTGTGCCCATCTCTGCCATCGCGTCGCGATTTTCCAACATCGACGAGAGTGCAGCAATGAATGCTTCTGGCTCGTCGGGAGCAACCACCCGTCCGCAACCCACATTTTCCACGATGCGAGCCACTTCGCTATCTGCATCGATGGCGGCCAACAGTGGGCGGCCCGCAGCCATGATGGAGTACGCCTTTGATGGCACACTCACTGCACCGAGGCCCGCCTTCAATGGAACTACATGTACATCGGCACTGGCCAGTACCTCGCTGAGCCGACTCGCATCTTGGTAATTCACAAAGCGAATGTTGAAGACACCTTGCGCTTGCGCCTCTAGCTCGCCACGTGCAGAGCCCTCGCCATTCACAATAAACATCACACGCGGCAACGCACGTGCAGCGGAAATGAGCAAATGAATTGATTGCGAAAAACCCACATTGCCGGCATACATCACAACAGTGTCGGCATTGCCGGCGTGTTCTTTGCGGTATGCAGTTGAGGTGGAGCGTGGAACAATATTTTCCGAGTCAACAAAATTGGCAATGACGTGTACGCGTTGTGCAACCTTCGGTGACACTTTTGCTTCCAGGTTGCTTTGCAGGTCTTGCGACAACACCACTACCGCATCGCTTGCGCGGTAACTGGTGCGCTCGAGCCAGCGCGCCAGCCAAATAACACGTTTGTCGGTTATTTTTCCTGTAGCAACGGCAGCATCGGGAAACACATCTTGAATGTTGAAAACTAATGGAGCACGGCGCACTCGAGCCACTAGCCATCCGGTGAGACCCCCCC
>JBAXNF010000229.1:0-2358 GCA_037133935.1 bacterium
GGCAGTAGCAGTTCTTGCCGTGGCGTTGGTAACCGATGCCTTTGGCATTCACGATGTGAAAACACCGCTACCCATTGTGGCGATGGCGGTCACGGGTGGGTTGTGCTTTGCCATTATTTTTATTGCGCTCGACCACACGTCGCCCGATGCTGGGCTCTGGCCACTTCTTGCGTTGCGTTCGGTGAGCGTGCCACTCATTTTGATGGTGGTGCTCATTTCAAGAAAGCCTTTGATGTTGCATGGGGTTTCATTGAAGTTCGCATTAATTAGCGGTGTACTCGATTCCATCGCTAACGGCTCATATTTGTTTGCAGCACGCCACGGTTTGTTGTCGGTGGTTGCGGTCATTTCGTCGCTGTACCCAGTGAGCACCTTGCTGCTTGCGACCACCGTTGACAAAGAGCATCTACACAAAGCTCAGTGGGTAGGCGTGGGGTGTGCGCTTATGGCTTTGGTTCTTGTGAGTGTCGGATAGCTGCACGCGATTCGCGAGCTGCAGCTTTAAAAATTCCTTTGCTCATGAGACTGAGTTCTTTTGAACGGCGCTGTTCGTAAATGTCTGAACGTGCTTCATGTACCTGACCGTTGTCTGGTTCAGCCCATGCGGCAAAATCGATGAGGTGGCAGGACATACGGAAGTCACCTAGGGCAAGTTCGTGAAGAGCGCGTGCAATAAGCACGTTTACTCCGCCCGATAGTTCGGCAATCACTGCGCCGAGTTGTGCATCGGGTGATGGCTTGAGGCGTGATGGAGCGCCGTCCCACCAGCCGCCGTACAAGCGCCAAATGTTGTGCACCACAAACTCGGGCTCGTCGTACATGGGGCGCAAATAAGGTTTGTTCAGAACATCTTGTGGCACCGACACGCTGTGAATGATGCTGTCAAGCGTGGCGCCGTCGTTCATCATGGCAAGTACTTCAGACACCAAAGTTTCAAGTGCGCTGGCAATGTCGGTGAGCACTATTTCAATGCGCTCTTTGCCGTCAATAGGAAGCCCATGTGCGGGAAGTAGAAGCTCTGGTTCTTTTGCAGCCATGTCGCGTAGTGCTTTGGCCCATTCAAGTGGGTAGCGCTGTACTTTTTGTGGGTTGCCTGCGTTAGGGAAATTCCAAATGAGGAAGTCGCCCGCCATAATCCATTTCTTGTCGGGCACCCATGCCCACAAGTGGTCGTCGGTTTCGCCGATGGCATGATTTAGCTCAACTGAGTGATCGCCAATGGTGAGGATGCGTTGTTCGCGAAAAGATTCTGTTACTTCTAAAACATCGGTTGGAATGTAGTGATTCTGATCTCCACCAAGGCTGTATTGATGCTCTACGCGAATGCCACCGAATTGCTTGGCGTTAATGAACCTGTTCCAGCCGTTGGTATCGCGGTAGCGCTGAACGCGGGGCGCAATGTTTTCATGACCAATCACTCGGGGGTTGGGTACGCCTTTTGCTGCGGCTGCAGCAGCAAAAGCAGGGCTGCCACCAATGTGGTCGGCATGCCCGTGTGTGTAAATGAGATGGCTTACAGGAGTTGAGGTCCATTTATTCAAAGCCTCAACAACGAGGGGGCCGGTAAAGACGCCAGAAGCATCGAAGCAGGCGAGGCCTTCTGAAGTTTTCCACGCCACGCAATGGCTGAAACTTTCCACGACGGCAAGATCATCGGCAATTTCCGACAGTTCATTGCTGATGCGGTTAGTGGGGCCGGTTCCTGAGTCAACAACTCCCGCGTCAATGATGTGTCGAGAGAGTGCAAGAAGATCGGCCATATGTATGTCTTATTTTTTGAGTGCTGAAGGTTCTTTAGGAAGCCCGAGCACACGCTCACCTAAAATATTGCGCATCACGTTTGAGGTGCCGCCCATAATGGTGTAGCCAGGCCCGTACATGAGCCCAGAAGTGACGTCGTCCCACAGCATTGCGTTGGCGCCAAAAGTTTCCGCAACAAATTGGGCAACACGCCCTTCGTGTTCTGTGCAGAAACATTTTGTGGCAGCAGAGAAACCCGCTGGTGCTTGTTTCAGCACTTCACGCACTACCAAGATGCGGCCAATGCGGTAGTCAATCTCGAGTTGCGCAATGGTTTGTCGTACACGTGGGTCTGTTGTGTCAGCGCGTTCGCGAGCCATGAGATACAAGGCGTGGTTCGATACCAATCGGTCAATGCCGCCACGCTCATGTTCGAGTTGACGCATTGTTTGTTTGAATGCACCACCTTGTTCGCCAACCAAGTTTGCTTTTGGTACCCGCACATCGGTGTAGAACACTTCGCAAAAGTGGCGGTTAGTGGTCATGTCTTGAATTTCGCGCGCTTCAATGCCGGGCGTATTCATGGGAACAACAATTTCGCTAATACCTGCATGAGGT
>JBAXNF010000230.1:0-2358 GCA_037133935.1 bacterium
GTTGATAGAAGTCAATCGTCGCATTTGCATACTGTTGCCCATCAAACCAGTTCCGATTTCCTCTGCATGGTTCCCGGCGCAATAAAGATGTTTTAACCCGGATGGGCCCGGTTCAAGAAATAGGCCGAAGCCTTCCCCAATAGCATTGCGGCTTAGGTTGATGCTAACAACAGGCCAATCGCGTAGCCCGGTCCAAATGGTTGCAACCGAATCAGCGCCCAAAGCGTTTCCAGAAACATTGAGGTGAAGCAGGCTAGGCCACTTCTGAGCCAGCACGAGTGGAACGGTTTCCGCGGCCATTGCGCCATTGATGATACCTACGCGAACAGCAGATTCAGGAACAGCACCGGCAATCAACCATTCTGGAAGCCTTTCCCGCCATGCGGGACCCGAGAATTCGATTTCGAAGGCGCTTTGCAAAACAGGCCTTATTGCGACTTTATCCGACTGATCCGGAGTTTGAGTTTGCTCGAATCGGGGTGCTCCCTCCCGAAGTAGGGGCCAAACGCCTGGCCAAATTGCTCGCGCAAACTGACATGCTGCTGAACGCCCCCGACCATATGGTCGCGCCGGTGCTGCGACTGATGCTTGAGCGCGGCATGGGCGAGCAACTGGATGGAAGACGGCATTTGGTCGCTTCCTGGCGTGGGGGAAGTTGCAGGAAAAGCAAAGTTCTACCCCATGTGGCAACAAGCAATGTCGGCATTTTCCTTCGTTGGATTTTTCGCTTCCGCAGGCCCCATCATTGTCACCGGCGACACCGCACACGGAACCTGGTATCAGCAAGAGTTCTTGCACATGAAAGCCGGCGGCAAGCAAACCATTACTGGCCAATACGAAGATGACTACGTCCGCAAAGACGGACGCTGGTATTTCGCCAAACGCGTGTATGCAGTACTCGATCGACAAGTAACTGACTAATAGTTCTGCTGGCAGCCTTTACGGCAGTACATCTGAACGACCAACACGAACCAGAACGAGCCCTGACTTCACTGTGACACTTCCAATTGTCACATCGGTAATTGCGCCGTTGTCAGAGAATATTGTTGCTCCAGCATTATCTGCCTGAACGAACGCCGCACCCGTATTACCGGAGTTGCCCAATTGCTCTGCCCAGAGCATGTCTCCAGTTGGAGACATCTTCAACACAAAGGCATCATAAGAATCTTTCGGCGTAGACAATGATTTCGCACCCAATGAGAAATCTCCGCTGAACACTCCTGATAGGTAGAGATTTCCTTTTCCATCTTCAGAAATATTTCCGTCACTTGAGCCGAGTCGCAAAGAGTTCGCCATTGCAAAGCTTGCACCAATAACTCCTGCATCTGAGATATGAGCAACAAAACCAGTTGAGGTGCCGGCTTTTGTCAAAGTGTTTTTACCGATGAGCAATTGCGCACTGTCAAAATTCCCGCTCATCACTACACCATTTTTCGACAAAGCAATATTTCCCGCTTCATCATCGCCATCATCACCAATCCGAACTGCCCATAGCGGAGCACCTAACTTGTCAATTTTGAGAACAAAAGCGTCGATATTCCCCGATTTAGCGTTCGTCAGCGTTGTCGTTGGCGTGGTTCCAATGGTGAGAGATTCGGCTGTGAAACTTGCAGCCACATAGACGTTCCCACTGCTATCGACTACTGAATTATTCTTCAAAAAAGGCGTGGAAACCGGATAGTTATTTACCCACTCAGCATCACCGGTTGACTCATCTAATTTGGCCACAAACATGTCGTTTGCGGAACTGCTCACGACAGAGTGAGATCCGAAGGTGACCGTTTTATTCAAGCCATTTATGAGTCCAACAAGATAAAGATTCGCACCTTCACCAGATAGGTCGAGGCTCCAGTCGAATTTGATGTTCTTCGTTGACTTGCCGCCAAGCACCTTGCCCCATTGGGCTACGCCATCTGCATCAAATTTCATTAGGAAAGAGTTGTAACCGACATTATCTGCAGAAACCGTGACATCACCAGAGGTGATCTTTGTTCCCGCGAAAAAGCCTGTAATAAAAATTTCTCCTGTTGAGTTAACAACAACAGACTCTCCCCAGTTCTGCAAGCCGTCTCCGTTAATCACGCTATTCCACTGCACTTCTCCGGTCGCCGAGACCTTTGACAACGTGACCGAGCAAGCGCTTACACCACGTTCATTTCCTGTGATTAATAATCCACCAAAAGACATGTGGTTGCCACAGAATGAACCAAGCGCATACGAATTGCCCTTTGTGTCTTGGGTCAAGTCGCGTGCTGCTCCGTCTGCATCAGCAGAAGTCCATACCAGCCAAGGTTTCGACTCAGCAACCAAAACAGCAGTTTCCAAAGATTCATCAGTCAAACCTGTGTTAGTGAGCAC
>JBAXNF010000231.1:0-2356 GCA_037133935.1 bacterium
AACCCATTGGGGTCGTGGCGTGTGGGCTCGATGTTGTGTACCCAAAAAGTAATGCTGGGTTATGGGCGTGGGTAGGGGAGAACGGACTCTTAGTAAGCGAATATGCGCCTGGGGTGCATCCCGAGCCGTACCACTTCCCTCAACGCAATCGCATTATTGCTGCGCTGTCTGAGGTTGTTGTTGTCGTTGAATCGCGTGAGTCGGGCGGTTCAATGCTGACCGTCGCAGAAGCAATTCGGCGCAATATTGAAGTCTTTGCAGTGCCGGGTTCGCCTCGTGTTGCATCGGCGGGCGGTACCAACTTGCTCATTCAACAAGGGTGCGGGCCTGTTACCAGTGTCGACGACCTCTTTGCTGCTCTCGCACTCGACCATCGACGCGAGTCGGGGAGCAGTTATGAAACACGCGTTGCGCCCGATGCGCACGACCAAGATGTGCTGCTTGCATGCACAGACGGAGCAGTGACACTTGACCACCTCATATTGGCGCTGAATAGACCACTGCACGACATTGCGGTGAGTTTGGGCAGGCTTGAAGCGCTGGGCTGGGTAGTAGATACCAACGGATGGTGGGAAGCGCTGATGAGGTAGTTCTACCCACTACCTTGAAGGTGTGGGCGGCACGCGGGCTACGCCATTGGCGGCATGGAAAATAGAGGAGTTCATTGCCTCTCTCACTGCGATGTCGCCAAACACGCAAAGTGCGTATCGCTCCGATGTGGAACTCTTTGCACAGTGGGCAAGTGATGAATATGAAACGCATCGACCAGAAGTGGTGACGCGCACCATGGTGAAGCAGTATCTTGCATTTCTCACCAACTCAAAGCCAACTGAAAATGCAAAGGGCACTCATGCCAAGCGAACTATTGCCCGCAAGCTTGCAGCATTGCGTCGTTATTTTTCGTGGCTGTTGCGTCTGTCTGGCAAGAAAATCGAGAATCCAACTGTTGGTGTGCGTGCTCCAAGTGGCGAAGGGCGATTGCCGCGTATTTTGAATGCAGATCAACTGGGTGCATTGCTCACCGGGTCTGAAATAGAAAATGATCCAGTGTGGCGTTCTGCACGCGATGTGGCAATTGTGGAGTTGCTCTACGGCAGCGGGTTACGTGTGAGTGAACTATGCACGCTCGACCTTGCCAACATTGATCTGAAAAATAAAGCAGCAACGGTATGGGGTAAGGGTTCCAAAGAACGTCGTGTTCCTCTGAATGAGCCAACTGTGGCCGCTATTGATTTATGGATGAAGCATCGTCACGAGTTAGCTGTGCCGTCTTCAAATTCACTGTTCTTCAATGAGCGTGGCAAACAACTGACCCCGCGAGACGTGCGGCGAATACTTGATAGAAGGTCAATTGACCCAACGCATCCACACGCACTGCGACACACCTTTGCCACGCATTTGCTCGACAACGGTGCCGACCTGCGAGCAGTTCAAGAACTTTTGGGTCACGCAAATGTGGTCACCACTCAGCGCTATACGCATGTCAGTAAAGAACGATTGCAATCGGCCTATCTCGCGTCACATCCACGCGCATGAACATTCGAGGCGCGCGCTATACGGTGGAAACCGCCTGGGACGACTGGGCGAGTTCTCGCACTCCCCAAGCACGCGAGTGGCTTGTGGTGAACTATTCCTCGCTGGTGAAGTTCGTTGCTGGCCGACTCGGAGCAGGGCTCCCCAAAAATGTCGATACTGCAGACCTAGTGAGTGCAGGCATCTTTGGCTTAATGGACGCCATCGAGAAATACGCGCCTGTACATGGCGCAAAGTTTGAAACCTACGCTGTGCCGCGTATTCGTGGGGCCATTCTCGACTCTTTGCGTGCTCTCGACTGGGTGCCGCGTTCGGTGCGTACCAAGGCTCGCTCGGTGCAGACCGTAATAACGCACCTAGAGCACACAATGGGACGTGCACCTAACGACGAAGAAATTGCCGAAGAATTACAGATCACTGTGGAGGAACTCCAAAAGTGGCTCGCCGATGTTGCCGTTGGCACTGTTGGCCCTCTCGACCACCTCGTTGCCGACCGCGCCCCATCTGGGGTTGGTCAACAAATTGGCCCCGCCGATACCGCAATGGAAGAGAATGCGTTGCGGGCACATATGCGCGAGGAAATTAAAAACTTGCCAGAACGTGAACGAACCGTTCTGGTTCTTTACTACGACGAAAATCTTACGCTCGTGGAAATTGGCGAAATTCTTGGTGTCACCGAAAGTCGTGTATCGCAAATACATTCAAAAGCTGTTTTGCAATTGCGGTCGCGGCTCGCAGCAGCCGAATTTTAAGTTCCTGCGAGGTCGCTCATGCTGAGTGCGGTCTTTGCGGTGGTGCTCTGCGTTGTAAACACTGCTCCGGC
>JBAXNF010000232.1:0-2307 GCA_037133935.1 bacterium
TCTCTTTTCACAACATGACACCACCAGAACTTGTCTCGCCTGCCGATTACGACATCATGCAAAAATCTCTCGAACAAATACAACGAATACTCGCACTGCCTGAAGTCTTAATCACAACATTTAGCGAATACAACATGCGCACTCTCAAGGATTGGGGAGTCCCTGCTCTACGTATCTTGGAGTTGGCCTTTCCGGTTGAGCGCATTGCGCTCATGCAAGCTCGCACCGTCACTACTTCATATAACGTGCTCACCGTGGGGCGTCCTGTCCCTGCAAAAGGCATCGATACTGTTGTGCGTGCCGTTGCTCATGCTCAACAGCAACTCAAGATCCCAATTCACCTTCGCATTGTCGGAAGCATGACGTGGGGAGACCAAAAGTACATCGACCAGCTCAACGCTCTTGGTGCCGAACTTGGTATTGCTGACCAGATGCAGTTTTTTTTCGACGCACCGGATGAACAACTCAGCCAACATTATGAATGGGCCCACACCTTGGCCATCGGCAGCCACCATGAAGGGCTCTGCATACCGGTCATTGAGGCGTACCGCGCCGGATTGCGGGTAGTCACTACCAACGCAGGTAATTTACGGTACATAGTTCAAGCACCAGATATTGCAGTCGACATCGACACGGCGAATACAGCGACTGAAATGGGTATCGCTATCGCTCAGGCCGCCCATCGAGTGCCCGAACAAATCGGTCGCATGCCGGTTATTCAGAAGTTTTCTACGCCGTCAGTTACTGCTGCGTTACAACTACTTCTGTAATGACGACCTGCGCTGAGCAAACCTATCTCGTGCAATTACGGCAGTTTTTTGAAACTTGTCAAGAACAAGATCCCAGTTATACATTCCAGAGACAAAGGCATGCCCATTTTTTCCTAGCTCCTGACAAGACTCAGGATTAGCCATCACAAATTCCACGCTTGTCTCAAATTCAGCAAAACCCTCATACGGAATTGCGCCACCACTTCTCATCGCCTGACCACGCAGCACAGTACTCCCACCCTGCACTAGTGCCACTCTCTTTTGCAGCCATGCTTCACATAACACAATCGAAAAGCTCTCAAAATGCGAGGGCTGAACTAGTGCAATACTCCCAGCAATTGCATCTCGCTTTTCTTCGTCATTAAGGAACCCAACGCGCACCACACCCTGATAATCGTCAGTATCAAAAGAACCATCGCCAACTAGCACGAGTCGTAAATCTGTGGGCTTTCGCCTTTTCATCTCTGCAAAATAGGCAACTAGTTCTCCAACACCTTTTCTCTCATCAAGACGCCCTACATAGATCAAGTACGGAGCAGCTCCTAATTTGTATTTAGATCTGAACCTCTCTGCGTTGCCAAGGGGTTGCGTTGTGTCAACACCAATTCCAGCAACGTCACCAAATGGATCGATGTTATAGATGCGTTGGACAAGTGCCTTTTCTTCCTCCGTGAAAAATAAAAACGCATCGGGCTGTCTAAACATTGTCTGAAATAAAGAAACATAGGCATCTGGCTCGTCATGCGAAGTTGGTTGCAAAATAGTCGGGATAATGCCTGCGACGAGAGGAAGTCCCGTTGTGGTCGTTGTATATAAGTACGTCATAAAAACAGCGAGATCAAAGTTTCTTACGTTTGCCGCCAGCCACGCCTCATGACCCTTTAGTTGTGGACCGATCTGCTGAGCCCATTCACTTTGTTGATTTAATGTAGCGCTGCCATGATGTTGCATCATCCACGGATGTAATGTGTGAAAAAAGTCAGAATCTTGGGGCGCCGCAACTGACAGTCGATGCACCCTCACGCCATTTATTGTTGAATCACCCGGTGAATAATCGTTTCGCCAATTATCATAGTTCTTTGCACACGACGTTAAAACAGTCACCTCATGGCCACGTTTTACCAAGTGTTCTGCGTACTCGCGGCATGCAGTCTCCGAACCTCCGACAATGTCTGAACCGTATCGTTGCACTGAATACAGCACCTTCATGCATATTCCTTCATGGTCAACTCGTCTCTAAATGTCTCAGTCGGGATTCCATCTCTGCCACTATCAGAACTAGATGATCAACTACAGCAATCCGGTCAACGACATTCTTTGCAAGTAGGTTCACCATGCGCTCATCTGCATCATTACGAGCAGTTGCTTGCGCGGTTAATGATGTCAATAAACTCTCGAGTGCACGATGCACTTCCTGCAGTTGGCCAGCAAGTCCCGACGTCTGCCGAGCGGTTAACTTTGCCACTACTTTGTGGATGAGACTTGCCCCAGGAATCCGAGACTCGGTTGGCGTGCGACCCGTCACATGATTCATCGC
>JBAXNF010000233.1:0-2268 GCA_037133935.1 bacterium
CTCATAGGCATGGCGAGAGCCGCGACTGATAAGGCTAGAGCCTCCGAGGGTCGCCTACCATCTTCATATGACAACAGTTCCTGGCACCTCCCCCCAGCCGGAAAGCCAAAAACCGCTCCTCATGGATGGGAACGCCTTGCGTGACCTCATTGTGGGGCAAATTGGCGCTCGGATGGCTGCTGCGGGGAGCCCGCATGTTTGCCTGGCCACTGTTCTCATTGGCGAAGATGGGCCAAGCCAGACCTACGTGCGCAATAAGCACAAGTTTGCCGCCAAAGCAGGCCTGGTGAGCCGCAATGAAACCTTGCCAGCCAATTGCACCCAAGGCGAAGCCGAAGCATTGGTGGCGTCGCTGGCAGCCGACCCAATGGTGCACGGCATCTTGGTGCAGCAACCATTGCCGAGCCATCTCAATAACGACGCGGTGTTGGCGCTCTTACCCGCAGACAAAGATGTCGACGGTCTGACAGCAGAGTCGCTGGGGCGTTTGGTGCGTGGTGAACCGGGTCTTGTGCCGTGTACTCCACTGGGTGTGTTGCGCTTGCTCGAGCACTATGGCATTGCAACAGCCGGCAAACACGCGGTCATTGTGGGGCGCAGCACTTTGGTAGGAACTCCACTTGCCATTTTGTTGTCACGAAAAGGTGTAGACGCAACGGTAACTATTGCGCACAGTCGCACCAGCAATTTGGCTGAACTGTGTCGCTCGGCCGACATTGTTATTGGGGCAAGTGGCCAGGCAGGAATGATTGGCAAAGATCATTGCAAACTTGGTGTAACTCTCATTGACGTAGGAATTTCGCGAACCGAAAAAGGCATTGTGGGGGATATTGATTTTGAAGCAGTGCAAAATATTGCAGGTGCAATTACGCCAATGCCGGGCGGAACTGGGCCCATGACCATTGCGTGCTTGTTGGAAAATACTTTGACAGCAGCGGCGCTGCAAGGTGTAAAGATTTCTTAATTAAGAACTTGCCAACATGGTCACTACCAAATTATGCAAGTGCCCACGTGTGGCTGCGCGCGACAGGCAATGTTGGCTCGTGAATTGATTCCACGTGTCGAAGGACAGACACACTTCTAGCTGCAATAACAATTGTTCATTGCCCTTGAGCTCGGGCTCGAAGCTCTGCATAATTTGATCGCGCTGAGCACGCTGTAAATATGTCATTGCACGACGAATGGTCTGTGATGTTCCAATTCCACGGTATGTGCCCATGCTGCGACGCAGCGGTGCTGCAAGAGCAAACATAGAGTCGCGGTTCTCAATAAATTTTTCTAGGCGTTCATTCAGTGGAATTTCTGTACTGATGGGTTCAAGAAATGGAGCAACGCGTTCATGTTGTCGAGTAATGAGCTCACTATAAACAGCTTCAATGTCGTCAAAGTGTTGAAATACCGAGCGTAAAGATACATTTGCGCGCTCGGCGATGTCGCGTCCGCTCGGGTTTTCGGCACCTTCAACTAACAGTTCGTATAAGGAGTCGGCAATAGAGGATCGCGTGCGTTCACCGCGCGCAATGCGCCCATCACTTGAGGCAACATTATTTTCTGTGGAAGACATTGTTACCTGGGGTTAGCTGCAATAAATGTGTTGACAATAGTAGCGAGCTCTTCACCTTTGTCTTCTTGAATGAAGTGTCCACCACCAGCGATGATGGTGTGAGCTTGACCTTCGCAGCCAGGAATGATTTTTTTGAAATGCTTTTCTGATCCACCAGTAATGGCATCGCTATCGCCAAATGCAGTGAGGAAAGGTTTTGTGTAAGTACTGAGCACTTCCCATGCAGCGCGGTTGGCAGGAGCCGATGGGTCATTTGGGTCGCTAGGTACGAGGGTGGGGAAGATGCGGGCGCCGGCTTTGTACGAGTCGTCGGGAAATGGGGCGTCGTATGCGGCCACGTGTTCTTCGCCAATGGGGCGTTGTGCGCAGCCGCCTTGCACAATTTTGCCCACGTTGAAGTCGGGTGTTGTTTGGCTGTAGGTGCGCCATGCGCGAAATGCTTCACCAGGGTCGCGGTCGCCGGTAGGAAGAAAAGTATTGGCGGTAACGACGCGTGCAAAGCGTTCAGGGAATTGTGCAACGAGGCGTAGTCCAATGAGCCCGCCCCAGTCTTGGCATACCAAGGTGAGGTTGGTGAGTTCATTGGTGGTGAGCCACTCGGCCATCCAATCAACGTGACGCTGATAGGTGTAGTCGGTCATTGCGGTGGGCTTGTCGCTGCGGCCAAAACCCACGAGGTCGGGGGCCACAACGCGGTGCCCCCC
>JBAXNF010000234.1:0-2258 GCA_037133935.1 bacterium
AGCAGAAAAGCGCCCCGCCGTTAACCGCGCCACCAACAGCACCAACGACCCGCCCACCGCGAAGAGCGCCAAAAGCGCCGATAGCAACTGCATGGTGTCGGAGTCCATATCTCACAGTCTCGCCTCACGGGGCCATAGTTCCCAACACCCCATGAAAGAAGGAAAGAACACGTACTTTCTTCACTTTTCGTGAAAACGGTGGCAGGTGGCAAGATGAAGACTGTGTCACCCGTGAACTCCCTTGGTCTCGATGCCGTTGCTGCCCTGCGCACCACGCGGCGCAAGCACCGGGTGGAAGAAATGGAATGGTTCGAGGCCCTCTATCGCGTGTACCTCGCTGCCATTGTCATTGGCGGCACCATCCTTTTTCTCTCGGGGCTCATTAAAGACACGCAGCTCACCCCGGCTGAACTCACTGTTGTTTCACAACGCGGCCCACATGTTTTAGGTGTGGTCATTGCAGTTGCCCTTTTCATTGGCATTCGTAGCGGCAACAACGGCGGGCCACTTGCTGTTGAAGAAGCTGAAGTGCGTCACTTGCTTCTTGCACCCGTTCCACATTCTTCAGTACTGCGTCGCCCCGCTATTCAACGCCTGCGCTCTACTGCATTTTCCGGTGCGGCAGCTGGTGCCATTGCTGGCCAACTCGCCTCGCGTCGTTTACCGGGGTCATTTGCATCGTGGGCTTTTTACGGAGCCGTGTTTGGTTTATGTGCAGGTCTCATTGTGGTGGGTGGCGCGCTTCTCAGTCACGGACTGCGCTTCAACAAATTGGCGTCGTCGTTCGTGGTGACGGCTTTTCTGGCATGGCAAATTGCCGTTGCAGTTCAACACACCACCTTCCCTGGTCCATTCGATGCATTTGGCAGCATGGCATTGTGGCCGTTGCATCAAGAAGCAATTGACCTCATTGCTGTGTTCGCCACCATTGTCATTTGTGCTTCTGGCATTTTCACCGTGGGCAACTTGTCACTCGAAGCTCTTTCACGCCGCAGCAGTTTGGTATCGCAACTGCGCTTTGCCGTCACACTTCAAGATCTGCGCACCGTGGTATTGCTGCGTCGGCAACTCAGCCAAGAACAAATGCGCAAGTCGCCGTGGGTCACGCTCAAGCGCTCTGCAAAAACTTCACCTATTCCACGCCGTGGCATTCAAAGTTTGTTGAAGTTTCCCGCTCGCCGCGTTGTGCGCATGCAGTTGCTCATCGCTGTTGCGGCAATGTGCCAAGTGTGGGCCTACCGCGGAACTACTCCTGCCGTCATCGTGAGCGGGTTGTGCCTCTTTGTTTTCGGTCTTGAAATTATTGAGCCACTTTCACAAGAGGTCGACAAACCCGACCGTACCGATGCCATTCCTATTGATCGTGGCGAACTCATGTTGCGCCACCTCATTGTGCCAACACTGTTTTTATTGCCTTTTACCGCTCTTGGCATACTTGTTACCTACCTCTTTGAACCAGAGCCCATCACTCTTGCCATTGCACTCATTGTGGGTCTTCCGGCCGTTGGTGCCGGAACAGCCGGAGCAATTATTAACGCAGTCAAAGGTGCACCCGACCCGCTAGGGCAAACCAACGAGCGCATGTTCATGCCACCAGAAGTTGCCGGCATGTCGACCATGGTTCGTGCTGTATGGCCACCCATTGTTGCCATCTTGGGCAGCTTGCCCATTCTTGCCGTACGTGAAGGCGTAAAAAATGGCGACAACGCCATTGGTGCAGCATTGCGCACAGCAATTGGGGTTGTTCTCCTCTTAGGTTTAGTTGGTGCATGGGTGCGTCATCGCGACGCTGCTCGCACATGGTGGAAGAATTTTGTTGACGGCGGAAAACAATCTGCGTTTGGTCAACCAAAGAAATGAAACGTTGTTCGTTGGAAGGAAAAATACGAGTCGTCATCCACAACCACCTCATCGTCGCAATGAAAAATCCGACACGCCTACCTCGTCGAAAAAGAAGCAGGCGCAAGAACCCGCTGTGAAATTGCCGCCTGCAGCTCTTGAAGCGCACAATGTTGCCAAAGATTACGGCGATGCACCTGCACTGCATCCACTCAGCTTGCGCATTGAACATGGTCAACGCGTTGCACTTCTTGGCCACAACGGTTCAGGCAAAACAACACTTATGCGTATTGCATCGGGTCTGCTCGATGCATCAAGTGGGAAGGTCACACTCAGCGGCCACGCACCACAGTCTTTAGAAGCCCGTGCGTTCACTAGTTACCTAGCCGACACTCCAACTTTTTACGACGACTTGTCGT
>JBAXNF010000235.1:0-2257 GCA_037133935.1 bacterium
CTATTGAGGTGTCGCCCGTCACGGAAGCAACAACACTCGGAGCCGCCTTTTTGGCGGGCACTGCACTCGGGCTGTGGCCTTCACTTTCTGTAGCCACCAGCACCTGGAACCCCGAGAATCAGGTGGAAAGCACCCTCAACGAACCCACCGCAGTGGCGACCCGTGCACAATGGGCCCAAGCCGTGAGGGGTTCACAGGGCTGGATCCCCGACCTCTCTGCTCTTGACTTCTAAAGTTGAACGGCTTTCCTTAGTTCGGAAATCGACCCAGTCTGAAATACTGTGATGGACATAAATTTGACCTGTTAAAGAATGCGAAAGGAACCCCGCGTGAGCGCACCCACCACTACCGCCCCGCCAAAGCAACCGACAAAGAGCGACATCGCCGTTTTGCAGTTTGCTCATGGAATCGAACTTGCAATGACTGCGCTCTACACAAAAGCATCAGCTGCAGCCGGGAAAGATCTCAAAACAGTTTGCGACATGTTTGGAGGGCACCATCTTGCCTACGCACAGTCTTTGGCAGGGCTTCTCGGTCGCTCGTCGGCTACCACACAAAATGCAAGTTTCTACACGGCGTTCGTGACAGCTGCATCATCTGGTTCCGATACCGAACTTGCGGGCACCTTTCTCTCATTAGAGAACTCGCTTGTAAAAACTCACCTCGGCGTGCTCGGAACCATTACGGGCACCGACGGAGCGCAACTTGTAGCATCCATCATTTCCACACAGGGTCGTCATGCTGCCGTACTCGCTGGCTTTGCCGGCAAAAAAGACCTCGGCGACATCCTCGACAATGCTGCAGAACCACTCGACACCAAGACCTACCCGGCGTAGAACAGATCTTCTAAGGACTCACCATGAACGCGAACAACTTCGAAATGAATTCCCCAGTCAACCGCCGTCGGTTTTTTCTCACAGGCGGCTTCGCAATTGCCACCACAACACTTCTTGCGGCATGCGGCAAAGGCCTACAGAGCCCAAAGGGCGCATTCCCGCGCATTGGTGAAGTGCCACCCACAACAGGGCTCCCCGAAGGGGCACCCACCGATGAAGTGCTCTTGCGCACTGCCACTTCACTTGAATTCAACGCCATCGACACCTATAAAAAAGTATTGGCTCTCGGTCTCTTCACTGGTAGCGCATCAGGCACTGCTGCCGTGGTCAACAGGTTTAAGGCCGACCATGAAGCGCATGCCAAAGCATTGAGTGGCATCATCACCGAGGCAAAAGGTGAAACCTTTGAATGCGCCAACGAGCAAATTAACAAGCTCTATATCAACCCAGCACTCGATCTGATTTTGGGAAACAAAGATACTGGCATTGCACCAAGCGATACTCCGCTCGACGATGTAATGGCATTAGCTCTTGGCCTCGAAACTTTGGCTGCCGAAACATACCAGTTCTACGTGTCAATGCTCTCTCAACCAAAGTTGCGCGCAGCAGCAATGAATATTGGCGAGCAAGAATCTCGCCACGCAGCAGTTCTTGCCCAAGCCATCAACCCTGGCATTGCTGGCATTGGCCCGTCAACAAACAAAGACACAGGCAAGCCGAACCCAGCAGCTGTGCCTGGCCCATTTGGTTCACTCGGCACCATCGCTGTCGCCCTTGGCAAGCGCAATGCAGCAGGCAACAAAACCACGCTGAACATGGAAACACCAAGCCTCAACTCAATGGCGTATGAATACGCCAAATGCTCATAAAGCCAACACCACTTCCCCAATAAACCTCGTACACTTTTGAGTGGTGAGTCGGTCGGGTGACTGCGGCACATGTCCTATGTGTCGAGGAAAGTCGGGACTTCATAGGGCAAAGTGCTAGCGCGAGCTAGGTGGGGGCGACCTCACGGAAAGTGCAACAGAAAGTAGACCACCCGCGGAGGCAACTTTGTGGGAAAGGGTGAAACGGTGCGGTAAGAGCGCACCAGCGTGCGAGGCAACTTGTACGGCTTGGCAAACCCCACTTGAAGCAAGGTCATGCAGAGAAGATGAGCTGCTCGCTCGCCTTCGGGTACTTCTCGGGTAGACCGCAAAGATGGATGGTCACCTCGCTTCGGCGAACAGAATCCCGCTTACAGACCGACTCACCACTTCACACAGTGACATTAAAGGTTTTCAGTGCAGGATGCTTCGCGTCGAGCCTGACAGTTGTCATAGATGCACGGTCGAGCGCGGTACGCCACGACACTTCCACGCCTACACCAAGTGCCCATGCAACTGCCGCCTTAATGGGCGAAACATGGCTGACCACCACAA
>JBAXNF010000236.1:0-2241 GCA_037133935.1 bacterium
CTGCTGTGTTGAAGGGAACTACGGCGCAGCAACAACTTGAAGCCACGGGTGGTTTATTTTCGAAAGATGATGTGTCGGGAAGTGTGCATGTGACATTGCGCGCGGACTTGCAGGCTGCGGCAAAGAAGGCACTGGGAAATCGCGAAGGGTCTGTTGTGGTACTTGACCCAAAGACCGGTGCAGTATTGGCCATGTATTCGAACCCGTCGTATGACCCAAACTTGATTGCATCACATAATGGCAACGTGGTGAACGAAACATTGAATACGTTGCAATCAGATGCTGCAAAGCCGTTGTTGGCGAATGCGTATCAAGAGCGTTACATGCCAGGTTCGACATTCAAGATTGTGACAACAACGGTTGGTCTTGAAACAGGAAAGATCGACATGATGAGCGTGTTCAAGAATGAACGCGCGTGGGTTCCGCCTAATACAAAGAAGCCGATTCGTAACTACGGCAAGAAAGTATGTGGAGGTGACTTGGCTGAAGTGTTTCGCCGCAGTTGCAATATTCCGTTTGCGCAGACTGCTGTTGCCATTGGCCCAGACCTCATGGTGAACGGTGCAAACAGGTTCGGATTTGATGAACGTATTCCGTTTGATTTGCCGGGTGCAGCAGCAAGCACCTTTGGTGGCATTGCAGCAGACTTCGCTGATTCATTGGCGCTGTTAGCAATTCACGGTTTTGGTCAGGGCCAAGTGCAAGTGACTCCATTACATATGGCGATGATTGCGGGCACGGTTGCGAACGGTGGCGTGATGATGAAGCCACATGTAATTGATTCGACGCTCACTCGTAACGGAACCGTGATGAGCACCACTGCGCCAGAGGCATGGAAGACACCGATGTCTCCTGCCACTGCAGCAACCATGACGCAACTGATGACGGGGGTGGCGCAATCAGGAACCGCTGCATGTTGTTTGCAGTTGAACGGTGGAATATCCGTTGCGGCAAAGACCGGAACAGCGCAGTTGAACTCCGAAGGTGAAAAACAGCGTTCTCATGCGTGGATCACCGCTTTTGCCCCGGTCGAGGCTCCGCGGTTCGTTGTCTCAGTATTTATTAAAGGTGTGAATGATGCCGTGAGCGCCAGTACTGGTGGGCGTTTGGCAGGTCCCGTTGCCCGCGATGTGCTGAATGCAGCATTGGCTCTGCCCGCAGCCCCATAGGCAGCACGGGTAACCTCTAAGAGCCGTATGTCGAACCAGAATCCTCAAGTCATTAACGAGCGCTACGAGATTTCTCGGCGTATCGGTCGCGGCGGAATGGCCGACGTGTTCCTGGCCCGTGACCTGCTGCTCGACCGCGACGTGGCCGTCAAGGTTCTGTTCCCGGAGCACGCCATTGACCCGAATTTCGTGGAGCGTTTTCGCCGCGAGGCCCAGAGCGTTGCTGGCCTGAACCACCCGAACATCGTGGGCGTCTACGACTGGGGCCAAACCGGCAACACCTATTTCATGGCCATGGAGTTCGTGAAGGGTCGCACCTTGTCTGAAGCATTGCGCCGCCAAGGCCGCATGACATCTGTTTCTGCAGCCGGCGTTGGTGCAGCCATTGCTAATGCGTTGGCATATGCGCACCGCAACAATGTTGTGCACCGCGACATTAAGCCTGCAAACATCTTGTTGGGCGAAGACGGCGCAATCAAAGTTGTGGACTTCGGTATTGCACGTGCACTTGATGCAGGTCACGAAGGTGGACTTACTCAAGACGGTGCTGTGATGGGCACCGCGACGTATTTTTCTCCGGAACAAGCAAAGGGCGAAGGCTTGGACCTTCGTTCAGACCTGTATTCGCTTGGTGTTGTTCTGTATGAGCTTGTTGCTGGAAAGCCACCTTTTGCTGGTGATTCAGCTCTTGCAACTGCATACAAGCAAGTGAATGAAGCTGCGCCGCGGTTGCGCGACTTGGTAGCTGATGTGCCGTTGGCGCTGGAAGCAATTATTGCGAAGTGTCTTACGAAGAATGCCGACATGCGTTACAACAACGCAGAGCAGTTGCGTGATGACTTGCGCAGGTTCATGAATGGCGAGCCAACGCTTGCTGTTGACGAAGCTCGGGTGCGTTCAGGAAAAGCTCCACTTGGTTCTGCAACCCTTGACCAAGCGACAACAATCATGGCGCCAGTTCAAGGCGACTCTTCAACAACACAAATTTTGCCGCGCACCACCGTGATGCCCGCAACAATGGCACCCGTTGAAACATTGCCTGATTACGACGATGATCGCCCAAGCAAACGTA
>JBAXNF010000237.1:0-2208 GCA_037133935.1 bacterium
AAGTAGAGCTTATTGATTCGGCACCGAGAGTGCGCATGGAGGAATTATGTTTACGAGTGGCAACTGGCTTGGCGTTTATTTGTTTTGGTAAATATTTTAACTATTTTCACGATTAGATATTTTTCTTTGAAATAGCATTTTGTTGTCAACACGAACGGATCAAACTATGACTGTAATGACTTACTCTCGTCTGGCACCCTACCGCAGGTTGGCGGATAATCTGGAGGCTGCAACCAATCGAAGGGATGAGATTGGTGCGGATGCTATACGTGATTTGCTGCCAGAGTTACGAGATGCAGTCGATGCGATCAACGCCGCTATTCACGAGGCGGATGAGCTTCTATTTCGCGGGTTACGCGATGAGGCTTTGGGCTTCCATGATCCAGATCTCTTCATAATTGCAGCGCGAATAAACTTACAGAACCATTTGCACTGGCCAAGCATTCAGGTGTGGTTGGCTGATTATGACGTGGCGGAGCTTCCGTATATTGACACTTGTGCAATCTCAATGATGGAGACTGCCCAAAGAGAGCTAGAATCGTTCAGCAGGGGAATTGACCGGTTGCGTCGAATGGCTCTGGAGCATGCCCCTATATCCCAAAAAATTGAGGTCCTGCGCTCCATGCGCTATCATGATCCAACCAAGCAGGTATGGGTCACAAATCTTACTTCTCATGAAGACGCGAGATTAGTAGAACTTCGTGCGGCTATTCAGCGCGCTCTTCAAAATGCTGATTTTGATATGCTTGTAAAATTGCATGTCGAACTCGTGAATCCTGACTGGGAGGCCAAGATTCCAAGTGAGCTCGTCGTCGCATCACGTGGAGCAGAGGTGGCTGTCACGCTTCGCAACATTACACTTCGTGCTGAATCTCTCGCACAGGATATCGAGACTAGGCATGCTGCATCGAACGAGTTCACGCACCTCCATTGCGAAGAATTAGTCGACCTAAGGCAACGTCTTGAGGAGTGTGCCTCTGTTGCTAAAGAATGTATGAGTCAACTGCAAGACTGTCCGATGGTTCTTTCTATTGTTACAAAACAAGGACTTCATTCTGTTATCGAGAAGATTTACCTACGATTAGCTCTGGCATTTGAGTGGATCCTTGTCTGTGAGAATCTGCATAGAACACGTGCTACATTTGCCATCGAATGCTGCCAATTAGAATATTTATGCGATCACATGCCTGATAAAAAAAGTGAGTCCAAATGGATTACCGATGTCCGTCGTAGCGAGGCTGAGGTTCAGCGATGCTGCCAGGAGTTGGACGACTTGGTCTTTCGTGAGCTCCTTCAAGAACGATTGCGCAAGGCCACGGGCTCTATCAAAAGCCGCGAAGATTTGCGGTTACGATTTGTCATTATTTCAGCAGTCGCAGGTGTCCTTCTTCTTGGCAGCATTACAGGTTTTTTCGGATGGATGTATTGGATAAAAACCGAACACTACAATGCGGTTGCACTATTACAGGTGGCGGTCAATGACGCGCAACTCGGCGGCTATCTCGATCGCCCAGAGGAAGTTGTACTTTATGCCGGTTCTTATCCCACAGACGCAACGGTTACAAAATAGTAAGGGAGTTTGACGAGGGAGTTGTTGCTGAAAAATCGAGAAGGCAAGAATTCGACTCGCTGATCGTTACACATAAGGAATCAATGGACTCAGTTAGCATCGCGGTTCAGGATCGGGAAAACTCGGTCGCGGATCTGTCGCGACTTCAGTCTTGGCCTGAATGTTGGGTTGAGTCATGTAGTTTTCTCGCAGATGCGAGAGATGTTGGTGGCTTGACCAATAAAAGAAGCGATGATTCAGAAATTAATCTTCCCCTATCTGCACGTCGCCGATTTGAAAAAGAAGAAAACGAAATTGCAGAACAAGAAAGCAAAAGTAAGCAAGCAGAATTAGCTTTTGAAAAAATGGCCGTCGAATCATTTGAGCGGCTACGAAACGAAATTCAAAAACGCGTCCCCAATTCTGCCGATAACGATGCGCAAACCGTAGCCACTGAACTACTTGGTGAATTACGATCACTTCGACGTGATGCGATGTCGGAAATAGGAAATGGACTGCCACTCGACCTAGCCCACAAGACTCGCGTTCCATTGGATACGGTTAATAGCCTTGAACCTCTTGAAAAGAAGCTGTCTGTTATGGCAAAGGGAGCTCGATGACAGACAGGCTTCTCTACCGACTCATCGCAGGAAACACTC
>JBAXNF010000238.1:0-2169 GCA_037133935.1 bacterium
GTCTGGGACTATTTGGCTTCCCTCCTGATTTGCCAAGAAGCCGGTGTGCACATGGCCGATGCCTTTGGCCGAGACCTCTGCCACTTCAGCCATTCCGAGCGGCGTACTCCGGTTGCGGCCCGGGGGGAAGTGAACCTTCAGGCGCTATGCGACCTGCGCAAAGATTCTTTTTGATCTATGGTATGAAAATGAAACTCAATTTAAAGGTGATCGCCACAGCTTCTCTTGTCGTCTTAGCTGCATGTGGTGGCGGTGGTGGGGGAGCTTCAACAGCGGGTCCCGATGTAACGGTTCCGGAAGCAACGGGCACGTCGCAAGACACTGGTCTTGCTCCGAACCCCAACGGTTTTGCATTCCCTAACTTTGGTTCTGCAGGAAGCCCTGAAGTTTTTGGCGAAACAGATCTTGTCTCGATGTTTGGTGCAACTCCCGACATTTGTGTTGACGGTGTAGCCGACCCATGTAAGCCAACAGCCGAAGCTGCTGCATGGGCCCGCATGGTGAACGACTCACGCGCCGCGGGTCACTGTGAAGGTTTTGCTGTGTTGGCTGCTGCGCGTTTCTCGCAAGCTGTGAAGCCGAACTCGGTGGAGCTGTTGAATCAAGGTGATGTAACGCACGGCATTATGCGCGCATTTGCTACTCAGTTCTTGAAAGAAACACAAGACGAAACAAACCAGTGGGCAAAGAAATCGATAAAAGAAAAAGTTGCTGCACTTGAAGCATCGTTCGCCAAGAAGATTGTTGGTTACAGCCTTGGTGTGTATACCGATGAAGGCGGGCACGCAGTATTGCCGTACGCCATTGAATACGAAACTGCCGATTTAGCGAAGATCAAAATTTATGACTCCAACTGGCCTGGCCAAGATCGTTTCGTCAAGGTAGACCTTGCTGCAGGCACGTGGGAGTTTTCATTTGCTGGGGCCGACCCAAACAACGACCCGAATGCATGGAAGGGAAAGTCGAAAGATATTGACATCACTTCAATGGACACTCGTGCGTCGGCTACTTGCCCCTTCTGCGGCGATAAGAGTGCAGTGCAAAAGTCGCTTTTGGTTGTGCGTTCCGCATTGCCAAACTGGAAAATTGAAACTGCCGATGGCGTGCTCACACCGGGCTCAAATGAAATCGGCAATAGCAGCGTGCGCCCATTGCGTTCTTCTGCTGCTGGCCCCGCAACCGACGCGCCTACTGACTACATCGTTTCCATTCCCGATGACAAGCCCGCAAAGTTCACCTTGCCTTCGGCAACGCGCATCTCGGGAATCACCTCAAAGGTTGCAGTACAAATTGAAACACCAGGGTCTGCCGACACCACAGTGAGCCTTTCAAGCGATGCTGTGTCAACAACCAACCCAGAAGTAGTACTTACACTTGCCGATGGCAACTTGGTGGGTTCGTCAAACGGCGATAACAACTCGGTCACCTCTTCTGGTGATTCCGTGCAAATTGTTGTTGATGGCGCAAACGGAACTCCAGTAACGGTCGATGTAAACGCCGATGCTGCAGCAGTTGAGGTGCGTACACCAGGCCGTGACGGTGTTGATGCAAACACCAACTACGAAGTAGTCACACAAACTTCCGACACGCAGGTAGAACGCAAAGTTGTGGGCACCAACGGTAAAGAGACCACCAAAACTGAAGATGGTCAACTCGCGAGCACCAAGGTAGAAAACCCACTTCCCGATGCATTGAAGGCTCCCGCAGTGAAGGGCGGATTGCCCGATGCAGCTAGCCGTGCACTCGATGCCGGCACTGCAGCAACCACCACCACTACTTCAGTCGCTGGTGGCCCAACGACAACAGCAAAGAAGACAACGTCGAGCACGTTGAAGCCAACAGCTACAACAGCACCACAAACCGCAACAACAACGGCGAAAGTAGCTCGTGCCTCGGTACGTGTTGACGTGAATGTTGACGGGTGGAGCCTCGCAGCCAGCGACCCAGCGTCGTCGGGCTTCAGTGCAAACCTCACCGGGTCAACAGGAGCTATTCAAGATGGCATTAGTTGCGATTCGGTGGGCTGCTTAGAAGGTGCAGCAACCGATGTGTTGGCCAGTGGCACCGACCCTGCAACGGGAACGACCAGCACCACAACCCTGCAGTTCAAAATGTCGGGCGTGGCCTCTACCTTCGATGTGCGCTGTGGAAACGCGGGCAGTTGGGTGA
>JBAXNF010000239.1:0-2133 GCA_037133935.1 bacterium
TACGTTCTGTCAGCCTGCGCTACTTCAATGCTGCGGGCGACTCGTTCGATTCGCTCATTGGCGAAGACTGGTCTGTCACTACAAACCTTGTGCCAGTAGTAATGAAGGCAACTCTTGGTAAACGAGATGCACTTGAAGTCTTTGGCGACGACTACCCCACCCGTGATGGCACAGGCATTCGCGATTACATTCACGTTGTTGACCTTGCCGATGCGCATGTGAAGGCCCTCAACTATCTCACCGACGGCAAGCCCACAACATCGTGCAATGTGGGTACGGGCAAGGGCACAACAGTGCTCGAGGTCATTCAGGTAACCGAACGAATTTCAGGACGTCAAGTTCCGTATGTCATGTCACCACGACGTGCTGGCGACCCCATTGAGGTGTATGCCGACCCTGCTTTTGCCGCACAGACCCTTGGGTGGCACGCTCAGTATTCCCTCGACGACATCATTGCAACAGCATGGCAATGGCACAGCACTCATATTGAGGGCTACGCCAAGTAATTACGATGCGAGTCGCGACCTTTCGCGATCGAGCCAACCAAACAACACAGCAAGTACTCGCGGGTCATGACGCAACCTGTGCCCCGCTCCAGCAATAATGCGCAACTCTGCAGAGCCGTGTGCCTCTGCTAATGCTCGAGCATCGGCTGTTGGCACGCTTTCATCGTCGTCGCCATGTAACACCATGAGTGGCCGCGGTGCAAAACGACCCGCCGCGTCGATAGGACGAAACCTTCGCAGTTCCCTACTCCACTCATCGAAGTTCTGCGGAAACCCCGCACGACGAATAGCCCCGATGTCTCGTGCATGTTCCAAGAAGCGACGTGGCTGCTCGGCCCAGTCGTCGAAGTCGGCTCGACCACTGAGCGATACACAACCATTGACGCGCGGATCATCGGCTGCAACACACAATGCCACCGATGCTCCGGTATTGGTACCTACCAACCACACGCTGTCGACATTGCCAATAGCAACCAAGTGGTCAATTGCTGCTCGCAGGTCGTCAACCCAACCTTGCAAAGAAAAGTCGCCTTCACTTGCACCGCAACCACGGAATGTGAATGTGAGTGCTGCACACCCGACTTCATTTGCCATGCGGTCGATGACCTGCGGGAAAGTGCCTGCAGACTGACGCGCGTCGAGTGGCCCAATGGGGAATCCGTGACACAAAATAACCCCAGGAAGCGGACCAAATACGCCGTTAGGTCGTGCGAAATAACTGGAAAGTGTGAGCCCACTCGACGCAAATGTTGAGTTGATCAACATTGTGTTGATTGCACCAGAACTTTCACCTGCAGCCATAAGAAGTTAGGCGCGTGGGGCGCGCATACGACGCGTTTGACCCGGAGTAGCCAATGTGTAGCCACGATTACGCGCCTCTACTTCAGTATCTGGCCCAAAACATAAACCCACTTCGCTTGCCACGATGTCGTTGATGATGTCGGGGTCGCTCCAGTTATCGACGTCGTAAACAAGCTGCGTGCGTTTGTCTCCGAGATAGCGCGTATGTTCGAACTTGCCGGGTCGTTCCATGTACCCAAGAATAGCGGCACTAGGCTCACTGCTGTGGCGCCAAGCGAGAACGACATGAAAGAGTTTCTTCAGCAACTTGATGAAACCGATGCTGTTCTTGGCCAAATGGCCCAGCGGCGTTGCCGTGAGTATCACCTACTCAGTGGAATTCTCGTCGAGACCTACAAATTCCCCACGTACAAGTCTGCCGAAGAACAAAAGGTATGGGTTCACCATTGGTGGGTACGCCCGTTGCGATTTTTCTATCGCCACTTGCCCCGCAGAATTCGTTCCCGCATCAAACGAGTTGCCACATGACCACCTCGTCTCGACGCATTGGGCACTACATCGCATTTGTTCCTGCGTACTGCAAGCTTGAAAGAGAATTCCGCACAGAAATGGGAAAGTGGCTGAGGGCTTCCACGTGCGACATGGTGTACGGCGACTCGCTGCACCCCACTAACGACAAATATGAAGAGCCCATTCAAGTGTTGCGTCCAGGTTGGTCGCCCGAACGCTTGCGTGGTCATTGTTATGTAGGCGATGTGGTGCTCGCAACTGTTGAACTTGTTGCACGAGTGGGTGGCGCAGATGCACTGTGTTCGTTATCGCCACA
>JBAXNF010000240.1:0-2120 GCA_037133935.1 bacterium
GCTCCATTGTGGTGGTGCTCTCTGATGGTTGGGACCGTGGCGACCCCGAAGTGTTGTCGGCACAAATGGAACGCCTTCACCGAGTTGCTCATCGCATTATTTGGGTGAACCCGCTGAAGGTCACCCCTGGCTATGCACCCCTAGCAAAGGGCATGGCCGCCGCACTCGCCCACACCGACGACTTTGTAGAAGGCCACTCTGTAGATGCCTTAAATGAGTTGTGCAGAATTATCGCGAACTTGGAATAGCACAATCCGGACCATTCCTTCAGTCCGTACACTTTGAGTATCTATGCGTGAACTTTTCAACGACTTCGCACAATGGCATCAGCGTGGCTTACGTGTTGCCGTTGCGCGAGTAATTGATGTTGAAGGCTCTGGCCCGCGTGAGCCGGGGGCCGCAATGGCTGTTGCCGAAAACGGTGAAGTAGTGGGCTCAGTGAGTGGTGGTTGTGTTGAAGGTGCAGTAGTGAGTGAAGCCCTTGCCATTTTGGCTGGCGAAAAATCTCCAGGCATCATCACCTTTGGCTATTCCGACGATGAAGCCTTTGCCGTTGGTCTCACTTGTGGCGGCATCATTCATCTCTTCATACAGCCGCTCGATGCATATCTTGCCAATTCGTCTGTGCAGTCACTTGCCGAGCGAACAGCACAGCAAACTCCTGTTGGGCTCGCAACAATTATTGAAGGCCCACACGTTGGATCATGGCTCATTGTTTCTCCACAACTCCCCCCAATTGGTTCGCTTGGCAATATTGAACTCAACCGCATTATTGCTCGCGACACGCTAGGCGAACTTGAGGCTGGCACAACTGGTGTTCGACACTACGGTGCTGACGGCCAAACAACCCCCGAAGATCTCGACGACACACCCATGGTGAAAATATTTGTGGAAAGTTTTGCACCTCCCCCACACATGTGGATTTTTGGCGCAGTCGACTTCACAGCGGCACTTGCACGAGTAGCAAAAATTCTTGGCTACCACGTCACCGTTTGTGATGCGCGGGAGGTTTTCGCTACTCGACGACGTTTCCCCATGGCCGATGAGGTTGTTGTTACCTGGCCAAACGCTTATTTTGAAAGTCACGGCAAGTCACTCACTGCGCGCGATGCGGTGTGCGTTCTTACGCACGATGCAAAATTCGATGTGCCTGCTATACAAGGTGCATTAGGTACAAAAGCCGGGTACATCGGGGTCATGGGCTCGCGCAAAACTCACACGAAACGAATAGAACGACTCGCTATTGCAGGGGTCACCTCGCCCACCGACCTCACTCGGCTCATGTCGCCAATAGGTCTCGACCTTGGTGCCAGAACGCCTGAAGAAACCGCTATTTCCATCTGTGCAGAAATTATTGCTCAACGCACTGGGCGCCAATCGCCATCGTTAAAAGACGCCAGCGGTCCGATTCACTGACAGAAGCGAAACTTCTGGATTCCCAAATTTAACACGTGGAATTTGTTTCCAGTTGATGCGACCAAGACGCACACCTAAATTTTCACGTGCCGAATGCAGCACCGCATCACCCACCCCGAGGTACATCATGGTGTGACCCGGATACCAAGCGACGTCACCAGGCAGAGCATCTTTTTGTTCTACATCGCGAGAAGATTCCCATTGCCGTTTCGACTGCAATGGCAGAGCAATTCCTACTTTATTCCATGCATAGGCAACGAGCCCAGAACAGTCGAGTCCTTTTTTCGGATTATCAGAACCATACTCATAGCCAACACCCAAAGTTGTGAGACCAGCAATGAGTGCCGTCTGGTGTTTTAACGACGCCTGCGACCAGGCTTCCAACATTGCCGCACGCGACTCATTAACGCGAGCAGCAACGCGAGTTACTAATGCCGCGCGAGTAATTTGAAATTGGGCAAAATTTTCTGCAGTTGGTACTTCAATAAAAGTGGCAATTGCAATCAGTGCTTCCCCTGCAATAGTTTTCGCTGCATCAAATCTCGGACGTGCATCTTTTGTGAGCAACTGTGGTTCTCGCCATGTGGTTTGCACTACTGCTGGCGGCACCACAACTGCAGTTCCTGCAGCATGCGCAGCGGAACTTGAACCCACCACAAGACCACACGTAATAGTCGCAACTGCCATCGCACATTTCCCCCCGC
>JBAXNF010000241.1:0-2115 GCA_037133935.1 bacterium
CAACGCAGGTGTCGGCGGTGATCATTGGCTCAAATATTGAGTGCGAAGGGTTGTACCAGGCTTGCAGTGAGTTAATTGATGCGAGGGATACTTGCGTCAATAACATCGCTGGAGCGTTAGTCCTTATTTGACCAGCAACTTGGGCATGTTCGATAAGGTCGCAGTACATTTGTTCAAAAATTACGCGCGTTTTGTAGATTTCGCGACGCCGATCCAGATGGAGATGACGGACATCAGTATAGAAAATGGATGCCAACGGGTACATCTCGATGCTCCTTGTAATCATACTGCGCACCAGGATTTCAATTTTTTGCAACGGTTCGAGATCTGTATGCGACGTTGTTTCATCGATCAACTCGATCGCAACTTGGTGTGCTTTATTTATGACTTCATAAAGAAGATCTTCTTTGGAATGAATGTAGTGATATATGCTTCCTTTTTGCATCCCCACTTGATCGGCCAATTCCTGAAGCGAAGTGCCTTCGTATCCTTTGTCGTGAAAGCAAGCGATAGCAACATCAAGCACTTGCTGCCATCGTGGTCCGCGCGATTTTTGTGAGATCACTGTTGACATTCAATTTTCATTTGTTCAGAGGCTCTTTTAATGAGACCAAAATCGAAATCATGCTACAATTCTAACTTGGATTTGGAATCAATTTCGTCATGTTACATGATTGAAAGGGAGTAAATCAAGGTGATGTACGGGGCTGTTTTCCCAACGAGTGAAATCGGAAACGACCCCATTGCTATTCGTGATTTCGCACAATCAGCCGAGGATCTCGGTTACTCGCACATCACCATTTACGACCATATTCTTGGTGCGACACACGAGTTCCGTGATCCACCACTCCCACTGTTGTACACGGATCGTGACGCGTTTCATGAGCCTTTTGTGCTTTTTGGCTTTCTTTCTGCTGTCACGACGAAGATTATTCTCAGCACTGGTGTGCTCGTGTTGCCTCAGCGTCAGACTGCGCTCGTTGCAAAGCAGGCTGCCGAAATAGACATTCTCTCTGGCGAGCGGCTGCGTCTGGGTGTCGGCACTGGTTGGAATTATGTCGAGTATCAAGCCCTCGGCGTTCCTTTTGCATATCGGGGCAAACGTCTAGAGGAACAGGTACACCTACTTAGGAAATTGTGGCAGGATCCGCTCATCGACTTCACAGGTGAGTACCATCGCGTCGACCGTGCCAGCATTGCGCCCCGACCGAATCGCCAGATTCCGATTTGGTTTGGTGGCTACTCGACTTCCGCACTCCGTCGTGCCGCTCGTATTGGCGATGGCTTTATCTTTGGTAATTCGGATCAAAAAATAGTGGCGAAGGCGGATGAACTTCGACTAATGCTTGAAGCCGAGGGCCGAACAGTTGACAAGTTCCCGATGGAGGTAATTGTTCCATTCACAAAAGGTCCTAAGGGGTGGGCGTCCGACCGGGATATTTGGGCGGATAACGGTGGAACTCATTTTTCAATGCGTGCGATGTCCACTGGGGCGGAATTCCTTGGACAGCCTCGGACAAATTTCGAGACGCCAGCAGAGCACATCAAAGCACTTGAGACGTTCATTACCGCAATTACTTGACAACTGCCAGCCGAAAAGAAAAAAGTCAGTTTAGATACGTTGCGTGTATTTGATACTGCTCTCACGCTGATCTCCCCATCCGTCTGCGGCACCAGAGAGCATCTTGAATGGTCCTACAGGCCATCCCCACCCATCGACTAGTAATTGGTCGAGATCATCCTCAGAGGCGACACCGTCGGCCACAACCTGCCTCGCTTCGCGAAGGAGCGCCGCCATAACTCGGTTACCGGCGAATCCCCAAGCCTGGGCGTTCTCGCGAACGATAACTGGTCGCTTCCCGCAGGCAACGGCCATGTTGATTGTTCTATCGATTGTACTTTGGGCAGTTTGCTTGGTGATCACGATCTCGGCCATTTGCATTACAACTGCTGGCGATGCCCAATGCCAACCAATAACATTTTCCGGCCGCATCGTGACACCTGCCATTGCAGCGATCGGAAGGCCGGATGTATTCGATGCAAACACGCAATCTGGTGGCGCCAGCGTGTCAAGCTTCATGAAAAGAGCCATTTTGAGAGTGAGATCTTTAGGGA
>JBAXNF010000242.1:0-2070 GCA_037133935.1 bacterium
CGTTTACGGTGATCCAACTTCGTCAACAATTATTGGTTTGTATGGTGACTCACACGCAGCTGAATGGTTTCCTGCCTTTGAAAAAATTGTAATCAAGCACAAATGGAAATTGATTAGTTACACAAAACGAGGTTGCCCACCTGTAGATATACCGACATATAGCAAGGTGCTCGGAAAGATCTACAAAGAATGTGCACCGTGGCGTGAGAATGTCTTGAAGCAAATGGTGATTGATGGCGTTCAAGTCGTTTTTGTGGCCCACTTTGATCGGTTGTTGTCAGCGTCAACGCGCGTACCAATGTGGCAGAAGGAATGGCGGGCGGCACTTCAGGTAACTGTTGACCAGTTGACAGCCGAAGGTGTTACTCCAGTATTGATAGAAGATACGCCGTATCCTGGCCAAGATGTTCCGACGTGTCTCAGTCGGCACTACACAAATGTGCAACTATGCAACCCAATTATTAGTTCTGCCTATCGCGATGACATGCATCAGATGTTGGAAGACTTTGATTCAGCAAATGTTCATGTGTTGTGGACACGACAATGGTTCTGCACCGAAGTAGGTTGCCCCACAGTGGTGGGGAACATCTTGGTCTATCGCGACGATAACCATATGACTGTTACCTTTGCCTCTTTTATTGCACCGCTTCTTGATGCTGCAATTGTTGACGTGGTAAATTGGGTATCAAGTCACCCTCAATAAGTGCAACACTTCTTGTATGGAACAACGCAAATCACAGAGTGAAATTCTTGAGCAATTGGTTTTAGATGGTCATCTAACGTCGGAACAGGCTGACGATGTCGCGCAAGCGCCGATACTCGCTGTTACAGCGCGCGAACTGGTGTCGTATCTTGCGGCCGTTCTGATCACCATTGGTGTTGGGTTCATGGTTGCCGGTCTTGTAGTCAATGTTCCGCAGGCTGGAATTGCTGTGCTTCTGTATGTAGTTGCTGCTGTGCTTGCTTATTTTTCACGCAAATTCTCTAGTGCAACAAATGAAAGACAACGAGTGGGCGAAGTGCTGGAGATCGCATCAGTTCTTGCCATAGCTGTTGCATCAGGAATTCTGCTTGATATGACGAATATGCGGTCAGAGTGGTCTGCTTGCATGCTCGCTGTTGCTGCTGGAACATGGGGCGCTGTACGTGCGTCACGCTCACAGTTTTCTGGTGCAGTTATGACAACTGTGTCGGTTCCTATAGCGATCATGTCATCAACCTCAATGATGAATTTGAGCGGCAATAACAACCTTCTTGTAGTCGGTCTTATGCTGCTTGCCGGTGGCGCCGGTTTGATTTATATGGGTATGAGGGAAATCGGGTTTGCATTCCTTCCGCGTGCATCAGGTTCATTACTTGTTGTTATCAGTTCAATCACCTTGGCAAATGTTTTCAGTATGGGATATGGCGGACTCATACCGATATGCATTGGTGCAGTGTTATTTGTGCTTGGTTCACGCGAGCGAGCACCAGAAGACTTGATTACTGGCGCTTTTGGCATCGTGGTTGGCTTGATAATGACCGTTATGTATTGGATTCCTGGCAATCTTCTACAAGGGCTTGCAATTATTGGTTGTGGAGTTGTACTGCTTCTGATTCTCAGAAAGCAGTTAGCTCGCACTAATCAACTAAAGCCTGATGCACCAACTGCTTAAGTTGTGGACGCAACGGCCACGTACTTGATGGCATCAGCTGCGTCATGATCATGTACACAAGATCTTCTTTTGGGTCAACGGTGAAGTTTGTGCTTGCCGCGCCACCCCAACCGTAATCACCGACACTGCCGGAAACTTTTGCTTTTACAGGGTCAAGCGTGACGCTGACACTGAGACCAAAGCCAACGCCATCGAATGCAGTTTCTGCGAACAGTGGGCGACCATATTCTGTGAGGTCAGCATTGTTTGGCAAATGGTTTGAAGCCATAAACGCAACAGTGCGATTCGACAAAATGCGAGTGCCGTTGTATTCGCCACCACCACGCAACATTTCTGCAAACTTCAAATAGTCACTGGTAGTAGAAACAAGTCCACCGCCACCAAGGTGAGCCTTCGGTTCATTCAAGGCTCCGGC
>JBAXNF010000243.1:0-2056 GCA_037133935.1 bacterium
CGACACCTGCTGGACAATTTAATTGTGGAACTCCAGGCACAAGTACCGTAGATCCAGTGTGTGAATGGTCAGGAAATACAACATCAAAAATTGGAACAACGTCAAAATTAATAGGTGCTGGTTATGCCAATACTTCCGCAATGATTGCTCAGAGCAACGTTGCAGGTAAAGCCGCAACTGTGGCTCGTGCGTTTCAAGGTGGCGGTAAAACCGATTGGTATTTGCCTTCGAAGGATGAACTGACTCAGGCGTATCTGCAGAAACCAGTAATTGGTAGTTTTGCTTCTGTCGACTACTGGAGTTCGTCTGAGACCGAGGCGAACGATGCCTGGTTCTATGGCTTCTACGGTTACGGGGACAACGCGCTTAAGTCGGTCACGTTCTCGGTGCATCCGGTGCGGGCTTTTTCTGATGTAGCAACTGTTGCTGCGACTACTGCTTCGACTGCGACATCGGTAAAAGTGACTGGTTTAAACAAGGGAACTGCTTATACCTTCCGTGTTGCAGCGATCAATGATGCTGGCCAAGGTGCCTGGTCTGGCGTATCTGGAATCAGCACTCCTCATACGGTGCCAGGCCAACCAATTACGGTTACAGGAGATCCTGGCGACAAGAAAGTTGACCTCAAGTGGATTGCCCCGAGTGCCAACGGCAGCGATATCACCACATACGTGGTGAACTCATGTATCGACACGAAGTGCACTCTTTTTGTGCATGATGCAAACCCTGCTACGCAGTTAACAGTGACTGGTCTCACCAACGGAACCACATACACCTTTACTGTTGCTGCAACTAACGGCATCGGTACTGGCCAAGCATCAGCGCCTTCAGCTCCCATCACTCCGCGTACTGTTCCGGGTGCACCAACCGGTGTCACGGGAAGTATCGACAACGACGGAAAAGTTGTAGTTCAATGGACGGCACCTACCGATAACGGTGGAAACACCATCAAGGACTACATCGTAAAAGCGTGTATCGGCGAAACTTGCGCTGTTGCAGCCGAGTCAACCACGAATACCTTGAGCGCAACTCTCAGCGGTCTCTCGCTACGCACGTCTTATACCTTTATTGTTGTAGCGAAAAATGACGCTGGACCCGGCCCGGATTCGAAAAAATCTGCTCCTGCAACTCTTCAAAAGTTGCCTTCCGTACCTGATAAGCCAACTGCTGAACCTGACACAACGGGTGGGGTAGTAGTTAAGTGGGTTGCGCCAGATGATGGCGGTGTAGATATTTCCGATTACGTTGTGGAGTATTGTGACGCTTCAAATGCGTGTAAACCATTTGGGCACACTGCTTCTACAATAGTAATCATCACGGTGACTGGTCTTGCTGTTGGTTCACCATTCACCTTTAAGGTTCAGGCAAAAAATGCTGTAGGACTCGGTGGGTTCTCGCTGAACTCCGATGCAGCAATTCCACGTGTGGTGCCAGATGCACCGACCAATGTTGAAGCAGCAGCAAACGACGAAGGTGTTATTGCTCTCATATGGAGTGCGCCAGAGTTCACTGGTGGAGCACCGTTGACTGGTTATGCAGTTCAGGCCTGCACCGGACAAAAATGTGAGGTAGTTGCTCAAATCAATTCGGCTGAAATTGCCGCAGTTTCAATTAACGAACTCATCACCGGCACGTTGTACACATTTAAAGTTGCTGCTCAGAATATTGCAGGTGTTGGCGCTTATTCCGATGCGTCTACTGCCATTTCTCCACGCTCCCTTCCCGGAGCGCCACGCAGTGTTGTGGCCGATGCCAACAACACCGGTGGCATTCGCGTTACCTGGGTCGTGCCGCTTTCCAATGGCGGAATCGATATCACCGGTTACGAAGTTCAGTCATGTATCGATGGCGAGTGCTCCGATGCCGCTACTTCTAACGGTGAAGAACTAGCCGTTGTTGTGGAGAAGTTGACACTCGGCAAGGCCTACACGTTCAAAGTTGCTGCCAAAAACTCCATTGGGCTGGGCGGCTACTCTGCACCATCAAATGAAGCAACTCCTCGTACGCCACCACCAGCTCCAACAGCAGTTACAGCTGTAGTGAACAATGTGGGCGG
>JBAXNF010000244.1:0-2051 GCA_037133935.1 bacterium
GCATCGCGAACAGTGAGTTCAGGGTCATCTGCGCGAATAGTTCCTGCACCAACGACGACGGCATCGCTCTCTGCACGTAATTCATGAACACGTTGTCGAGCAGATGCTCCAGTAATCCATTGGCTGGTGCCATTTGCTGCCGCAGTTTTACCATCGAGTGTGCTTGCCATTTTAAGAACTACAAATGGCATGCCAGTAGTGCGGTGATGAATGTAGGGGAGGAGCTGTGAGTGCACTTGGCCCGCAAGTACTCCAAGTTCTACTTCAATACCGGCAGCACGCAGGGCACCGATGCCAGTGCCAGCAACTTTCGGGTCGGGGTCAACTATTCCCACAACAACACGTTGAACGCCTGCGTCGATAATGGCTTGGGTACAGGGGCCAGTTCGACCAGTGTGTGAGCAGGGCTCAAGAGTGGTGTAGAGAGTGGATCCGCGAGCGGCTTCTCCTGCGCGGCGCAGGGCGTGAATTTCTGCATGAGCCCCACCAGGAGCCGAAGTGCAGCCTTCATAGGTGGAACCATCGGCGGCAACGACAACAGCACCCACCCATGGGTTAGGACGCGAAATGAGACGCGCCTGCAACGCCGTGCTGAGTGCACGGCGCATGAATTGTTCATCGCGCACGCTAGGCGTGCTCGCATTATTTGTCATGCCTCCACCTTGCTCCCATCCGGACTATGACCGTCGGTATTGGAGTTCCACCAATTCGGCCCAATCACCGAAGTGAAAGGGTTCGCAGACTTTGACTGCCGGTTGGGACTTGCACCCATACCCCGCAAGGAGTTGTTTGTAGTTGTATTCGTTGTGCGTTATCTATTGCGTTACCTACGTTATAGGCGATCGCAGGCTGTGGCACCTTCTGCTAGTCGCGAGGTGACCATTTTTGGTTGGGGTCAGCGACCTCGGTTGCCTTGCGCTTGTCTGCTCGAATGACATTGCGAAAGATGACGGTAAAAACGATGACAAGGCCAATAATGATGAGCCCGAAAGTGGCGTACTGCAAACTTCCACCACGGTCACCAGCTTGGGTGGGGGCTTTCCCACATCCGGGCAATGGGTTCAGCCCAATGCAGTCGCCGGGGTCACGCTCGATGTCGTAGGTGTAGATGGGGTCGGTGATGGGTGTCTCTGAGCTGGCAGACACTGATGAGGGAAAAGCGACAGATGGCACTCCGCCATCGTCACACGGCAAGGTCGCTCATGGCAAGTGGGAACTATGGTCTTAACGATGTCTGATACATATGACACCGTCTTAGTGGTCGATTTTGGGGCTCAATACGCCCAACTCATTGCGCGCCGTGTGCGCGAGGCCCATGTGTACTCAGAAATAGTTCCGCACCGCATAACCGCAAGTGAAGTACAGAGAAAAAATCCGCGGGCAATTATTCTGTCGGGTGGGCCCAAAAGTGTGCATGTTGAAGGTGCACCTGTGCTTGACCCTGCCATTTACGACTTGGGCATTCCTATTTTCGGAATTTGTTACGGCCACCAAGTGATTGCGCAACAACTTGGTGGCGAAGTGTCACGTGGTGGCCGCGGTGAATATGGCCGTGCACTGTTCACTCGCAATAACGAGACCTCAACGCTGTTGCATGATTTGCCATCTGAATATTCGGTGTGGATGAGCCATTTCGATTTTGTTGCGCGAATGCCAGAAGGGTTTACTTCGTCGGCCTCTACTCCCGATGCACCTATTGCTGTAATGGAAAATGCACAACGCAAAGTGTGGGCAGTGCAGTTCCACCCAGAAGTGGTGCACTCTGAGTACGGACAAAAAATTCTTGAACGTTTCCTCATCGAGCTCGCTGGCTGCACTCCTACCTGGACAATGGATTCCATCATTGACACTCAGGTCGCAGCAATTCGTGCACAAGTAGGAAATGCACGCGCTATTTGTGGTTTATCTGGCGGTGTCGATTCATCTGTTGCTGCCGCACTTGTTCATAAAGCAATTGGCGCACAGCTCACTTGCGTTTATGTTGATACTGGGCTCATGCGCAAAGGTGAAAGTGAACAAGTAGTCGAGATGTTCCAGCGCAATATGGGCAT
>JBAXNF010000245.1:0-2033 GCA_037133935.1 bacterium
GAATACAGCAATGCGTTTGCCCAGATGCTCCACTACGTGCACTTCATGATCGCCGTGTTCGAAAGGAATGCGGTAGATGGGCTCTTGCCCTGCAAAACGATTGCGTTGAACATCGCCAAACCAACAGGCAACAGCAAGTTCGGGAAAGTTATCTACCTTGCGGCGCATCGGCGGGTTAATAACAGCCGTTTGTGACTCTTCAAATTCGAATAAAGGATGACTTGAATACTGCGACATGGTCACGCCGTTTCAGGAGTTGGCAATATTCTTACGAATGTTCACTATGCGATCGTGTGAATGATTCACATCGTCACCTTGTTCATCGAGCAGAGCAGAACGATCTTTCAGTGCTTCACGCTCTGCAATGGTGGTATCAACTCGCGCAATGGCAGCTTCAGCACCATGCTCATTGATGTACGTTGCCCATTCCACGAGCGCCTCGACCATTTCCGATTCAGGAACAACCGCAACGTTGCGACCCTTCACAAAAAGATGCCCGCGCTTATTGCCCGCAGCAATACCAATATCGGCTTCACGTGCTTCACCGGGGCCATTCACTACACACCCCATAACGGCAACCTGAAGTGGAATGAGTTTGTCGGCAAAAGCTTCTTGGGCACGACGCGCAACATCGATGACATCAATTTCTGCTCGCCCGCAACTAGGGCAGGCAATGAGATCTACGTTTTTACGCTCACGAAGTCCGAGCGCTTCTAAAAGTTGCCGACCCGCACGTGCTTCTTCCACAGGGTCAGCGGTGAGGCTATAACGAATGGTGTCGCCAATACCTTCCAGCAAAAGTGTGGCAATGCCAGCAGTGGCTTTCAACAAACCAGCAGGTGGAGGACCAGCCTCGGTGACGCCTAAATGCAACGGTGCATCGGTGACCTTGCTCAATTCGCGATAAGCATCGACCATGAGCGGAACATTTGAAGCTTTCACTGAAATTTTGATGAGGTCAAAGCCGACTTCATCGAAGTAGGCAATTTCCCGCAATGCAGACTCGACCATTGCCGCAGCAGTGAGCCCGCCGTACTTCTCGTATAACGACGGGTCGAGCGAACCGCCATTCACACCAATGCGAATAGAAACA
The DNA here is from genome assembly GCA_037133935.1 of bacterium. Lineage (GTDB taxonomy): Bacteria > Actinomycetota > Acidimicrobiia > Acidimicrobiales > Ilumatobacteraceae > F1-20-MAGs119. The sequence continues at coordinate 1,094 of JBAXNF010000245.1, forward strand.
TTGCGATCTTTTGCTTCAGCCGCAACCGCTTTAATGTGTTCTGGCTTACGAATATTTCCTGGGTTCAGGCGCAGCCCGTGCACACCAGCTTCCAAAGCAGCGAGTGCCATTTTGTATTGGTGGTGAATGTCGGCGACGATAGGTATTGGAGACCGCGGAACAATTTGCGCTAAACCTTCAGCCGCTTCTATTTCATTACACGTGCAACGAACAATGTCGCAACCAGCAGCAGCGAGTGCATAAATTTGCTGCAAGGTTCCTTCTACGTCTGAAGTCTTCGTTGTGGTCATGGACTGCACAGTGATAGGTGCGGATCCACCCACGGCAACTTTGCCGACGTGAATTTGGCGGGTATGTCGACGTTCAACCATTACTAGAAAGTATTGCTTGTCTTAGAGCGGTTGGGTGATATCGAGGTACAAACCAACAAATAATAAGAACCCCATGAGGCCCATAACAATGGTGGTCAGCGGGATCATTTTGTTGATATCGGCGCGGTATCGCTTGCCGCGACGGCTGCGCACGCGCTCATATGCCGCAATTGCAGCGTGGCCACCATCGAAGGGCAAAAGCGGGAACATATTAAACACGCCAACAAAGACGTTGACACTTGCCAAAAGGAGTAAGACAGCCTTCAGGCCCTCGTCTTTCCCTAGTTGCCCGCCTATTTGACTAGCCCCCACCACGGTGGTGGGTCGCGTCGCCAAATTTTCACCCGAGTCACGTAGTGCCCGCACCGAGTTCATAGGGTTCAATGCGCCAACAACACCTTTTACCGAGTTGCCTGCGGTGCGCACTACGTCGCCAACTCCGTACACAAAACTCTTGGTGAGCGACTGCTTCACAAAGCCTGTTGAACTTGTTGCAATGCCGAGATACGCAATATTGGCATCCATCGGATTGCTCGCCAACGTTGTTGTTAAAATTTCTTGTACTCCAT
>JBAXNF010000246.1:0-1992 GCA_037133935.1 bacterium
GGCTCGCCCTGCACCTTCAGGCGCTTTGCCAGTTGTTATCAAACGAGGCAGCGGTGGTGTTCTCTTTCATGAAGCATGTGGGCATGGTTTAGAAGCCGACCTCGTTGGCAAAGGCGCAAGTGTGTATCGCGGCAAAGTGGGCGAGATGGTTGCATCGTCGCTTGTCACCCTTATTGACGACGGAACAATGAGTGGTGAATGGGGCGCAATAGGAATTGACGATGAAGGTCATCACAGCCAGAAAAATACACTCATTGAAAATGGCATTCTCACCGACTACATGTGGGACTACTTGCGCGCTCGCAAAGAGAACCATCTGCAAAGCGGCAATGGACGTCGGCAAAGTTACATGCATCTCCCGATGGTGCGAATGACCAATACATTTGTCATCAATGGAACTTCGGAACCAGACGACATTGTAAAAGCAACAAAGAATGGTGTTTATGTTGCGAAACTTGGTGGTGGAAGTGTGAACACCGCAAGTGGTGACTTTGTGTTTGGTATGACTGAGGCATACCTCATTGAAAACGGAGAAATCACCGAGCCATTACGCGAGGGAAATCTCATTGGCAATGGCCCACAGGTACTGCGCGATATCGACATGCTCGGCAACGACTTTGCCATGGGTAACCCAGGTACATGTGGAAAAGATGGGCAAGGAGTGCCCGTTGGCGATGGGCAACCCACCTTGCGTGTGAAGTCACTCACCATTGGTGGAACTGCAGCATGAGTTCAGGAAATGCGCTGCAAGATCTTGCCGACCGCATTGTTGCTCAAGCGAAGCCCGGCGAACAGGTAGAGGCGTATATTTCTCGCGGCGGCGAAACTTCTATCCGCATCTATGAAGGTGAAGTGGAACACTTTGTTTCAGCGCAGTCAGAAAGCGTTGGTATTCGGGTGATCAAAGAGGGTCGCACTGGGTATGCGTATGCAGGAACGCTAGACGAGTCGGTACTGAGTGAAGTTTTTGCGGAAGCGCGTGACAATGTTCAATTTGGTTCTGCCGATGAGTGGGCTGGTCTTGCAGATCCTGACGGTGTAGAAAAAGTGCCGCAGGAATTGTGGAATGAAGAACTTGCACATTTTCCAACAGCAGAGAAAATTGCCATTGCGAAAGAACTTGAAAAACTCACCCTGGCAACCGATTCTCGCATTCGTATTGACGATGCAAACTACGACGATGCATATGGTGAAACCGCCTTCGCAACCACAAGTGGCATTCGGGCCCATGGGCGCGAAAACGGCTGTTATGTTTCTGTAGGCACACTTGCAGATGACGGCGATGAAACTCAAACAGGTTTTGGTTTTTCAGTAGGTCGTACTCCAACAGACTTCAATTTGGCACGTGCAGCTCGCGAAGCAGCCGACCGTGCAACGCGACTTTTAGGTGCAACTAAGCCAAACTCCAAGCGAACAACAATTGTTTTAGACCCATATGTCACCGCGCAGTTTTTGCGCGTGTTGTCAAGCAGTTTTAGTGGCGAGAATGTGCAAAAGGGGCGCAGTTTTTTTGCTGAACGTTTAGGTGAATCGGTAGCAAACCCGCTCGTTACTCTTATTGACGACCCGACGAATTCGCTCGCCTACAGCGCAACCGATATTGATGGTGAAGGTTTGGCCGCGCGTCGTAACGTGCTCATCGAGAATGGCGTGTTGAAAGAATTTCTTCATTCCTCGTACAGTGCACGTCGAGGCCAAACAAAAAGCACGGGCAGTGCAGTGCGTACTGGTGGAACACCAGGAGTGAGTTGTTTAGCAATGCAGTTAGTTCCTGGTACTGCTACTCAAGAAGAACTCATTGCGCAAGTAAGCGATGGCGTGCTCATTCAAATGGTGCAGGGTCTGCATTCAGGTGTCAACCCAATTTCGGGTGACTTTTCCACCGGGGCCTCTGGCTTGCTCATTACCAATGGTCAAGTAGGAGCACCTATTCGTGAGTTCACTATTGCTTCTACATTGCAACATATGTTGCAATGTAGAAGCAATAGTGAA
>JBAXNF010000247.1:0-1989 GCA_037133935.1 bacterium
CTCACGAGAATTCTGGGTCTTCCCAACCGGGGAAAATAGCTGGCAGTCCATCACTCACCTTGTCGGTGAATACCGCAGCACGCTTTTCTAAGAAGCTCACCACGCCCTCTTTGGCATCGGCACTGCGCCCACGCATTTGAATACCGCGACTATCAACGCGGTGCGCTTCCATGGGGTGATTTGCGCCCAACATGCGCCACATCATTTGGCGCGATAGCGCTACAGAAACTGGTGACGTGTTGTCGGCAATTTCTCGTGCAATGGCATGAGCTGCTGGCAACAGATCTTCTGGTTCATGAACGCTGCGCACAAGACCACCCGACAATGCCTCTTCAGCATTAAACAAGCGACCCGTGTACACCCATTCGGCAGCTTGAGAAATGCCCACTAACCGTGGAAGGAACCACGATGAGCATGCTTCAGGAACAATGCCACGCTTTGCAAAGACGAAACCAAATTTTGCTTTCGTGCTCGCCAAGCGAATGTCCATGGGCAATGTCATTGTTGCGCCCACGCCAACTGCAGCGCCATTGATGGCGGCAATAACCGGCTTCTTCAATTCAAAAATTCGCAACGAGACCAAGCCACCGCCGTCGCGCACCACACCACCTTTATCGGTGATGTCGCTTCCCCCCTTTTCAAACGTACTGCCGCCACTCGACAAGTCGGCTCCGGCACAAAAAGCTCGGCCGCTGCCCGTCATTACAAGAGCACGAATATCGTCATTGCCATCGACCTCGTCGAAGGCAACTTTGAGGTCACGCACCATCTGGTTAGTGAATGCATTCAACGCATCTGGGCGGTGCAAGGTGATGGTGGCGATGCCATCAGAAACGTCGAACAAAATATCGGTAAAAGTCATTCCCCTTTTTACCTGAATCTTCTGTGCTGCTGCGTATTGGCAGACGAACTACCGCTACGGAACCCAAAATTGTTCAGCGCTCACCACTTCTTTGTTGGCAACATGTACCAGGAAGGGAAAGGGAACCCACTCATAGTCTTGAGGAGCTCCCTTCACATCACCTTGCATCGCTGCACGGAGGTTTTCTTGAGTGATGCGATACGACTTGCCGGGCATGTCTTGTTGAGCCACCGAAATGCGAGCATTTTCAGCAAGACCAACCACAAATCGTTCATAGCTGTTCTCTACTGAATAATCGTTGAGACAACCCTCTTCGATGCCATTCTCTTTGGCCCATGCAGTACACGTTGCGCCAAAGCGAGCTTTGTACAACTGGAAAATTACTAGTCCCGTTTTTTGAATACGAGCAATTTCTGCCCAATAGGTTCCGTCGTTTAATGGATCCATTAAGGAATTCGGCAATGCGTGTGTTTCACCTTTTACTGCTGGAACACTGGCAGCCTTCCATTGAGGCGCACTTTGCGGTGATGTTTCTCGCGTACCACACGAGGTGAACGCCAAAGCACTGAGAATTGCGACAGAAAGGAGAGCCCTTCCTTTACACATCAAGGAATCGGCTCGCTGCAATGCCCGACCCAATGGCACCAGCCAAAGCACCAATGACCAACAGCATCACCATTACTCCGTTGACGTAACTACCGGGAACCACCAGTGCACTGATTCCGGTTCCTGGCTTGAACCCAGCCACTCCACTTGTCCATGCGCGATTCAGGGCCCAGAGCCCCCCACACGACGCAACACCGCCAATGAGACCTTGCAGAAGGCCTTCCAACATGAAGGGAACGCGAATAAACCAGTTGGTGGCTCCTACCAACTTCATCACTTCAATTTCACGTCGACGTGCGAACATGGCGGTTCTAATGGTGTTCCAAATGAGGGCAACTGCAACACCTAAGAGCACTACCGACATGACAATGGTGACTGTGCGCACAAAGCCCGACAAGGTGGAAATAATTTGGAACTCATCTTCAGCAAGTGAGACCCCTTCCACTTTTGGAAGCCCGCGATATTGCTCGGCCAAACTGCGCACGAGCGCTGGATCGGCCGTGAGAGGAACCACCTTAAAT
>JBAXNF010000248.1:0-1986 GCA_037133935.1 bacterium
CCGCTGACCCGCGACGAAACGCCGGTGCGTGAGGCTAAGCGAGATGAGTTTAATTTACCCGAACATGCTTTTGTGATGGCGGCCTTTGGGAACGTTTACAAAATAACACCCGAAATGTTTGCGGCTTGGATGGAGATTTTGAAGGAGATTCCAAGGGCAATACTATGGCTGATAGATGACAACACGACCACAACCACTAATTTAAAAGCTCATGCAATTAAAGCTGGCGCTGATATAGATCGGATTTTGTTCACACCACGTGCATCACATGAGGATTACCGCGCCAAATTGAAGCTTGCAGATGGATCAATTCGAGTGGCTCTGCTTGAGAGGGAGGGGGCATTTCGCCTGCTCGATCTGACGCAAGTCGCTCGAATGCGATGCTTGATGGATGTGTTGAACTCGAACGATCCGATCGGATTGGCGAATTTTCTTGTCGATCGAAAAGCACCTCCGCTGGACCCGCGACTGGTCACAGTGTTGGCACCGATTGACGAGCAGGAAGTCTGGGCAGCGGGTGTGACATATAAACGCAGCCAGGTCGCGCGTATGGAAGAGTCGAAAGCTGCGGCTTCTCATTATGACAAGGTCTATACCGCCCCTCGTCCAGAGATCTTTTTCAAGGCAACGGCCAACCGTGTCTCCGGACCTGATCAGCCGCTACGCGTGCGCGCCGATAGCGGTTGGAGTGTCCCCGAACCCGAGTTGGCTCTGGTCATTTCTTCGCGTGGCACTCACGTCGGTTTCACCATTGGTAATGACATGTCCGCGCGAGACATTGAAGGAGAGAATCCCCTCTATCTTCCTCAGGCCAAGCTCTACAATCAGTGCTGCGGATTGGGGCCATTCGTATGGATTCCGGAAGAACCCCTCGATCGACCGGCAACGAAGATTAAGCTGACGATCCTCCGCGCAGAGGTCACCGTTTTCCAGGGGCAAACGGATCTCGATCAGATGCAGCGAGGATTTGACGAACTGATCGGCTGGCTGATTCGCGAGAATGATTTGGTGTGCGGTGCGTTTCTACTGACCGGAACAGGAGTTGTTCCACCGGATGCATTCACGCTGAATGACGGAGACAAAGTCAGTATTGAGATCACGGGCATTGGAACATTGAATAATCCCATTGTGAAGGCGTCTCCACCCCAATAAGCGATTTCGGATTGCTTGACAAGAACTGCGTGAACAGTCGGCCGTGTGGCCTTCCCAAAGTTCGAATCAACGGATGCTCGCCGCAGTTATGTCCCACCACCGTGTTGATCGTTGCCATTGCGTGGCAAAAATCACCTAAGGAACCTGCGCTCAGAACGTCCCTCGAGGTCAGGAAATACGCACGGAATGTGTTGTCAATCGGTCTACGACGACCCGTTTTGAAGCCTCTGTTGTGCGGAATCATTCGACAAGAGCGTGCAGGGTTCCTATTTTTTCGGCGCCATGTACAATCGAACGCGGCAGTCCATTCCGTTGGCCAAGGGTCATGTGTTGCGTTGGCGGATAAGATCGGTAAAGTCATGTGACGAAGGTGTGATTCTCAATAATATTTTGCATCCGTAGCTCAATTGGATAGAGCATCGGTCTTCGGAACCGAGGGTTGGGAGTTCGAGCCTCTCCGGACGCACTTGAAAAGCACTGGGAATCCAGTGCTTTTCGCACTTCAGGTGATTGGCGAGTTTCGTCGCCCGTCCAGGAATTCTCAAAATTTCTCAAATTTGTACCGGAACTGAGGCTGGTGAACTGGCCTGGGTCGATGCCCCAAGAAAACGCTTTTGGGGGCTGATGGCCTGCGGAAGGCGGCCAACAAAAGAGGGGCGTTTTCAGCCCGCCTGCCGGTCCTGTTGAGCAAGCTTCTTGGCAAGCTCACCAACCAGCACGTCGCGCTGCGATCCCGACGGTATATCCGCGTCGCGCCAACTCCACGGCGACGGCGGCACCTATGCCTGAAGATGCGCCGATGACAACTGCGGAACGTGCCAAGTGTTTATGGAG
>JBAXNF010000249.1:0-1973 GCA_037133935.1 bacterium
CCGACGACTGAAAGTCGGAAATGTAATTGATCATCATCGAAAGTTTCATGATGATGAGACTAGATGAGGCTTAGTTGACTTTGCGAGTTCGACCTTCCCAGTACGGGGCGCGCAAGTCCTTCTTCAGAATTTTGCCGCTTGGGTTGCGAGGAAGAGCATCAATCCAAGAGACAGACTTGGGGCACTTAAACCCAGCCAGACGCTCTTTGGCGAATGCAATAATCTCATCTTCGGTGACCGCCACGTCCGCCTTGCGTACCACGATTGCCATTGGCACTTCGCCCCACTTTTCGTCGGGCACACCAATGACCGCCACGTCGGCAATTGCCGGGTGAGCCATAAGCGCATTTTCAACTTCGGCAGGATAAACATTTTCGCCACCAGAGACGATCATGTCTTTGACTCGATCGTAAATGTAGACGTAGCCGTCTTCATCTTGATACGCGGCGTCACCAGTTTTAAACCAACCTTCTGGGTTGATCGACTTGGCAGTTTCTTCAGGCATGTTCCAGTAGCCCAACATGACTTGGCCACCCTTCACCCAAATTTCGCCCACTTCGCCAACGGGCACATCCTGACCAGTGTCGGAGTCGACAACACGGAGTTCCATGCCGGGCACAATCTTTCCGCACGAGCGCAACAACTTTTTCTTTGGCCCATCAAGATCGTGATCTTCCGGCATGAGAATGGTGGTTGCTCCCGTGGTTTCGGTAAGGCCATACACCTGCATGAAGTTGGTCTTGAATGTTTTGATCGACGCAGCAAGCACCTCTTCCGAGATTGGTGAAGCACCATATGCAATCAATTCGAGGCTCGAGTAGTCAGCCTTGTCTACATCTGGCACCATCAGCATGAACTGCAAGAGCACCGGCACCAAAAAGCCGTGCGTGATGCGATGCTTGCCGATGAGCGTCACTATTTCCGCTGGGTTGACATCGCGAATGATGATTGACTTGCAGCCAAGTGCCATGCCCGCAGTTGCCCAACCGCCGCCACCAATGTGAAAGAGCGGCATTGCAACAAGGTTGACCGTACGGTCGGTGAACTTCCAGATTTCTGCAGCAAATGGAATGAGCGCAAAAAAGTTTTTGTTGGTGAGCATGACACCTTTTGGCCGACCCGTTGTGCCGCTTGAGTACAACTGAAATGCCACATCACCAGGTGCGGACTCAACACCTGGATCGGTTGCATCGCCGCTTGCCGAGAAGTCAGCAAACGATGGGTATTTGCTGTGACCACCAATGACAACAATTGTCTTGACGTTGACAAGATCACCAGCAATTGCATCAAGCACCGGAACAAAGTCAGGACCAACAATGAGCACCTTGGCTGCCGAGTCATTGGCAATGAATGCCACCTCTGGTGGTGCAAGTCGCCAGTTGATATCCACGCTGACGGCATTGAGTAAACCGCACGCATAAAAAACTTCGAAGTGATCAATGCCGTTCTTATCGAGAAATGCAACGCGGTCTTGCGGGCCAACGCCCGCAGCCTTCAATGCGTTTGCAACCCTGCAAGAGCGCTCGTATAACTGACCCCATGTTTGGGTTTTGTCGCCTTGCACGAGAGCGACTTTGGTGGGCTGTGTTGCTGCATGCGTGCGGACGATGCCCGCGATGTTGCTGATCTCAATTGACATGGCCAAAAACTAGCAATTTTGCCAACTCCGTACAAGAGAGCAATTGACCATATATTGTTGGGCAAAGAAAAGTAGGCCTGTGACAACCCCATCAACACACCCTTCGTCCGAAGGCGTACAACTTGCGGTCTATGACTACGCGCCGACGTCACAGAAGCAACCCGTACTTCTTTCGCACGCGACTGGATTTCATGGCCGAGTGTTTGACCCGGTTGCTGAGCACTTGCACGATTCATATCACTGCTACTCGTTTGATTATCGCGGACATGGCGACTCGGTTTTGCCTCAAGACTGGAAAGCAAATTGGAGTGGCTACGGCGATGATGCACTTGCT
>JBAXNF010000250.1:0-1953 GCA_037133935.1 bacterium
GCTTTCATCAATACTTGCGGAGTTGGTTCGGGGAACATCGGCAGCATGCCTTCAATTGCCTTTGTTAAGCCAGAGTCGTTGATGCCCGGCAATGTCGGTACGAGTCCTAGAAGAACGTCCATGGCGCCCAAACGAAGCCACATTGAAAAGAAAGTCTCCAACATGGGTGGAGAAATTTCTTCCACTTCATAACCGGCATCTTCTAATAGACGTCCCGCTGTGCGTATGGCAGTTTTTGTGGCGTCTTCCATTGGGTGGCCATCTTCAGTGAGAAGCGCAACACGTATCGGTGACTTCGGCGCAGGAAAATCATTTTGCATTGGTACCCAGAACGGGTCAGTCCAGTTCGGATATTGCATTGCTGCATATGTCAAACGAAGATCAGCCATTGTGCGAGCGAGTGGACCTTGCGTTGACATCATGGTCGCAGAGAGACCACGTGGGTTCGGGTTTGTGCCACCTGTTGGCATGCGACCCATAGTCGGACGTAAGCCGATGATGCCGTTACAAAATGCGGGCCAACGAACAGAACCTGCAACATCGTTTCCTTGGGCGACGGCGCACATTCCCGAGGCAACTGCTGAACCGGCACCACCACTAGAACCACCAGGTGTCAGATGTATTCCGTGTGGGTTGTGAGTCTCACCGTGTAGGTCATTTCCGGTGTGTGCGCGTAACGCAAATGAAGGGGAGTTCGTGCGCCCCAACATGACTGCACCATCGGCAAGAAGCCCTTCAATACTTTTGTGCGTCACTGTTGACTTGTTGTCTTTCAACATTGCGATGCCGTTATCCATTACATAGGGCACATGATCAGTATTAATTTTTGTTGTCATCGCAACACCAGCAAGAGGGCCAATTGCCGAACCATTATCAACTAATGATGCTTGAGCGCGAGCATGTTCATCAGTGCGCACCACGATTGCGTTGAGTTTCCCGTTTACTGCGTCAATACGCGAGATATGCGCTTCAGTAACTTCTGCGGCGCTTACAGTTCGTTCGCGAACAAGACGAGCGGTTTCGGCTGCTTCTAACTGCCATAGTTCTGTTGTCATGTTCCCCCCGGAATGTTTATGGTTCGACGATTGCAAATCCTGTGGTGATTGTGTCGAGCTTGCCAAAAATTTCCAGCAACGCCGACGCATCGCCATCAATTGAAATTGTGCCTGCCGTGATTTGGTCGACAAATGTTGTTGCCTGAGTGACGACATCGAGCATTGTGAGACGAGTCAACGTGATTGTTGCAGCGGCTGATTTTTCATGACGACCAGGCGTTGCATACAACGTACGGTTTGAGATTCCGAGAATCCACTTTTCGTCAATGTCTGTGAAGTGCCAGTTCACACAGAGTGAAACACCACCCAACTCTTCCGACTTCATTCGCACCGAAAGCGAGTCAAAGAGTTGTTCGATGGTCATTGCAAGAAGTAAGCCTCTGTTGCGCACTGCGATGGGCGCAGGAGCAGGTGGTCCAAGTCGAAGTTCTTGTGCTCCCATCAGATACGCATTGCGGAATGTAGAAGATTCGGCTTGATAACCGAGTTGTTCAAGAGCGTCTGCTTGCAAGTGGCGTGCCGATGTATTGGTTGGATCCGCAAAGACCAAGTGATTCAGTAGCTCTGTCACCCATCGATAATCACCCTCGTCGAAAGCTTTCTGAGCTTTCGCAATCAGCGCATCAGCGCCACCAGCAAGATCTACATAACGTTTGCCCACTTCGGTAGGAGGCAATTTGTTCAAGTTTGAAGGGTTTCCGTCGTACCAACTGAGATAACGCTGGTACACCGCTTTTGAGTTGTGGACCAAGTCTCCGTAATAACCACTCGTGTGGTCATTGGCTTTGAATTCATCGGGCAGTTCAAGAGTTGCTGCAATTTCCAACGGTGTGAACCCTTGGTTTGCCAAACGCATTGTCTGGTCATGTATCCATTTGTACAAGTCGCGTTGTTGAAT
>JBAXNF010000251.1:0-1946 GCA_037133935.1 bacterium
AAATCACGCGCATTGACTCAATTCAAAAAAGCAAAACAACGTATGACCTGCAGATATATTTTTCTGTCGCGAGTAACGGCAACGGCTCAAGTAAGGCGTCACTCATTTCCACTCTCGTTTCCGCTTCGGGCAAAACATGCAGTTCAAATGTCGGAAAGCAATCCTGCACAATTCGGGGATTTACGAAGAATACGACAGCAAATATCAGTGCAAAATCCAAAAATGCGGGAGGGTTTGGCTTGCCAAGTTCAACCGTGCGCTATTTGGTGGGCTCAAGTTCTTGGACAGTTGCCTCTCAGGCCCCGGCGACCACAACCAAAGTGGCTTTGCGTCCCTACAGCGAGTTTGTGCCTTCGTCATATTCTTCAAAATCTGCAGTACCTCTGGTCATTGCCTTGCACGGCTATAGCTCGTCAGGAAAACAACTAGAAAGTTTTGTCAACTTCAAGGCTGTTGCCGAACAGCGCGGTTTCATTTTGGTTTCTCCCGATGGAACAGTGGATGCGACTGGAAATCAATTCTGGAACGCAACCGAGGTGTGCTGCAATTTCTTTTCAGAGGTTGACGACGACGCATACCTGATTTCCATTTTGAACGACATGGAATCTAAATACTCGATTGATCCCAAACGAATTTATTTTGTTGGACATTCAAATGGTGGCTTCATGTCGTATCGCATGGCTTGCAAACACTCCGACCGCATTGCCGCTATCGCCAGTCTCGCGGGTGCAACATTCCTCAACTCAAGTGACTGTGCTGCCAAAGACCCAGTCAGCGTGCTGCAAGTTCACGGCACGAGTGACACAACAATTCTTTACGACGGTGGCGCGATACTGGGCAAGCAGTACCCGAGTGCAACTGCTTCAGCTACCCAATGGGCAACCTTTGATCGGTGCTCCAACAACGCCGTGCCACGCGCAGACAAACTTGATCTTGTCACCACCATTGCAGGTAGCGAAACATCCATCACGTCGTGGAATAACTGTCGTAACGGAACCGAAGTAGAGCTCTGGACGGTCGATCAGGGCGCACATGTTCCAGCACTGAGCACTACGTTTGCCAGCAAGATCTATGACTTTCTTGCTTCTCACCCGAAATCGTAATCATTCAAAAAACTGCGCATCGCAGTACGATTAAAAGCACTATGCGCGCATTATTCAAGCCGTCCGCGGCACCCGGCCTCGAGATGATCGAGTGCGCAGAGCCAAAACCTGGTCCATACGACGTCAAGATTCGTGTTGAAAAAACAGGTATCTGTGGCACCGACTTGCACATTGATTCTTGGGACGCATGGGCTGCATCTGCAGTTAACGCACCACTGATCATCGGTCACGAATTTTCTGGACGCATTGTTGAAATGGGTTCTGAAGTAAGAGCCCTCGAGCTGGGCGCACTTGTATCTGGAGAAGGACACATCATTTGCGGAACATGTCGCAACTGTCGCGCAGGTCGACGACACATGTGTAAAAACACGTTAGGTATTGGTGTCAATCGCGACGGTGCATTTGCCGAATACGTGGTTATTCCTGCAAGCAATGTGTGGGTGCATTCCGATGCAGTTGACGCCGAACTCGGAGCGATCTTCGACCCATTCGGTAACGCCGTGCACACTGCACTTACTTTCCCTGTTGCAGGCGAAGACGTACTCATCACCGGTGCTGGCCCGATCGGCTTGATGGCTGCCAAAGTGGCACGACATGTCGGTGCGCGATTTGTAGTAGTCAGCGATATCAACGAATCAAGACTTGCGCTTGCTCGCTCCATGGGTGTAGACGTTGCCGTCAACCCACTCACTTCGTCAATCGCAGCAACTCAACAGACACTCGGCATGAAAGAGGGCTTCGACGTTGCGTTCGAGATGAGTGGAGCACCAACTGCATTGCCAGATATTTTGGACAACTTGAGTCACGGCGGCCGCGTTGCAGTTCTTGGCCTACCAAGCAAAG
>JBAXNF010000252.1:0-1946 GCA_037133935.1 bacterium
CTGTTCCGGGAATCGGCTTATTCAACATCGGCGCCAGATAGTTGCCAATGGTGTATGGCAAAACGAAGTAGCCATCGGCCAAACCTTGCATCAACGCCGAAGCACCTAAGCGGTTCGCCCCATGATCGGAGAAGTTAGCCTCGCCAGCGGCATAGAGTCCGGGAATATTGGTCATTAGTTCATAGTCAACCCACAAACCACCCATTGTGTAATGAGTGGCGGGGTAAATACGCATTGGTACGTCATAGGGATTCTCGCCAGCGATGCGCTCATACATTTGGAATAAGTTTCCATAACGCTCCTCAACAACGTCTTTACCGAGACGATTGACTGCGTCACTGAAATCAAGGTACACACCATTCTTCAGAGGACCGACACCAAGACCAGCGTCAACAGCGCGCTTAGCGGCCCGTGAAGAAACATCGCGTGGGGCCAAGTTTCCATAACTTGGATACAAACGCTCAAGAATGTAATCGCGTTCGGCTTCAGGTACTTGATCAGCAGAACGAGACTCGTCAGCATTCGTCGGAACCCAAACGCGTCCGTCATTACGCAACGATTCTGACATCAGCGTCAACTTGGATTGAGTTGGATCACTCTGCGGAATGCAGGTTGGGTGAATCTGTGTGTAACAAGGATTCGCAAAGGTTGCGCCCTTGCGATGAGCCCGCCATGCGGCCGTGACGTTACAGGCCATTGCATTTGTCGACAGGTAGAAGACGTTTCCATATCCGCCCGTAGCCATCACGACTGCGTGAGCTGCGTGCGAAACCACTTCACCGTTCACTAAGTCGCGGGTGACAATTCCCGCACAGCGATCATCAACCGTCACAACATCTACGAGTTCTGTGCGGTTAAACATCCGCACATTTCCGAGACCAATCTGACGGGCCAGTTGCTGGTAAGCGCCCAACAACAATTGCTGACCTGTCTGACCACGAGCATAAAAAGTACGGCTAACCTGCGCTCCACCGAACGAGCGATTATCCAACAAACCGCCGTATTCACGAGCAAATGGCACACCTTGGGCAACCATCTGATCAATGATGTTCACAGACACTTCAGCGAGTCGATGAACATTGCTTTCGCGAGAACGGAAATCTCCACCCTTGATCGTGTCGTAGAACAAACGGTGCACACTGTCACCATCACCCTGATAGTTCTTGGCGGCATTGATTCCACCTTGAGCGGCGATGCTGTGCGCACGGCGCGGTGAATCATGAAATGTGAACACGTCCACCTGATAACCGAGTTCGGCCATCGTAGCTGCCGCTGATGCACCGGCAAGGCCGGTGCCGACAACAATGACTTTGAACTTTCGCTTGTTACCAGGCGCCACCAACTTGGCATCCTCTTTGTAAGTTGCCCATTTGTCGCCAATGGCACCAGTGGGAATTTTGGAATTGAATGTGATTGTCATGTGAGTATCTCCTAGTAATTCCGAACAAGTACCCGTTAGCCGACAACGCCAGCGAGGACGGCAATAGGGAACGAAACGTTGCCAACGACGATGACTGTTGCGAAGCCAGTGGCAAATGCGCGACGCCATTTATTAAAACGTGGATTGTTCCAACCAAGTGACTGGAACAAACTCCATACACCATGGAACAAATGTGTTCCTAAAGCAATATTGGCCAACACATAAAAAATTGCTACAGGGACCCTTTTCAGGCTGAAAGCCACTGCGCCGTACACATCTTTGAGTCCCTCAGCATCTTTTGTCCCGACGTATGAGTTCACCGAACCGGCGCCGAAGGTGAAATCGAGAAGATGCCAAGTGACAAACAGGAGAACGATAATGCCGGTGTAACGCATCGTACGACTAGCAAAACTTGCGACCTGATAATCGCGCTCGCTTTGATACTTCACTGGACGGGCGTGGCGATTGATCACCGTCAGCGTGTATGCAGCATGAATGTGCAGCACTGCCATCGTCGCAAGCCCAC
>JBAXNF010000253.1:0-1937 GCA_037133935.1 bacterium
CCCGGGACTTCCTGCAGATCAGGGTGGGCTGTCGCCCGTCAATGAGCTGGGAATGGGAGTTCATGCTGGAACCGATGAAACGTCAATTATGTTGTACCTGCGCCCAGACCTTGTCGATATGTCGCTAGCCGTGCGTCGAATACCCGAGAAGTTGGCGGCGAACAAGCATGTGAAATTTGGAGGCTCAGTTTCTTTTGGTTGGATGTCGAATGATTTCAATGATGAAGGTTTCGTCGGAGACCCCACTGTTGCAACAGCCGAACTGGGCAAAACCTTATTTGAAGGAGCAGTAGATGGGTTTTGTTCAGCTCTCAAGGAGATAGCAACTTTTAATTTTGGGAAATAAAAAAGGGGCGCAGATGTGATCTGCGCCCCTTTTTTAACAGTTCTATTTCAGAGTTATTGCTGAATCAACAAATTCATTGGTAACAAGGTCTTCGGCTGTGAGGCCTTCTTTCACCTTTGTTCCACTTGCGGTATATACCGGTGTGGCTGTTGCGATGAACTTCGCAATGCGGTCCATATCAAATGATCCGAGTGTTCCATCGGGGCTGTTTGCCACGAGCTTGTCGGCTGTCTGCTTCTCTACCGAAGCAGCAGCTTGACCAGCATCGTAAGCCCAGCCGTTGTTGATTTGTGTAACGGCGTCAAGGATGACCGCATTGGTCTCTTCTGGGCTTGTGACGTAATCAATTTGAGCCTGTTGAATGACTGGCACCAATTTCTTGAGGCAGTCGGTATTCTTTGAAATGCTGTCGGGCGTTCCGCCAAGTGACTGTGCGTAGGCAGTCCAACCTGCATCGTGGATGTACTGGTATGCCACTGGCTTTTTCCACTCAGCGAGAACCTTCTCATAAAAGTATGGCTCTGCTGTACCGAACCCTTGCTGGGCATCTTTGCCGCCAGAAGCGATAAAGGATGCTGGTTGACCGTCGTAAGAACCATCAACTTGACCTTTATCAAGAATCTCGGTTTGTGTGAAGTAGTCCATGTAGGCAGCGCCGTCGAAGTAGCGAACCTTCACCTTGTCTGTTTTGAGATCGGCAATGGTCTTTACCTCAGGGTGGCTGGCTGGGTCCCACATGATGATTTGTGGGTTGATGTTGTAAGGCGCAACTACTGCCTTTGTAGGGAAGTCAACACTATGCGATACCGCTTCGTCTGTGCTCACGAAGCCCAACATGATGGTGGGGTCAGAATAAAGCAGAGCAGTTACTTGCTGATATCCAATTGCTGGTCCACCAGAGCGAACTTCAACCTTTACGCCGGTATCAACACCGCCGGCAACGAGTGGCCCGGAGACAGAAACTTTCTTGGTGTCAACGGTGTAGCCGTCGCCAACGAGTTGGTACAAGAAGCCATGTTCTGACTCTGGATTCCAGTCGGTTTGGAAGATCACTGTTTCGGGGCAGACATCGGCTAATGAAACTGTTGCACCAGGTGCTGCAGTGTCAGTTGTCGCCATGGTGTCTTCTGTGGCAACAGTATCGGTTGTCATATCTTCTGATGACGAGTCACTTCCACATGAGGCGAGTGCCAACATGGAAATGGCTCCTAGTACTAATAGGGCTTTTCTTTTCATTGTGGTTCCTTTGGTTGTTTGGTAGTGGTTAAGAATTGAGTACTAGTTGCCTCTGGTGGTGATATGCCATTTACCAATTACTTTCTTGGCTATCCATCCAAAGATCAAGAAAACGACAAGTCCTAAAAGACTTGCAAGAATGATTGCGGTGATCAGCTCTGGGCCCCACAAGCGAGCCCTGTAAACGTCAATTTGTGCGCCAATACCTACGACCCCGCCCTCGCGGAAATAAAAATCACCTACGACAGCACCGATGACCGCGAGACCTGCCGAAATGCGAAGACCGACAAAGATGTTTGGCAATGCTGAAGGTATTTGGAGTTTGGTGAGGCGAGTCCATCGCGACGTGTTGTGC
>JBAXNF010000254.1:0-1922 GCA_037133935.1 bacterium
CCACAACTGCATCTACTTTCCCAGACTTCGCTAGCGCTAAGGCTGCAACGGGTAGTTCAAATGCCCCGGGCACCCAGATTGTATGAATATCTTTTGGGGCAACTCCATGGTTGGTGAACCCTTGAACAGCGCCAACACGCAATGCGTCAACAATGTCAAAGTTAAAAGTTGCACAGAGGATGCCAAAGCGCATGCCGCTCCCATTTACTTTTACGTTGCTGAGTCCATCATTAGGTCCGTGCATTTTTTACTCCATTCTTCAGACGAATTATTTATCCATATCAATGAGGTGACCCATGCGTTCTTTTTTTGTACGCAGGTATTTCTCATTTTCGGGTGTTGGCGCAATTTCAATTGAAACTCGTTCTACTACCGCAAGCCCATATCCTTCAAGGCCGCCGTATTTTGCGGGGTTATTGGTCATGAGTCGCAGTTCCGATGCCCCGAGGTCGGCAAGAATTTGTGCCCCAATGCCGTATTCGCGGCTATCGACTGGCAGACCAAGTTCGATGTTGGCATCTACTGTGTCGAGGCCTTCATCTTGCAACGAGTAGGCGCGAATTTTGTGACCTATTCCGATGCCGCGTCCTTCATGGCCACGTAAATACACAACAACGCCGCGGCCCTCTTCGGAAATTTTCTGCATAGCTGCAGCAAGTTGCGGGCCACAGTCGCAGCGTCGACTACCAAATACATCGCCCGTGAGACATTCGCTATGTACACGAGTGAGAACTGAGCCTGGTGCTGAAATATCACCTTGTGTGAAAGCGAGGTGCTCAATGCCATCAACGGTATTGCGATAGGCGTGGCATGTGAAGATGCCCCATTCAGTAGGTACGGGAGCAGAACTAATGAATTCCACGAGCCGCTCGTTGTGACGTCGATGCTCGATGAGCAAGGCAATAGAAGACAACAGCAAATTGTTCTTGGCGCAAAATACACGCAGGTCATCGAGGCGCGCCATGGTGCCATCGTCATTTTGAATTTCACATATAACGCCCGCAGGCTGGCAGCCAGCAAGTTTGGCAAGGTCTACTGCAGCTTCGGTATGACCTGCTCTTTTCAGCACGCCACCTTCGCGCGCGCGAAGCGGAAAAATATGCCCGGGTCGAGCAAAAGCCGCATAGTTGGCCTTGGGGTCAGAAAGTGCACGCAATGTTGCTGCGCGGTCGGCAGCAGATATTCCTGTTGCAATTCCTTCCATGAGGTCTACCGACACTGTGAAAGCCGTGCGGTGGCTTTCTGTATTTTGATCGACCATGGCGGGGAGGCGAAGTTCATCACAACGCTCACCGGTAAGTGGTGCACATACAACACCCGTGGAGTGGCGAACAATAAATGCAAGTTTTTCCTGCGTCGCAAATTCTGCAGCCATGATGAAGTCGCCTTCATTTTCGCGATCTTCGTCGTCAACGATGACTACCATTTCTCCGCGAGCAATTGCTGCGAGTACCTCAGGAATAGAAGCAAATCCATTGCGTTCGGGTTGTGATGCTGTGCTGTTCATAATGTTTCCTTTCGCACCTCAACAACGACTTCTATGTCGGTATCGAGTTGTTGAACTGATGAAATGGTGCCGCGCCACATGTCGGCAATATCGCCAACTGCGTCGCCGCTGAATATTCCGGGAGCATTGTCGCCGCCGGCTATGGCCGGGGCAAAGTGAAATACGTATCTGTTCACCAGGCCGGCACGATGAAATGCGCCAGCTACGTGGTGACCGCCTTCTACAAGCAATTGCAGAACATCTTCACTGCCAAGTTTGCGCAGCAGGGTGGTGAGGTCTCCGCTGTATTCAGTGCATGGGTGCACTTTCGCCTGTGGCGGTGCGCTGCCAAGAACAATGCGGCGCGGTGAAGTTCCTTGCGCATCGCGAACAGTGAGTTCAGGGTCATCTGCGCGAATAGTTCCTGCACCAACGA
>JBAXNF010000255.1:0-1922 GCA_037133935.1 bacterium
CCACAACTGCATCTACTTTCCCAGACTTCGCTAGCGCTAAGGCTGCAACGGGTAGCTCAAATGCCCCGGGTACCCAAATTGTATGAATATCTTTTGGGTCCACTCCAAGGTTGGTGAACCCTTGGACAGCGCCAACACGCAATGCATCAACAATGTCGAAGTTAAATGTTGCACAGAGGATGCCAAAGCGCATGCCGCTTCCATTTACTTTTACGTTGCTGAGTCCATCATTTGGTCCGTGCATTTTTTACTCCATTCTTCAGACGAATTATTTTTCCATATCAATGAGGTGGCCCATGCGTTCTTTTTTTGTACGCAGGTACTTCTCATTTTCAGGTGTTGATGCAATTTCAATTGAAACTCGTTCTACTACTGCAAGCCCGTAACCTTCAAGGCCGCCATATTTTGCGGGGTTGTTGGTCATGAGTCGCAATTCTCTCGCCCCAAGGTCGGCAAGAATCTGTGCCCCAATGCCGTATTCGCGGCTATCGACTGGCAGGCCAAGTTCAATGTTGGCGTCAACTGTGTCGAGGCCTTCATCTTGCAAAGAGTATGCGCGAATTTTGTGACCTATTCCAATGCCGCGTCCTTCATGGCCACGTAAATACACAACAACGCCGCGGCCCTCTTCGGAAATTTTTTGCATTGCTGCGCCAAGTTGCGGGCCACAGTCGCAGCGTCGGCTGCCAAACACGTCACCCGTCAGACATTCGCTATGTACACGAGTGAGTACTGAACCAGGTGCGGAAATATCACCCTGAGTAAATGCCAGGTGCTCAATGCCATCAACAGTATTGCGATAGGCGTGGCATGTGAAGATGCCCCATTCAGTAGGCACGGGAGCAGAGCTAATAAATTCCACTAGCCGCTCGTTGTGACGTCGATGTTCAATGAGCAGAGCAATGGAAGACAAGAGCAAATTGTTCTTGGTGCAAAATGCGCGCAGGTCATCGAGGCGTGCCATGGTGCCATCATCATTTTGAATTTCACAAATAACACCTGCAGGCTGGCAGCCGGCAAGTTTGGCAAGGTCCACTGCAGCTTCGGTATGACCCGCTCTTTTCAGTACGCCACCTTCGCGGGCCCGAAGTGGAAAGATGTGCCCGGGCCGAGCAAATGCTGCATAGTTGGCCTTGGGGTCAGAGAGTGCACGTAATGTAGCGGCTCGGTCGGCAGCAGATATTCCTGTTGCTATTCCTTCCATGAGGTCTACCGACACAGTGAAAGCTGTGCGGTGGCTTTCTGTATTTTGGTCGACCATGGCAGGGAGGCGAAGTTCATCACAACGCTCACCGGTAAGTGGTGCACATACAACGCCCGTGGAGTGGCGAACGATGAATGCAAGTTTTTCCTGCGTGGCGAATTCTGCAGCCATGATGAAGTCGCCTTCGTTTTCGCGATCTTCATCGTCGACGATGACCACCATTTCACCGCGAGCAATTGCTGCGAGTACCTCGGGAATGGAGGCAAACCCGTGATCTTTGGGTTGGGGGGACGTGCTATTCATGGTTTTTCCTTTCGCACCTCAACAACGACTTCTATGTCGGTATCGAGTTGTTGAACTGATGAAATGGTGCCGCGCCACATGTTGGCAATATCGCCAACTGCGTCGCCGCTAAATATTCCGGGAGCATTGTCGCCGCCGGCAATGGCCGGGGCAAAGTGAAACACGTATCTATTCACTAAGCCAGCGCGATGAAATGCGCCAGCTACGTGATGACCACCTTCAACAAGCAATTGCAGTACATCTTCACTACCAAGTTTGCGCAGCAAGGTGGTGAGATCTCCGCTGTATTCAGTGCATGGGTGCACTTTTGCCTGTGGTGGTGCGCTACCAAGAACAATGCGTCGCGGAGAAGATCCTTGTGCATCGCGAACAGTGAGTTCAGGGTCATCTGCGCGAATAGTTCCTGCACCAACGA
>JBAXNF010000256.1:0-1920 GCA_037133935.1 bacterium
GTCCAATGGGCATGTTTGAAGACCCTCGATTCGCAGCTGGCACTAAAACAGTTGCTCAAGCAGTTGCCGATACGAAAGCTTTTACCGTGGTTGGCGGTGGCGACAGCGCCGCTGCGCTCGCACAATTTGGTTTAGACGATGAAGTAGATCACGTGTCTACCGGGGGCGGGGCATCATTGGAATATCTGGAACTTGGCGACTTGCCGGGTCTAGCTGCATTACGAGGAGCACCAAATGTCCGTTAACTCTCGGCGTCCACTCATCAGTGGCAACTGGAAGATGAACCACAACCATTTTGATGCAATTCAATTTGTACAAAAGCTTGCCTACCTCGTCACTAAAGAAGACTTTGAAGTAGTTGATGTTTCCCTCAACGTTCCCTTCACCGACATTCGTAGTGTCCAAACTCTCATCGATGCAGACGAACTACGTTTCCAACTTGGTGCACAGCATTGCCACTTTGAAGAAAAGGGCGCATTCACCGGAGAAGTATCTGCTGCCATGTTGTCCAAGCTTGGCGTGAAGTCAGTCATCGTTGGGCATAGCGAGCGACGCGAAATTTTTGGTGAATCAGACGAATTGGTTTACAAGAAAATTTCAGCAATTGTGAAGTGCAACATGACCCCCATCGTTTGCGTTGGCGAAACTCAAGCAGAGCGTGAATCTGGAGCAACTGAAGAAAAGGTTCTTGGCCAGTTACGTTCAGCTCTCGCGCAGCGTTCTCCAGAACAAGTTGGCAAGTTTGTTATTGCATACGAACCCATCTGGGCAATTGGCACCGGTCTCACGGCCACTGCACAAGATGCTCAAAGTGTCATTTCAGCCATTCGCAATGAAGTGCTCGTTTTGGCTGGCGCCGAAGCCGCACAAAGCGTTCGCCTGCAGTACGGCGGCTCTGTGAAATCGAGCAATATTGCCGAGATTATGGAACAACCCGATATCGATGGGGTATTGGTGGGTGGGGCAAGCCTCGACCCCGACGAGTTCGCTCGTATTGTGCGCTACCGTTTGCTTGCATGAGTGGACCTGCGGAGAGTGTGACGGTGTCCGATGACTCGCTTCTCATTGAAGGCAAATCTCCCACGCGTTTAGCATGGGAACGTTTTCGGCGAGACCGCGCAGCTGTAACTGCTTCTTTCGTCGTCATCTTTTTTGTATGTTTAGCTCTTTTTGCACCCTGGGTGTGTAAAGCGCTTGGCATTAATCCTTTAACACTTGATCGCAAAGCACTCAATGACTTTGGTCTACCAAACGGACCATTCGGAGCGATGTCGCGAAAGCATCTGCTCGGAGTTGAACCCGGCACAGGGCGCGATATTTTGGCCCGTTTAATTTATGGTGCTCGCATCTCTTTGTTCGTCGGTTTCGTTTCGACGCTCCTCACCACTGTTATCGGAGTCGTACTAGGCATAGTTGCTGGTTATCGACGAGGGAAAATTGATGCTGTCATCAGTAGGTTTACAGACCTCACTCTTGCCTTTCCGTCATTGTTGCTCATTATCGCTCTTACTCGTCCGTTCACTCAACGATTGGAGTCGTTTGGTGTTCCGGAAGGAAATCCGGCGCGTCTTACGTACATCATTCTTGTGCTTTCACTTTTTGGCTGGGTCTATGTAGCACGCATCGTTCGAGGGCAGACTCTGGCTCTACGTGAACGTGAATTCGTCGAGGCGGCGCGTGCAAGTGGGGCAGGGCATTGGCATATGGTGTTCAAAGAATTGCTGCCAAACATTTGGGCACCTATCATCGTGATTGTCTCGCTGAGCTTGCCCGGTTACGTTGCAGTCGAATCGACGCTCTCGTTCCTCGGTGTAGGTCTATTGCCTCCAGATGCTTCATGGGGCGTCATGTTGGGCGACTCTGTGAAGTACTACCGAGCAGACCCCACGTATCTATTCGTGCCAGGGGTGGCTCTCATAG
>JBAXNF010000257.1:0-1904 GCA_037133935.1 bacterium
GTGCTTGGGATCGTGCATAGATCATGTTTCGCAATACTTCGGTAGTCATCACGACAATCGGTGCATTTGGGTTAATGCTGTTGTCGCCGGTCAGCAACCCCACTTGTGACGCGCCATAAAATGTGCTCAGCTCGACGAATTTTTGGTTTGATAACGCTTTAATCGGTGCTGTATAAAACGATCTCAATCCCGCTCGGTGTGCTCGAGCCACGGCATACTCGGCTACAACTGTCTTGCCAGATCCAGTTGGTGCGGCAACCAGCACGTTGCGCCCCTCATTGATACTTGCTATTGCATCCAACTGAAATTTGTCGAGAGCAAAGTCATACCTAGATGTCAGTTTCGTAGTGTCAGCGTCGGACATAAGAATTATGCATCGGCAAAGTCGTCGTCTTGCGATTTCTTTCGTTTACGACGCTGTGCAACAAAACCGATTACGACGGCAAGGATGTACAGAACAGTCATCGGAACCGCTAGGGCAAGCATGCTGATTGGATCACCGCTTGGCGTAATCACGGCAGCGATGACAAACACGACCATCACTGCAATACGCCATTGCTTGCGCAGTTGTTGAGGAGTAACTGCTCCAACTAATTGCAGAAATACGACAATAACGGGCAATAAAAACCCCGCACCAAATGCCAGCACCATCAGCGCGACCAGGCTGATGTACTTTGCGATCTGGTATGTCTGATTGACATCAGCACCCGACCACGAAATAAGAAACTCCAGCGCTTTATCAAGAGTCCAGAATGCAAGCACCCCACCAAAAACGAAAAGTACGAATGATGCGACTGCAAAAGGAATTGCGTACTTCTTTTCTTTTGAACTCATCGCAGGCGAAATAAATCTCCAAATCTGCCAAAGAATGATTGGAATCGAAATGATGATGCCGCCGTACCCGGCAATACGCATACGCGAAGCGAGGCCCTCAATCGGACCTAATGCGTAGAGCGAACCATCGCAATGAAAATCTGGGCGTGCAGCGCATATATTTCTGTATGGCTGTGTTAAAAAGTGCAGCACCTGATCATAAAAAATGAGAATCACGGCTGCGCCTATTGCGATGGAGAGGCAAGACCGAATGATGCGCATTCGAAGTTCGGAAAGGTGCGCCATGATTGACATGGGTTCTGCCCCATTGAGCGCAGTTTTGGAAAATCGCCAGGCCACTACTTGTCTTCCTTGTTTTCATATTCGATTATGGTCGGCTCAAGATCCGTTAAGTCCTGAGCACTTGTACTCTGTTCCGACTCATACGGAATAAACAGCGGTTCGATGACGGATTCTTGTTGCTCTTGGGTGGCGCTCTGTGAGAACACGGCAGCCGTTTCATTGAATTCACTCTCTACCTGTTTTGAGGCATCAGTAAACACAGTTTTATATTCATTGGCGGCCTTTTGCATGTCTCGAAGTGGCTCTGCAAAGGCGCCTCTAAATTCGGATTGCGCATCTCCAGTGATCTTTTTAAACTGACCATACATTTGCCCCATCTTGCGCAAGACTGGGGGCAACTTTTCGGGACCCAATACCACGAGACCAAGAATCAGTAGAAAAATGATCTCGCTTCCCGAGAAATTAAACATTTCATCAGTCTAAAGGCTCTAGGTAAGACGGCATATCATTGCTGCATGCAGCAACGGCTTCCTTCCCTTCTGAACGAGCCAATCCTTTTTGCCCACAGAGGTGCGAGTGCATACGCTCCGGAAAACACTCTTGAGTCGTTCGCTCTAGCGCTCAAATTGGGTGCCACAGGCTTAGAAAGTGACATCTGGGCTACTCGTGATGGAGAGTTGGTGCTTGATCATGACGGAGTGGTGAAAACACGTTTGCGGTCCAAACCAATTGCTGAGTTCGACAGATCGGCTTTGCCTTCTCACATACCCAGTCTTGAGCAATTACTT
>JBAXNF010000258.1:0-1878 GCA_037133935.1 bacterium
GTACTGGCGCAACTACTGGTGCAGCTACTGGTGCAGCTACTG
Organism: bacterium; assembly: GCA_037133935.1. Classification (GTDB taxonomy): domain Bacteria; phylum Actinomycetota; class Acidimicrobiia; order Acidimicrobiales; family Ilumatobacteraceae; genus F1-20-MAGs119. Next base: position 43 of record JBAXNF010000258.1, read on the forward strand.
GGGCTGCAGTCAAAAGACCAAGTACCTTCGCAGTCTTGCGGTCAAGGTTTCCCGTTGCCTTCAGGCCAACAACTTTCTGGAATGAACGCAATGTGGCACGTGTGCGCGGGCTGAAGGTTCCGTCGACCCCGCCCACAAGGGTGAAACCGTTTTTGAGGAGAGCAGCTTGCAGCGACTTCACATTCTCGCCGACCTCACCAAACTTCGGCAACCGGACACTTTGAGCCTGAACAGGAGTTGACGTAGCGGCAGACGCGCCTGTGGCACCAAATGCCGAAATAGCGATCGTGGCGACTAAAGCGATGAGGAAGGTCTTGATTGCTGAGGTGTGAGAAATACGCATGTGTTGCTCCTTGTGTGATCCACAAGAAACAACGGCACCCCTGAAAGGAACTTGAGTAAATACTCACTTAAAATATTTATATAAACACTAAGAGTGATATATACGACAGAAAGGCCACTATCAGTCATCCCAATATCACTCTGGGCATAAAAAAAGAGACCCACCAAAGGTAGGTCTCTTCATGGCTGTGGGGCCAAATGGCTTAGTTGCGTTCGATAATTTCTAAAATCCTCTCAGCAAAGAGCCATTCGCCGTCAATTTTCACGTATTGGTCAATGTATTTGGCAAGAAGATCGCCGCGTGTACCGTCGGTGCGTTCATAGCGCTCCCGAACGACCACATGGCCCGTACCGGTGCCATTTGCTTCGTCCATGTTGAGGGAAAAGTGTTCGGCGGTTTGAATGGTCCAGTTGAATGCACCCATAGCTGTGGTCCACAGGTCGACGATTGCTTTTTTGCCCAGTACTTCACGGCCCATGCCGAGATTCCAATGTGCATCGACAGACCAGGTAGCACCCCAAATGCTGGCATCACGACGAATGACCCCGTCGCAATATTGATCAACAAGCCTGCGGATCGCAATTTCTGTTTCGATTGATAATTTGGTCACGCCGTATCTACTTTCATCTCAAGAACTCGTAATAGTTCAAATGGTAGTGACTTTGTTGTCGTCACGGTTTGTCGGAGATTTACCATCCAGGTCTAACGTGGTCCCATGACGAACACCAAGGTAGTTAGCTTCGATGAGTTGTTGAACGAATCAAGTCGCTTTGGTCGTAGTGCTTACATCGCTTCTGTCTCAAAGGCGTCTATTCCTTTCGTTTCGCCAGTGACTTTTTCTTGGTTTGGTGAAGATCTTTTAACCTTTCTCGCCAGCAATGAACAAAAGGTGAAAAATTGCCGTGTGAATTCTGAAGTTAATATTCATTTTCCTGTTTCGCAGGAAACTAATTGGGACAGTTTTCTTTTGTGGGGAAAAGCTCACATCGTCTCCGACACACAAGGCAGAGAGTTCCTTTGGGACAAAATGGGATACGACTGCAACCTCTTTGAACCTGGGGGTCCAAGTGCCGATACGCATGTCTTCATGCAGATTCGTCTTCACAAGGGTCTCATTTTGCGGCGCTACGGAATAGACGGTCGAGAGGTATGGAGACGTGAATCGTAAGATTTCTCCACGTTCATACGAGAAGTTGTGCCTAGCTTCGTATCTGTCACTTTTTGCAATTGTTGTTACAGGCGGTCTCGTGCGTCTGACCGGCTCTGGTTTGGGGTGCAGCGACTGGCCTCAATGCAATTCAGAACGATTCATCGACGTCTCGTCAGTACACGGCGCAATTGAGCAGGTGAATCGACTATTCACAGGTGTAGTTGCAGTATTGGTCATTGCTGCAGTTTTGGGTTCCTTGTTTCTTGTAGAGAGAAAACGATCACTCACCCAACTGTCGCTTGGCTTAGTCGTAGGCGTTCTCGCCCAAGTGGTACTTGGAGCC
>JBAXNF010000259.1:0-1867 GCA_037133935.1 bacterium
CTTATTTTTGTATGCTGGACTGTGCGAGTACATTGACAAAGTATACGGTGATTGCGACCCATATCTTGTTCATTCTGACCTTATCTGAATGCGGAAGCCTCTGGTCTGTTGATGCGTGGTTGTCTGGGCGCAAGAGATCCCATTCCGCTGCTCAGCGAAAGCTTTTACGACAACGTTTTCCCGCGTGGCCTCGACGCCTAATCCAGTTGCATATCGGCTTTGTTTACTTCGGTGCAGCCATGACAAAAATGCATACACCGACATTTTTTACGGGCGATCAATTGCAAAATTGGATGCAGACGCATTTGAATTTCAGGCATCCGTTCGGCGAGTATTTAAGCCTTTATCCAATCCTCCTTGTTGCGATGGCCTATGTCAGCGTTGTCTGGGAAATCCTATTCTTGTTTATTTGCTGGAAGAGTATGTGGCGAAAGTTCGTCTTGCCGTTGGGGATTTTATTTCACTTCATGACCTTGCTGACGCTTGGCTTGCTACTTTTTCCGGCGATCTGTTACGTGACCTACTTTTCATTCATAGACGAAGAGGATGTACGGCGTTGCTCTAAATTGTTTCGTCGTCAAGTCCGCCATTTCACCGCCTTGAAAAGTTCGGTGAGATGGCTGAACGCCTGCCGCGATTGGATGGGCCACCCGATCGGGTGGCAGATGTCTTCGCGCGCGGCATTCGTATTTACATTGGTCTTATTTTCGGTGATGAATGTCGAGTTGGAATATTGGCAAGACCCTTACGGTATCCGGAGGACCGTGGGACGGCACACCTTGAACGCAGCTGACCCACTACTTGTCGAAAAAATTTTAGCACCGGCGGAAAGAATGCGTGATGCCGATGTGTTTTTTGCCATCGATACCGGCACACTACTCGTTGGCGAGCAACTCGCGAATCGCAGGCGAGAATTCTGGCACGGTGAAACAATGATCGCACAGTGCCATCTCATTCCGCCTCACGATGATATGTGGATTGAATGTCAGATTCATGATGCCCAACATCGAATTGTTGATCGCTTTGGTGCAATTGCAACGCGTGAAATGTTTCGCTGTAATTTTTCTGTCTTCATCTCAGAAAAAATGTCACCGGGTGATTATTCACTCGTGATTACCACGGGTGGACGGCCGGTGATGAAAAAGCTGATCCATGTATTTCCTCACTGAAAATCACGATCCATCCCGCGTTCAGCGAGTATCTGAGGCCCCTCTGCCAATTGTCGGATGCGGCGTCGACAGAAGTGATGGCCCAGTCCCGACAGATTTTTTCTCGGGATCGGGCTGAACACGTAGCACGTGGGTGCTGGCAGGCTTCGGCGGATCAAGTCGCCTAACAACTTCAAAGCCGGATGTGCCAGCCAAACAAAGCACATCGCTTGACAGGCTTTCTTCTCCACTGGATGATTCCAGTCTGAGCGACTCCTCAAGCCTCAAAAATTTTGTCTGTAAAAATTTGTTTGAAAATGTGTTCGCCGAGACCATTGGTTAAAGCGAAAATTCTAGAGTCCTAGGCGAATGGTGTCGGAACCTTGTACGGGAGTAACGCTATGTCGATCGGAAACCGACGACTTGATATTGAAGAAATTGGTGACATCACGGTTGCCTCTTTTGTCGATAAAAAAATTCTCGATGAATCAAACATCCAAATTATTGGCGATCAACTATTCGCCCTGCTCGATGAAGACCATCGCAAGAAGATCGTGCTCGATTTCAGTGCCGTCGAATATCTCTCAAGTGCTGCGATGGGCAAGCTGATTACCCTAGACAAAAAGGTCAAAGCGGTCAGCGGCAAACTACGACTCTGCTGCATTCGTCCTGATATTCACGAGATTTTTGAGATCACGCGGCTCAATAAGATATTTGAT
>JBAXNF010000260.1:0-1840 GCA_037133935.1 bacterium
GGAACAAACTTTCCAGCAACGACACATCAACAACTTGACCCTGTTCAGACCACAGCGCAACCATGGTGGCAAATGCTGCAACGAGACCAGTTACTTCATCAGTCAGTGCAAATGGCGGCAACATTGGGTCGCCACCTGGCACGCCGGTGATTGATGCAAGCCCTGACATCGCTTCGGCGATTGATGCAAACCCTGGGCGGTTTGCGTACGGGCCATCTTGTCCGAAACCGCTAACACGAGTGATGATCAATTTTGAATTACGTGCATGAAGAACGTCGGGCCCAAAGCCAAGCTTCTCGAGAACGCCTGGACGAAAGTTTTCAACGAGAACATCTGCGTCATCAATGAGTCGCAAGAACAGTTCGCAATCAGTGTCGTCTTTTAGGTTCAGAGCAATAGTGCGCTTGTTGCGATTAACAAGACGCCACCACAGACCTTCGCCGTCTACAGGGTCACGCCATCCCATGTTGCGCAAACTGTCTCCACCATCTGGGCGTTCAATCTTGATGACGTCTGCGCCAAAGTCTGCGAGGTAGCGCGCACAGTTGGGCCCAGCAAGAACAGTTGAAAGGTCAAGAACTCGCAAGCCCGCCAATGCGGATGTGCTGTTTAACGGAGCGGAAGAATCAGGCATCGGTCTTCGAGCGTACCCATTGCGTAGCTCTCGTAGTCAGTACCGAAATCTTCATACAGGTGACGGCACCGTTCGCTCCATGTCAATGCTTCAGGAGAAGAGATGCGGTGCACTACCTGCATGAGACCACCTTCGTACACGCGGTACTCGGCCCACGAACCGGGGAAGTCTTTTACACATCCGATTTCAATGGTGGGAATACCGGAACTTGGCATGCGACGAACACGATGACGATGCGTGTGGCCCGCGGTGTAAGCGAGAACACATGCATGACGCACGGCGAGAGCATCAAGCGCTTCACTGCTATCTGGGTGAAGACCAAAGTAATCGTCGCTACGTTTTCCTTCAGTCCACTGTTGATGATGACCCATGATGATGACCGGAGTTGTCGATGCAGACAACTGATCATTCAGCCATTCAAATTGTGGTGGGTCGATGCGCCCAGTGGTCTGCATCGGAATCGTTGTGTCAATGAGTGCGATGGCAACGCCTGGCAACTCAATCCACTGATCACCGACGAACTCATTTTGATCGCGATACCGGTCATGGTTTCCGCGAGCAACAAACAGCTTGTCTGCAAATGCACCTTCATAGTGTTCACGGAATGCAGCGAACTGTTCATCGGTGCCGGCCTCAGTGAGGTCGCCCTTCACTAGGACCGCGTTCGGGTTCAGCTTTTTAATTTCAGCAATTGCTCCCGCATTCATGGTGATGGGGTACGGCTGTTCGCCAGGAAGAGAAGCTTGGATCGGACCAAGAGGGCTGTCATCAATACGTCCACACTCTGTTTCACCAAAGTGCACATCGTTTACCGTGGCAAGAACGCTGAGCAATTGGCCTTCCGGACGAGGCAATGTTCGAAAATCGATTCCGTGTTCGGTGTATGCAGTACCAGGCTGCAAGTTCTCGTGGCGGACAACATGTTGCCCATGATGAAACACCGCAAGGTTGTCAGCGACAGTGGTTAGTTCTGTTGCGCTGACGGAAGTCATTATTTGATTCCGGGACGTGCTCTGCGAGATACAGCATCGGTGACCCACCAACGACCGCTAAACCGCCATGCAGACACGGCGCTTGCATCAGTCGTGGAAGCAACCATCGGCTGAGGCCACATCATGGTGACTGCAGCTGCGATTGCAGCAGCTTCTTCTTCGGTAGGGATAGGAGAGATTGTGCCGACGTTGACGTTCATCGCTTCACCACCAC
>JBAXNF010000261.1:0-1840 GCA_037133935.1 bacterium
CAAAGAGGGTGGTGGTTTTAAGTTCAGTTTGAATACGACGAATTTCATCACGCAGTGTTGCTCGAACCTTTGCGTCAAGAGCTGATAATGGTTCATCAAGAAGTAGAACGTCTGGTTGAACTGCCAACGCGCGGGCGAGGGCAACGCGCTGTTGCTGTCCACCAGAAAGCTGGTGCGGATAACGCTTACCCAGTTCGCCCAACTGAACAAGTTCAAGCATTTCGCCAACACGTGAGTTGCGTTTGGCTTTTTCAATTTTGCGATTACGTAAGCCGAAGTCAACATTTTGCGCAACAGTGAGATTGGGGAAGAGGCTGTAACTCTGAAAAACCATTCCCATGTTTCGTCGATGGGCTGAGGTTCTAGTGATGTCGTTGTTACCAAGCGAGACAATGCCGTTATCAGGAATTTCAAAGCCAGCAGCGATTCGGAGTGCAGTTGTTTTACCGCAGCCTGAAGGTCCAAGCAAGCTGACTAATTCTCCTGGCTGAAGCTCTAGGTCAAGGGCCTCAAGTGCGACAGTTGAACCAAATGTTTTGCGAATTCCGCGGAAGCTAATAGAGGTCATGACAGCTCTCTTGATTTAGGTGAATTTTGATGTGACTTTGCCGAAGGCGAACGTAGTGCGACGCTTAGTAAACCAAAGATAAAAATGGTGAAAAGCAAACTGAGAACTGCAAGCGCATATCCAGCTCGGGGTTCACGCATGCGATATTCGTTGATAAACGGAGGAAAGGTTTGCTTGAGTAACACATTGGCGATAGTGAACTCACCAAGTGCAACTGCCACGGTGAGGAATGTTGCTGAGATGATGGCTGATCGAAGGTTGGGGACAATGACTTTGGACATCGTGCGAATCCAACCAGCGCCGAGATTACGCGAGGCATCAACGAGCGTTCGAAGTTCTATCGCACGTAGCCCGCTGTCAATCGCACGATAGGTAAATGGTAAAGCGAGGACTGTGTAAAACGGAATGAGCGAGAGATCACTGTTTAAGAACCATCGCGCATGGGGTTTAATGACCACGATTCCGGCAACTAGGGCGATTGCCGGAATGACATACGGAAGTACTGTCATGAACTCAACGAGTACTCGTGCTTTCGGAACTCGCAAATGAACCCAAATTGCTGTCGGTATCAGAAGGCCAAGAGTAAGAGCAGCAGTACCGATTGCAATTTTGAAACTGAGATATAGCGAATCGGTGAAATATTGATCTTCAAAAGGTTTTGTGACGATGCCGAAAGTCCATTTGTCAAAAGCTTTTGACCACGAAAGGTCAAAGACTCCGAGGTTTTGAAAGGCAAAACGCGTCATGGCGAGAAGGGGTAGTAAGAAAAAGATTGATGTCACCAAGATGACGATCTTTGGTCCAGACTTACCGAGAAGATTTTTCATGACTGCCACTTTTCTGCTCGACGGCGAAGAATCCAGTAGAGCCACATGCATACGGCCATGACGATGATCATCCAAGCTGCCAATGAATAGCCGATTGAATCTTCTCCAACTGACAAATCGCCACCGAGGAAGAACCCGATTCGAAGAGGAACAATCTTTGAGTTATCAGTAAGTACTCGCGCAGTTGCGAAGGCACTGAACGAGTTTGTAAAGAGCAATAGGAAACCACCCATGATTGATGGTGCAAGAACGGGAAGACCGATTCGACGCCAGTATGTCCATGTAGTGCCGCCAAGGTTCGCACATGCTTCGCGCCATGAACTTCGCAAACCGTCAATCGCGGGAATGGTGACCAAGACCATGAGGGGAATATTGAAATATGAATACACGGTAATCAGGCCAGGTATTTCGCCAAGTCCAAAGTTGCCGGAGTACAGATCCCACC
>JBAXNF010000262.1:0-1823 GCA_037133935.1 bacterium
GATACAGACTCACCTGGGCATTGGGCGCAAGGTGCACCATTTCCATCGCCACCTTGTAAACATGTGCTTCTGTGTCATCCGGCAAAACCAGCAGCGGTATCTGGCAGTTGCGCACGAAATCACGGGTGACGGAAAAGACAAAATCCGGATTGGCGAGATACATTTTTTTCAAATACTTATCGATCATGTCCATGGTGATATCGGGACGGCTGGCACATAGCGCCGGGCCCCACTTGGCGATATTGGTCTGGTAAAAGTGGTCAGGTAAATCCGCACGAAAGCCGCTGGGCTGCGCCGATACCGCAGCGACTACGCGACCAGGCGCGTGCTTGATCAGATTCCACAGCAGCGGATTACCGATGCAAAAGCCCATCACCATGAACTTGTCTATGCCGACGTGATCCAGTAGGCCTAGCATATCTTCCGCGTGCGCTTCCCAGGGCCTGTCAAATTCGACAGGGCCGGTAGACTGCCCGCCATTAGCATTACGCAGATCAAACGCAACACAGCGGTACTCCGCCTTGAACTCCGCCATGGGATTGAAGGGATGCGTTTCACTTAACTTGGCGATGCTCGCATTCAAACCCCCGCCTGGAATGATGAACACGGGGTAGCCGGAACCGGCTTCTTCATAATGAAGTCGAACGCTGCCTTTTTCGTAGAACGCCATGATCTTCTTCCTTTTTGAAACGGTGCGTATTTGGATAAATCGAGTATACCTGCGACTTAACCGTAAAGGGTGTGTGTCTGAGCGGAAACAACAATCGCTGGAATCAAAATCCGTGGGTTGATGCTGCGTGCATCAGGAGCAATCTGAATTCAATATCGCTGAATATTGGCATTTTTAGATTCGAGTGGCGGCGCCCCGAATTTTGTAGAACGGCACCACGCCAACTCCGGACGGTTACGATTCATATGGCAATGACAGCTTCTCGGGGCGGATTCAACCGATCGACGCAACATATTGGTCAAATCGTTCAGCCGGCGTTTGGTAGTTTAGCGTTTTTCTTGGGCGGGCATTAAGTTGCCGTGCCACGGCATTTAGCCTCGCTTGCGAGTAGGTCGAAATATCGGTTCCCTTGGGGAAATACTGCCGTAATAGCCAATTTGTATTCTCATTAGTCCCACGCTGCCAAGGACTCCGAGGGTCACAGAAATAGACCTGTATGTCCGTCGCAAGCGTAAAGCGCTTATGTCCGGCAATTTCGGTGCGTCGATGAATCGATCAAGGCGCTGGGTCTGAAAGTACTGAAATCACAGCCGTGCTCACCCAAGGCAAATGCGATCTGCGAATGGGTGATCGGCACGACACGCCGCGAATGCCTGGACTGGCTGATTGCGATGAGCGAAGCACATCTGCGTGAAATTCTGAAAAGTTGGGTTGCGCATTACAATCATGGAAGGCCACACAGCAGCTTGGGACCAGGAGTACCGGGACCGCGGCTTCCGGAGTTGGCAAAGACAAAAATATCGAACTTCCGCCACCGATTGGGGGAGGGTGTTGCCGTGCGCTCAAAAACTGTGCTCGGGGGCTTACATCACGAGTATTCGCCGGTGGCTGCTGCCGCATGAGCGACCGCGCCGGCCCAGAAAATTGCGTGGTGTTAACATTTGCGGAGGACAATTCTTGTCGAGGCGGCATGGAAGGTTCAACTTTGCACTGAACAAGGCCGCTGCTGCACTAGTCTAGTGCGCATTAAGTTCGTAGCGTTCGGTAAGCGTTCCAACCCCTTTGACGCATCAGTGATTTAGAATGGGAGGAAATCGCCAGATGGTGTGAAGTCGGCAAGCTGGCGAGCAGGATAGCGGACTGACGGTTTACT
>JBAXNF010000263.1:0-1805 GCA_037133935.1 bacterium
ATGCTCGAGTGTGGAAAGTCTCTGTGCAATATTTTGAGCAAGTTCCTCCAATGTATTTCCACTAATGACGAAGTCGAATTTTTCACCCACAGGAGGAATAGGAAATCGAAATCTGCTTTTTTCTTCATTGAGAAGTACACCATCATCAAAAATCATGAAGAGCAAAAGGTTGGGGTATTCGCCGCGAACAGAGTCCCAGGAAAAGTGCGCTTGACCGCGCTCGTTGTAGGGAGATTTTTCATTAACAACACGATGGCCAAAGCGATTGACCATAATCATGGAGTCGCCATATGGCGAATAAACATCAGAAATTGTCTGCGGTACGCGTGCTGCAAGTTCTACTACTACTTGGTCCCACCAAGCATGGCTCATATTGCCAAGTTCAGCTCCTGCTTGAATTCCTATCTTGACGAAGTCTCCGGTTGCTCCTGCGGCTGCAGCTCCACCTAGTACTGGCCCACGCAGATATTCGCGAGCGAGATCTTTGTTGTGGAGAAAACCTCCAGAACAAAAGATCACTCCTTTTCTTGCTCCAATGAGAGCGGTACGGCGACCAACGCGAACTTCAACGCCCACAACATCGTCGTCATCATTGTGAACAAGGTGAGCAACGTGGTGTTCGAGAAGTGTTACAGCGCCAAACTTCTCTGCACCTGCGCGCAGTTGATCGACTAGAAATTGACCACCTGTTGGGTCTAGACCAGGACGATGATGTGGCGGATACTTCGCTTGGATGCAACGGCCAATGGGGGCTTCATCTTCACTGAGTTGAGCGTAGTAATCGGGGTAGGGAACGCCTTCAAGTTCCAGCACTTCTTCAGAAACTGCCAAATCGAGTAAATGAGCACCGTTGTCGTAGAAGGCTTCGAGGAGATGGTATTTATTGTCGGGTAAACCCAGCGTGTCGTGTCGCGGGTTATACAAAGTGGGGTATGCCGTGCGAGCTAAATATCGCAGCGCAGCTGCACGATCATCGGTAAGACCATCTCGTTTCATGACTGAGTTGTTGCATACCCACATCACGCCACCGGATTTTGCGGTAGTACCACCAACGAATGCACTTTTATCCAAAACAAGCACACTTGCCCCGCAGCGTGCCGCAGCGAGTGCTGCCCCGTAGCCAGCAACACCGGTGCCTACCACCACAACATCAGCAACACGTTCCCATTCAGAACCCCAATTATTCTCGGTCATACTTGCACCGTAACTTTTCTCGTCACCAAGGCAAGAGTTGGCGAAGTACGCTGAATATTGTGATTGAAATCAATAAGGAACAAAGGGAAAATAGGCTCGAAGGTTCCGACCCGAATGCATGCATTTCATGCGGGTCGCCCTATGGCAAGGAATGGACCACGCCGGAGGGCAAAGCACTTTTATGCCCAACCTGTGCAACCCTGAACGGAATCGGCTGCCCGTAAAACTGCACTAGTCGGTGTTCTATTGTTATGACATGGGAACACTTGACGGAAAAGTAATCATCATCACGGGGGCAGCACGCGGACAAGGTGAAGCCGAAGCAGAGTTAGCTGCACAAGCCGGAGCAAAAGTTGTTGTCACCGACATCATCGATGGCGAGAGTGTTGCGAAAAAAGTGGGCGGTCTTTTCGTTTCACACGATGTCACTTCGTCTGATCAATGGGCAAATGTAGTGCAGAAAACGCTGGCTGCTTATGGTCGTATCGACGGGCTCGTCAATAATGCAGGTATTTGGAAACCAGGTGGTGTTACACAAGCAACAGAAGCTGAGTTTCGCCAAATTATTGATGTCAACCAAGTTGGGGTTTTTCTTGGCATGCAAGCAGTGT
>JBAXNF010000264.1:0-1796 GCA_037133935.1 bacterium
GCAGTGGTAGTTGATACCGCCGAGCGAGTGACTGCAACTGCATACGTCGTTGTAGAGGCTCCCGATGTGGCAGACACCGCGAATGAAATGTTTTCTGTTGCACCGGCAGACACGGAAAGAGTTTCTGTATCGCTCGACATTGCGATGGTGCCAAAACTATTGGTGCGTTTAATTGCAGCGCCCGATGCACTTGCTAATGCGGTGAAGGTAACCGACGACGAGGCATTCGGAATGGTTAATGAGTAACTCGTCACTGCTGGGTCAAATGCAGGAGTCAAGGTTCCGGCATCAACTGAAAGAGCATCAAGGGTTGACACTCCTGAAATATCAAGTGCAGCAAAACCGTCTGCGGTTGCTATGCCACCAATATTGACACCTGAGGCTCCCATCAGCAGCCGGCTGTCTGACCCGTTGTAGAGCGAGTCACCAAGTACTGCGTTCACAACAGTTGGGGCATTGCGGCCTATTCCCTGCCACGACGTACCTGTCCACCGTGCAACTCCTCCGGAAGTTCCCGTTACGCCAGGAAAAGATCCGGCAACGAATACTTGACTACCCACAGTTGTGATTGATCGCACTACTGCGCCCGTTCCATATTGTGCGGCAAAACCATTGAATGCAGAGAATGTTCCCGACGTAGTGCTGTACACGCCAAAGTGATCTGCAACGCTGGAGAGCGACGTAAAGGTTCCGCCAACATAAATGTTGGTGCCCACAACTTCCATTGTGTAGAAGCCAAAACCGGAACCAAAGTACGCACAGCTGATTGCCGTGATGGGTTGTGTCCACGTGGTTCCATCGAATTTATGGAATGAGTTTTTTCTACTTGTAAGAGAGGAACTGCATGACGCGCTATTGCGATAGCCACTGGCATAGATGGAACTGCCCACTATTTCAATATCGTGCACAACGTAATCAACGTATGCGGTAGCGAAAGGTTCTGAGTCGGTATCGATGCTGCCCCAAGAGGTGCTGTTCCATGTTGCAATATTCTTGGTGTATTGAATTTGGAAACCGCTCGTACCGTTATTAATTCCGTAGTAAAACTTTCCGCCAACGAGCAAGATGTCGTCGCTTGTGCCCGCGTTGTTTTCCTGAACTTTGAGTGCAGTTGCATAGTCTCCCACTGCATCTTTGGGGCTACCTAAACCCGAGGCTGTGTTGGTTCCGCCCGTTACCGGCAAACCCACCCATGCGCTCCCCGACCAACGGGCCACCATGTCGGCTGCAACATCTCCGCCAGCGTCGGTGAATTCGCCAGCAATATGAATGTCGTTTTTGTACATCACAATGTCGTGGACAATGGCGTTGATATCACCACTCGCACCAAGGCCAGACCATGAAGTGCCGTCCCACTTTGCGACGTAATCGGCGGTGGCCACACCTGAAAAGTTTGTGAAGCACCCTGCAACGTATACTTCGGTATTCGAAACCTTCAGAATTTTTTTAATTCCGGGGCTCGCCACCACACCAGAAGTGTCATCGACTCCGCATGAACCCGCGTCATAAGAGATGGTTCCGAAGGTGGAATAGCTATTGGTCTGAGCTGCATAGGCAATATGAGGTGAATGTGCGACTGTTTCGATAAATACTGCGGAACAGATCATGAGGGTAACTACCAGTCCGAGACTGAGGTTTTTCCAGCGGTGCAAGGTCTGCATGAGCGAAAACGCTAACGAAAGATGCTCCACTCTTCAAGGGTGACGGGCCTCATGGAAGGTAAACCCTTGGCCACGGTGAATGGTGCGCGAGGGGGGACTTGAACCCCCACGTCCTTTCGAACACTGGCACCTGAA
>JBAXNF010000265.1:0-1796 GCA_037133935.1 bacterium
TCGGCCCATGCTCGCGCAATGGGGTATTCCATCATGTAGCCATAACCGCCGTGCAGCTGCAAGCAACGATCAACCACTTTGTTTTGTAGTTCAGTGGTCCAAAACTTCGCAGCTGCTGCTTGCTCTGCAGATAATTCACCGGCACAGTGCAGCTCAACGCAACGGTCAACATACACCTGAGCAATTTGCACTTCTGTTGCAAGTTCGGCAAGAAGGAACTTGCTGTTTTGGAACTGTGAAATAGATTGCCCAAATGCTTTGCGCTCTTTTGTGTAATCAAGAGTCCAATGCAATGCCGCATCGGCAACCGCAACCGCACCCACAGCAATGCCAAGTCGCTCTTGGGCAAGGTTGGTCATGAGATACACGAACCCATTGCCCTCTTCGCCTAATACGTTTTCGGCAGGAACTTCAACGTCGGAAAAGAAAAGCTCTGCAGTATCTTGGGCATGCATTCCTAACTTGTTGAGGTTGCGGCCACGTTCAAAGCCTTTCATTCCGCGTTCAACAAGCAACAACGAAATGCCGCGGTGCCCTTTTTCTGGGTCAGTACGACATACAACAATGACCACATCGCTATTAATGCCATTCGAGATAAAAGTTTTGGCACCATTCACAACGAATGCACCACCCTTTTTGAGACCAGTTGTGCGAATACCTGCCACATCACTTCCCGTATTGGGTTCAGTAATTCCTAGCGCTCCAATAACTTCACCAGACACCATGCCCGGCAAAAAGCGCGAACGCTGTTCGTCGTTGGCGAGACCAAGAAAATACGGAAGCACAATGTCGTTGTGCAGAGTGATTCCGTTCGCACTACCAATGACTCCGGTTGTACCAATTTCTTCAGCCATGATTGCCGCAAAGTGATAGTCGTCGGTGTCGCCGCCGCCGTATGCAGCAGGAACATTGAGACCGAGAAAACCTTGCGTGCCTGCATTGAGCCATAACTCGCGAGGCGTAATGCCTACAGTTTCCCACTCTTCGTGATGAGGCACAACTTCTTTATCGAGCCACGAGCGAAAGGTGGAACGAAATTGCTGGTGGACATCATCAAAAATTGTGCGTGGGAATGCTTCCATTCCTTGAACGCTAGATGCTGGTGATGTCAGAAGAAAAACTGTAAGCGAAGTAACTAGCTGGCCAGGACAGCGCGCGCAACAAGATCAACACCAAAAGCAGTGAGAATTGCTAGGTACAAGAGCCCTGTTGCTGCCATTACTGCTGAATAACTACGTTCTTTCAGTGCGGCTTTTGTGACCACCACAAGCACTGCTGTAGTCACCACACAGGCAATCCAGAACCATCCAAGGGTGCCATTCCAACCATCGTCAATGGAGCCGTTGATAACGCTCACCATTCCGGTTGGTAGAAGCATTGCCAGCACTTCTAGAGGTAAAGCCCAATACATCACGTCAACAAGATCGTTGAGTAACTTGCGTGGCATTCCTGGCTGAACCAAGTACCAGTGACCCAACAGCATGGCATCGGTAATGGCGCCCAAGAACATTGCTCCAATAACAACGCGGAATGACGCCAACAAAGAATCACCAAGGCCGCCAGCCACATCGAGTGCGCCAGCTAATACTCCAATGCCGCCAATGAGTGGCGCAATGAGCAGGCGATGCGGCGGGGTCTTTCTTAATGTAAGCAATGCAAGCACGGCAACAATAAGTGATGCGCCTTCGCGCACGGGTACGACTCCTAAGACGAGCCCACAAGCAAATGCACCCATTGCAAGTGCTGCATACACGCCGTGTAAAAGCCACGTGTAGCCACGGCCAATTTCACTATTG
>JBAXNF010000266.1:0-1787 GCA_037133935.1 bacterium
TCGCCACTGCGTCATCGACTCCACCGTCGGTGTCTATCACCATTTTGATGCGATGCTTTTCCATGATCTATTTCTCATTTCTTCTGGTGCCATCAGAAGTGCGGTCAGCCACTTGCCGCAACGCCTTGCGGAACGACTCGCTGTTGTCAATACCCCCAAAGACTTGAAGATCTATTTTTTCAACGATCTTTACTGCGGATGATACCTTTCGTCGCCCCACAACTGTCACCTCGATACGCCGCACCCGTGCATCGTCCTTGTCAGGAACTCTACGCACGAACTTCTGACGCTCAAGCAGCCGCACCACTTGAGACGTCATCATTGGGTCAACTCCTGCATGACTGGCGAGCTCTATCTGCGATGGCACCTCGCCATGATGGGCAAGCCATACTGCACTAGCTAGCAACACAAACTGGGCATGAGTCAGGTCTAACCTTGCAAGGCCATCAGTAACTTTGCGATGCCACTCCAGTACTGCATGCCACAACAAAAATCCAGTGCGGTCCCAAGCCGACGAATCGGGAAATTGAATAATCTTGGCTGTAAGGCTCCGCCCAGCACGAGATACAGCCATTATGCAACCTTCCCATGATGTGTGATTAAATTACTATATATGAATAGCAGTTTACTGATTGGTCGTAATTCAAGACCCACCCACAGGTACATACTGCCATGCACGACACAATCATGACAACGTGCTTCACTCCCGCCACCCTCACTGAGGCGGTCGACATACTTGCGGACAACCCCGAGCTTTGTGTAGTTAACGGTGGTACCGATGTCATGGTTAGCGTCAATGCTGGAAGCAAAGCGATTGCAGGATGGCTCAACCTGCGCCGCGTTGATGAAATTGCCGAGATTAACCGAACTGATCGTGGCCTTCGGATCGGCAGCGGTGTCACTTTTGCTCGTATCGAGTATGAACTCCACGACATCGCCCCCGCTTTGGCAATAGCGTCCACAATGGTGGGAAGCCGACAAATTCGTAGCGTGGCAACCCTCGGTGGCAACATTTGTACCGCGTCTCCAGCCGGCGACTCCCTTCCTCCGTTGCTCACCTACGACACCGAAATTGAATTGGCATCTCATCGTGGTCTACGCACGATTCCCCTGGTCGATTTTCTTGTGGGGCCGAAACGTACGGTAATTGCCAAGGATGAAATCGTCTCTGCCATTGTTCTTAGCGACTGTTCGGGACCACAACACTTTGCAAAAATTGGTACCCGCAACGCGATGGTAATCAGTATCTGCTCAATTGCGGCGCGACTCGATATAAATTCCGGTGTTGCTCGCGTCGCCGTAGGATCGGTAGGTCCAACCGCAATGCTCATCACCGAAGCAAACGAAGCACTCTTGCAACGTCACTGCGCTGACGAATTTGCGAGCATCGTAGAATCTTTGGTTACACCAATTAACGATCATCGGGCGACTGCAGAGTATCGCTGCGCCAGCATTGGTGTTCTTGCGCGACGAATGCACCAAAAACTCTGGGATGCATTATGACTTCCGAATACGTGCAAATCATTCTCGATGGCAAACCAGTTTCACTTCCTATTTCCCCCACCACCAGCCTGTTGCGCGCTCTCCGCGACGCCGGTCAAACTGCGATACAGGGTGCGTGCGAACAAGGTGAATGTGGCTCGTGCACCGTTGTAGTTGATGGACGCATGCAAAATGCGTGTCTGACCCCCGCCTTTACTTGCGAATCGAGTATTGTAAGCACGGTATCCTCACTTCTTCGTGACGATCTATCGGTGGCCTTTTCTACCCATGGTGCTGTGCAGTGC
>JBAXNF010000267.1:0-1771 GCA_037133935.1 bacterium
CAATGCGACTCGAAGATGTAGAGAGCGTTCATGCTCTCACTATTCACAAGAGTCAGGGTTCCGAATATGACGAAGTGATTGTTGTTCTGCCAAATGAGTCAAGCCGGATTCTCACTCGCGAGCTCTTTTACACCGGCATCACTCGTACCAAGAATCGTTTAACCATCATTGGTTCGGAAGTGGTGTTGCGAAGTGCAGTGTCTCAGGCGATTCGCCGCGCGTCAGGCCTTGCTGCCCGAATTTGATGTGGTGTGATAATTTACGTTTGAGGTGTTGTAAGTCCTTTTAACTGATGGGGGATGCAAGTGGCTCAAAAGAAAACCGCAAAGGCACTCGATGTTGGCAAAAAAGTTGGCAAAAAAGTAGGCAAGAAGAGTATTGAAGTCGCAGATAAAGCTGCCAAAGAAGTACGTAAAGGCACTGGTAAAGGAATCAGTTTTGTAACTGGTGCAGAGAGTTATCTGAAAAAGGCTGCATTAGTAAATGCCGAATTGGATGTGGCAATTGCAAAATTGGAAGACGCCTTGAAGCGACGTGATTTAGATATCGAACGATTGACTCGGCGTATTTTGGAGCTGGAATCAACTCGCACCACCGAAAAGGCCTGACAATGGAAAGAACGAAAGCTTTGAGAGTTGGTCGTGATATTGAAGAGGCCATTTTAGAAAAGCGTTTGTCACTTGCTGGTCGGTTCACGACACTTGCAAATAGCGCTTCAAGTTATCGGTCTGCGAAGTCACCTCTGTGGGACGGAACCGTGCCAATCGCTGTAGCCGGTGTTATAGATGCACTCCATTTCAGCAAGGTTGATATTACGTTAGGCGGCACCGATGTCACACATCAAGAGTTCGTTGATGCATTGAATCGAACCCACGTTGATCCGCAAACATTGCAAGATCATGTGGTTGAACGAGCAAGGGGTGGTTTCATTGCTGTTCGTGGAGCCTATTTTGAAAACCACTTAGTCGAAGGAATTCGAGACAGGACTATTCCGTTACCCAATGGAGTAGACCATGTGCAATTAAATTCGTTTACCCATCCTGGTAGCGATTTAACAATGTTTGGTGACCATGGCCAAGTAATCGTTGAGGCAAATGCAAAGGCGGCGTCGTCGGCCGCCGTGATACTTGAACACTTTCAGCGTTATCCCGATGTGCCGGTTGTGTACGCAACAACAGAAGCAGCGCAGGATGCTGCTCGTCACGGTATTCGTGTAATTAGTGCTGGCACAAAATCTTTCATTCTGGATGGTCATCCAACCGTCATTGATGTTGGTGAAACTGCTGCGTCATACGACCAGCATCTACATGCGCTTGCATCGGGTCATCATGAATCATTTCTGCATTTCTTCGGTGCAGAGGATCTCTTGAGTCATATTCCTTGGATAAGTGGTGGTGTGATTGCATTTCGAATGTATAGGCGTTATCAAGCGGGGATGGAACGTGCGGATAATCTTCAGCATTTAGGTCGTGACAGTGCACGCTCAGCATCTGCGTTGGCGGTAGGAGGCATCCTGCAACACGCAGGAGTGCCCATTCCGGTGACAGTTATCGGTACATTGTGTACTGCATCTGCCGTTCAGGGCGCATTTGACGTTCGCGATAGTTGGAGCATGCTGTCAGCACAAGAGACTCTTATTTCACAAAGAGCTCAATCTCTCTTGTTGCTTTAAGAGTCGTCACACTTTTGTCCAGTCGGTGCGTTTAGAGGGGGAAGAACCACCTACAGAAGGACAAAGGCATACAGATGAGATACCGACAGACACCACACC
>JBAXNF010000268.1:0-1757 GCA_037133935.1 bacterium
GATGACTGAGCTCTGGCAAAAAAGTGCTGTAGAAATATCGAAAATGGTGAGTAGCAAATAAGTCTCTGCCGAAGAAGTAGCAAAATCACATTTAGAGCGAATCGCTCAGGTAAATCCTCGACTCAACACACTCACGCTTGTCGATAGTGAATCAGTGGAACGAGCCAAAAAATTTGACCAAGGGAGCCGTCTGGGCAAACTTGCTGGTGTTGTTTTTTCTTCAAAAATCAATGTTGACCACAAGGGTTATCCAACAGACGACGGGCTAACTTTTCAGGCTGATGCCATTGCACCGTCAACTACCCCCGTGATTAGTGGCCTTGAAGACGCTGGTGGAACCATGATTGGTAGGTCAAACTCGCCCGCAATGGCCCTTCGTATACATACAGACAATGCACTTCACGGGGCGACTCTAAATCCGTTTGACCAAGCAATAACTCCTGGTGGATCAAGTGGAGGTGCCGGCGTTGCTGTTGCAACCGGAATGTGTGCCGTTGCACAAGGAAACGACATTGGTGGTTCTGTGAGGTGGCCAGCATTCAACTCAGGTATTACTGCACTCCGCCCGACCGTGGGTCGAATGCCAACCATGAAGGCAAACACCACATCGCCAAGATTCACATTTAGCTTGTTGATGTCGACAAATGGACCCATGGCGCGAAACATTGACGATCTATGGGCGACGTTTGAAGCCATGTCCATCTACAACATCGATGACCCAAGGTCGGTTTCATTCCCAATTGAGAACTACGGACCAAAAGCCTCACGAAAAGTCGCACTGATAAGCGACGACGGGCACCACATGAGCTCTGAAACAAAGCAAGCACTCGCGACAGCCGCGAAGCACTTATCCGATGCAGGTTACGAAGTAGAGCAAGTGAACCCGCCAATGCTCGAAGCGACTTTTAGTATGTGGGAGCGCATTGCAGCTCCAGAACTACTTTTAAACGCTGCGCTCGTTGAACAGATTCCAGATCCAGGTTTTGTAGCTTGGGGTCGTGAACTTATGAGGAAGATGCCAGAGACAAACTTTGCGTTGTATTTCAATGCAATGGCTGAACGTGACTTAATTTGTCGAGCATGGACAGCGTTCATGCAGGAGTACCCACTCATGTTGATGATTACAAACGCAAATCACACAATGCCAGCGGCGTATGACACGAAGGGCCCAGCAGCTGTTGATGACATTTTCGAGCAAATGCGATACCAGTTTTCACTTCCAACAACCGGCTTCCCTGTGCTTCAAGTACCAATCGATGTTGGCACGACTAAACCAAATGGAGTTCAACTTGTAGCTTCAATGTTCCGTGAAGATCTACTCATTCAGGCAGGAAAAGCAATTGAAAACCGTGAAGGTGTTCGACCTGTAATTGACATTGCGTGGTAACTAATTAGTTGTTGGCCTGCCGCCAACAACTGTTCCAATTACTTTTATGTCCTTAATCGTCATTGGCTCAACAGTGAGTGGGTTCTCTGCAAGAACTGTAAAGTCGGCAAATTTACCAACCTCAATTGAACCGAGCATGTCGTCTCGGTTCATCAGATAGGCAGATCCGAGGGTCATCGCCGTCAAAGCCTGAAGTGGAGTAATTTTCTCGGCTGCTCCAAGTTCGAAATTGCTTCTAGTGCGTCGATTAACGGCACACCACATCGTGAAGAGCGGATTGACAGGCGTTACTGGGTGGTCAGAGTGAAGTGAAATCACAAGTCCAGCACGAAGTGCAGATGCAGCTGCGTCCATGCGACGTGCTTTATCT
>JBAXNF010000269.1:0-1745 GCA_037133935.1 bacterium
AGTTTTCGGACTCGTCGTTATTGCCAGTGGGCGATACTGCACAAGCAGTGGTGCGTGAACGAGTCGAGTGGATGAACAAGTACGTGTACCGACCCATGATTGGTGTGTATTACGGAACTGACCCAGCACTCATTCAAGAATCAAGCGTGGCCTTTATGAAGGCTATGGAAACTCTTGATCAGTGGCTCCAGAATTCGCCATGGCTTGCAGGGGATGCTCCAACACTTGCCGAAGCAATTATGGCTGGTGCGTACACGCGTCTTGACGGCCTACGTCGTCTGGGTCTCACCGGCGAACTTCCCGCATCGGTGCACCAGCACTTCGAACGCTGCACACAACTTGCTGGTTGGGGAAAAGTGGAATGGTCAGACGAACAAACAACTGATTTTGTTGGCCGTTTCCTTAAGTTCCGCGAGATACAAAACTCAAGCAAAAACTAAATCTGAACTATCGTGGTCGCGTGGCTACAAATGCAAAGTTGACAAAAGAGTTATCTGAACTCTGGAAAATCAATGAGTTTCGTCATCTTCTTATCGCA
Organism: bacterium; assembly: GCA_037133935.1. GTDB lineage: Bacteria > Actinomycetota > Acidimicrobiia > Acidimicrobiales > Ilumatobacteraceae > F1-20-MAGs119. The sequence goes on from JBAXNF010000269.1 coordinate 539, forward strand.
CGGGTTATCAGCAACTTTGGCAACGGAATTACGCCCATTGCACTTGCCTTTGGCGTGTTGTCTTTGCCAGGTGCTGATGCTGGCTCATTGAGTTATGTCACCACCGCCCACATGATCCCATTGGTGTTATTCATGTTGATTGGTGGGGTAGCGGCAGACAGGTTTGGACGAACTCATTTAGTGGGCCTCACTGACATCATTGGCAGTATTTTTGTAGGAATCAGCGCATTCGCGTTCATCTCGGGTCACGCTTCAATTCCACTTTTGTGCTTCAACAGTTTCATATTCGGAATTCTTAATGCTCTGTGGTATCCAGCATTCAGCGGCATTATGCCTCTGATTGTTCCGAATCCTTTATTACAGGCCGCTAACTCTCTCGTTGGCATTGGTGCGAATTTAGGTTTTACGCTTGGTGCAAGTGTTGCTGGCATTGTTGTGTCAACAGCGGGCCCAGGGTGGGGGCTCCTGATAGATGCAGCAACGTTTCTGATTGCGGGGTTCATTGTTTATCAGATGAAGGTGCCGAACAGTACGCCCCTTCTTGAAGGCGAGAAGCGTGAATCTATTTTCTCGCAACTACGAGAAGGATGGTTTGAATTTTCCTCTCGTAAATGGATTGTGTATGTCGTTGTTAGTTACTCTTTTTTCTATTTGGGCTTTGAAGGATTCCTCGGAGTTCTAGCGCCAGTTCAAATAAAAGAAGCGATGGGCGGCGCAAAAGACATGGGAATCATGATGTTTGGGTTCGGTGTGGGATCAATTCTCGGAACATTCTTTGCGCTGAAGCTTCGACCACGTAGACCACTTCTTCTTGGTCTGGGTGGATTACCACTCGCGGCACTCTGGGCTTTTGCCTTAGCCGTGCCATTGCCGATGTGGGTGTTGTTCATCACTGCATTAGGAACAGGCATCGGAATGGATTTGATGTACGCGAATTGGATGACCACTCTTCAAACGCATGTTCCAGACGAAGCGTTATCGCGTGTCAGTTCGTATGACGCTTTTGGCTCAATGGTGTTTGCGCCCGTCGGTCTGTTCTTGGCAGGGCCATTTACTCATCTTGTGGGTGCTCCGACAGCATTGGTCACTGTTGGGGTAATTATTGCGTTAGCAACGTCGTTGCCGCTTCTGTCAAAAGAAGTGCGACAGATTGAACGAATAGACGTTTAGGCGCGAACCAGTCGACCTGGACGAGCTCCTGTGTCGA
>JBAXNF010000270.1:0-1745 GCA_037133935.1 bacterium
TAGAGAACAAATATGCAGGACAGCAAAATCTCATTACTTGCAATGTTGCACTTGCCAGCGTGTGTGAAACTGGCGCTGCACAGCGCTTAGCACTTCCAGGAACAAGTTTTCGGGAAGGTTATGCGTCCAATGTGCGCGTAGAAACCGATGGCACTATTCGATCACTCGTTGAAAAGCGCAATAACGATGGAGTCGCCACCGATGCAGTGGTCACCTTGGGTACCGATGGAATTCCATCAACTTCTCCAGTAGAACCGTATTTGTCGTCATTGGCAACACAACCAGCAATTGAAGGCAATGGCTGGACAACCGACGACTATAAGAAAATTGGTGCGAATAGTGCTGTCATGGTTACAGGTGAAATAGATGCGTCGCCTGCTGTTGGCATCATTTCTTCGAGTGCAGGTGTGCGCAGTGTGAAGCAAAACAAAAAACCCGTTCAGGTTTCTCCTACTGGTCGCTATGTGTGGACCGATACATGGGATAGAAATCTACGGTTTGATGAAAAAGGTAATGAATATGTTTATGCTGGCGACATGAATGGTGCAGTCGGCTATGCGCGCATTTTGCCAGCAGACGGTCAAATCGACACAAGTTACGGTGATCAGGGACTCGTATCATTCGGCGCGAGTCAAAACTGTGTCGGCCATGAGTTGCAGATTGCGCCAAATGGACAATTAATGGAATTGCAAGTTGAACGTGAACACGAGAAGCTCGACGCTAATAAGTGCAATGATGAAGGCTCATTATCTATTATTTCCGCCGCCGTCGTTTCGCCTCTTGGAGACGTGACATCAACTGTGTTCACCACACCCTTGCCATGGGATAACCAACAAACATTGATTATTTCACCACTCACAAGTGAGTTTTATCTGTATTCCCAACAGTGGATTCAAGATCCCGGTGCGCAGGATAGCGGAAGGCAAGAATATTCAATTTTGCGGTACAACACACAAGGTGAACTCGATCAGACCTTCGGCACTGCCGGAAAACTCACTTATAGCGATGATTCCATTTTGGCGTGGCCAGTGTCTCCTCAAGTTACCGACAACAAGGGACGCTTACTGTTTGTAGGAACGAGCAGCGACGGTGGCAATGATGTATTGCGTGTTGCGCGTATTACCCGTGAAGGAAAGCTTGATATGGGAGTAGATGCTCCTCCTCCGCCGGTGCATACTCCCGAAGAAAAGCGAGAAGCACGTGAAGAACAAAAACAACTTGAGGCAAATCCGGTTCAACCTGTAGCCGAGGCTGCAGTCATTACACCGATTTCCATTACAGAAGTAATAACTGCGGGCGATGGGAAAGTAAAAGTTACTTGGGTTGATGCGATGAAATACGCAAGTCCTCCTACTTATACCGTGACGGCTACTCCCGGGGGCAAGAGTTGTACATCGACCACTACAGCCTGCGACATTGCCGGACTTGATGCATGGCAGAGCTACACCTTTGCCGTGAGCACGTCAGGGAAAGTGGCTGCGACGTCTGCTCCTTCTGCTGAAGTGAAGCCAGTACGGGTGGCAAAAGTAGGTTCAAAAACTTCGCTGCGAAAACTACTGACTCCTGCGGGGAAGACAACCGTGAAGTGGGCCACAACTGGCGGCTGCAAAATTTCAGGAACATCATTCGTTGCTGCAAAAAAACCGGGGACCTGTTTGCTGACTGCAAAAACGGCAAAGGTGGGCAAAGCCGCTTCAACCGTGCGGTTTGTGCGTGTTCAAGTAGTCGCTGCAACCCAAAAATAG
>JBAXNF010000271.1:0-1739 GCA_037133935.1 bacterium
CCGCTTACGCGACAGATGAAATTTTGGTTGTCCTCCTCATGGGAGCGGGCGTAGGTGCGGCAGCTTTCAGGCCTCTACTCCCCATCGCCATTGTGGTGTGCGTGCTGCTTGTGATTGTGGTGCTCTCGTATCGCCAGACGATTATGGCCTACCCCTCTGGCGGCGGTGCATACATTGTGAGTCGCGAAAACCTTGGCAAAACTCCCGCACTTATCGCTGGTTCGTCGCTTCTCGTTGACTACATCCTCACCGTTGCAGTGAGCGTCGCCGGCGGCGTGCTTGCCATTCGTACGGCTACCGGACTTGACCGTTCATGGGCAGTACCGCTGTGTCTTATTTGCGTCTTTTTTATGACTGTAATGAACCTACGTGGGGTCAAAGAGTCAGGCGCTGCTTTTGCCGGCCCAACATATTTTTATATCGTGATGCTTGTCATCCTCATCGTCACAGGTTTCTATCGAATCTTTGTTCAGCACATAGGGCCAATACCTCAATCGCTTTTGAGCGAAGAAGCAATAGACATGAGCAAGCACACCAGTTCGCTGGGGCTATTCATGCTGCTCAGAGCATTCTCCTCCGGTGCAGTTGCTTTGTCGGGCGTTGAAGCTGTATCAAACGGTGTTCCCGCGTTTGAAAAGCCTGAAAGCAAAAATGCATCCATCACGCTCATGTGGATGGGCGGCATCTTAGGTTCGTGCTTCCTCGGCGTGTCCGTTCTTGCAGTTCACCTGAAGCCGTTCCGTGGCGAACACGACGGAAACGGTCTTGGGCTCATGGCGGAATATCTCTACAACGGGAAAGGGGTCATGTTCTGGGCAACGATGATTGGGACATTCCTCATTCTCATCCTTGCTGCGAATACTGCATATGCCGACTTCCCTCGCTTGGCTTCAATCATCGCAAAAGATGGCTTTCTGCCCCGACAGTTCTTCAATCGTGGTGCTCGTCTTGTTTTCTCTAATGGAGTCATTTTCCTCGCAGCAGTAGCAGCAGTACTCATCGTCGTCTTTAACGGCGACATCTCAAAGCTCATACCGCTTTATGCATTCGGCGTTTTCACCGGATTTACATTGAGCCAATCGGGAATGGTGGTTCACCACTTCAAGTTGAAAGAAGAAAATTGGAAATTTGGCGCCGTCATCAACGCAATTGGCGCATTCATGACCGGTCTTATTGCAATCATTGTGGTTGTTTCAAAATTCACTGAAGGCGCTTGGATTCCAGCGTTTCTCATTCCCATCATGGTTTTTTCATTCAAGGCCATCGGCAATCACTACGACAAAGGTCGCAACTCTGTTCAAGTTGAACCCGGATATTGGCCGCGCCGCGAAACACACACCATGGTTGTGCTCGTTGGCAGCATCAACAAAGGCGTTCTGCATGGCCTGCAATATGCCAAGTCGCTCAACCCCGACCGTCTCGTTGCCGTCACCGTCGCATCAGACGACGAAGATCGCATTCGTATAGAAAAGCAATGGGCTGAATTCAAAGTGCCGATTGAACTCAACATCATGTACTCGCCCTACCGCGAACTAACGCGCCCAGTGATGCAGTTTCTTGATGAACTCGACGAACGTTTTAACGACGACATCATCACCGTGGTCATTCCTGAATTCGTTACTTCCTGGCGCACACAGTGGCTCCACAACGGCAGCGCCTTTGCCTTGAAGGCCAAACTTCTCCATCGCCCACATACTGCGGTGGTTTCGGTTCCTACACACATGTCTCATTCGTCAGAA
>JBAXNF010000272.1:0-1711 GCA_037133935.1 bacterium
TAACTCGCCTAGCGAAAGTCGCGACTCGGGATAGTGGCCGGCGCAAATAGTGGCAGTAACTGTTCAGCCACGATATTGATAACACCTGTTGCAGATTCCACTCGACCGCGCACTAACAATGCAGACGCATCACGCGCAACATTTCGGTACCGCGCCCAACATCCTTTTGAGCACACCACGTTGATCAGACCTGTCTCGTCTTCCAAACTGATGAACGTGGCACCTCGTGCGCTCATGGGGCGCTGGCGATGCGTGACAATGCCCGCCACCAACACACGATCTTTGTGGGGCACGGCTGGCAGCCCATCTGCAGTAACCACTCCCTTTGCTGCAAGTTGTTCACGCAGAAAAATAGTGGGGTGACCATCAGGTGAAATACCAGTGGCCCACAAATCTGCAATGGCTTCTTCTACTGGTTCCATGCCAGGCAAAGTGGGTCGCGAATTCAACCCCAAGATTCCCTGTAAGTGAGCAACATCACCATGGCCATGAGCACCTGCTTCCCACAAGGCATGTCGGCGATCATCGCCAAAGCTGTCAGTAAATGCACCAGACGTAGCTAATGCCTCTACTTGTTTGCGCGACAACGCAGGAACACGTGTGACGAGTTCTTCGATAGACGTGTACGGCCGATGCGTTGCGATGTCTCTTGCAAGTTCTGACCCAATGCCACGCACAGAACCGACTCCCAGTCGCACCGCCAGCCCAGTTTCTGAGTCACTGCATACTTCAAGCGTTGCTTCATGCCCTGACGCGTTGATGTCAGGAGTACGCACCACAACGCCATGACGTCGCGCATCACGTACCAATGTGTGTGGCGACCAAAAGCCCATTGGTTGTGCATTCAATAGCGCAGCACAAAACACAGCTGGTTCATGCAATTTGATATACGACGACGAATACACCAGATACGCAAAACTCACCGAGTGACTTTCGGGAAATCCGTAGTTCGCAAACGCCGCCATCTTCACAAAGATCTCATCGGCGATTGCATCAGTAATGCCCCGTTCCGCCATTCCTTGATACAGCCGCGCCTTCAACCGTTCCATACGAGCCTGCGATCGCTTGGACCCCATGGCTTGGCGTAATTGATCAGCTTCGCTCGCCGTAAAGCCAGCAACATCAATAGCCATCTGCATCAACTGCTCTTGAAACAACGGGATACCCAATGTCTTGCCGAGAGAATTTTCTAACAGTGGATGCAAATACGTAATGGGTTCAAGACCATTACGTCTGCGAATATACGGATGCACAGACCCACCTTGAATAGGTCCGGGACGAATGAGTGCAATTTCCACAACCAAGTCATAAAAGCGACGCGGCTTCAACCGTGGCAATGTTGACATTTGTGCGCGGGACTCCACTTGAAACACGCCCACCGTGTCTGCACGACACAACATGGAATACACATCGTCTTCTTGCGGAATAGTTGCAAGATCCAGTTCATACCCGCGATGTTCTGAGATAAGTGACACCGCGTTCGACAGTGCTGACAACATGCCAAGACCCAACAGGTCAAACTTCACTAACCCTGCAGCAGCACAGTCGTCTTTGTCCCACTGCAACACACTGCGGTTAGCCATGCGCCCCCACTCAACTGGGCACACTTCAATGATGGGCCTGTCACACATGACCATTCCGCCTGAATGAATACCTAAGTGTCGTGGCATATGTTCCACTTCGGCAGCCATCTCTAATACCAAGTCAGGAA
>JBAXNF010000273.1:0-1705 GCA_037133935.1 bacterium
GGCGCTCGGTGAGCAGTGCCGCGTCGGTGACACCGGCCCACATATTTTCACCTTTATTTTTGTACTCGCGAGCAATGATGCAACACAGTTCGTGAATGCGCCGGCTCATCGAAGCAGGGAAGCGGTGAATTGCTGGTTTTGTACAGCACATCGACACGAAGTCTTCGACGTCAATGAGAGAAATTTTCTTCGGGTCAAGATGACCAAGACGTTCTTTAATGGTGGCTGGCCCTTTGAATGCCCACTCCATTGGTACTTGCTGGTCGAGCAACATCCCAATAAGTAGAGCGGTTCCATTGCTGTTGAGCAACTTGTCGGCCGCTGTATCGCCAGTGATGTAAAGGGTTCCTGTGCTCATGATGTTCTCTTAATACATAAAGGGTGAAGGGCTGTTTGGCGCAATGTTGTATTTGTCTAGTGCTTTTTCTACTACGTCTGGCGCAACTTTTCCATCTTGTTGCAAAGCATGTAAAACAGTGACCACAATACTTGGCATATCGTTTTCAAAATACTGACGCAATGCTTCACGAGTATCGCTACGGCCCATGCCGTCGGTGCCAAGTGGAACGAATGTTTTATTGGGTATATAGCGGGCAACTTGCTCGGGAACAATGCGCATGAAATCGGTAACTGCAACGATTGGCCCTAGTGCGTCATTGAGCAACCGCGTAACAAGTGGCATTGCTGGTGGGTGTGTGGGGTTGAGGCGAGCAATGCGCTCGCAGTTCATTGCTTCTTCGCGCAAATTTTTGTAGGAAGTTGCCGACCACAGTTCCACTCCAACGCCGTAGTTGTCGAGCAATTCTTTTGCGGCTTCGCGTGCAGCAGTATGCGCACTTCCCGAGAAAAGAATTGTTGCCTGAAGTGGCGCTTCGGGCGCATCGGCAAACTTATAGAGCCCACGTGTAATGTGCTGCGCTTCAACTGCAGTGGGCTGAGCAGGCATTATGTAGTTCTCGTTGTACAAAGTGATGTAGTAGAAGATGTCTTCTGAGTTAGTGCCGTACATACGCTCGAGGCCATCTTCAATAATTGCGGCAACTTCGTAAGCAAACGCTGGGTCGTACGACTGGCATGGTGGAACCGTGCTTGCCAATACCAAACTGTGACCATCTTGATGTTGAAGTCCTTCACCCATCAAGGTGGTGCGACCCGCAGTTGCGCCAAGGAGGAAACCTCGCGTGCGTGCATCGGCGGCCTGCCAAATGAGATCGCCCACGCGTTGGAACCCGAACATGGAGTAGAACGTGTAGAAAGGCACCATGGGCACACCGCGAGTTGCGTAGCTAGTTCCTGCTGCAATAAAGGAAGCCATACTGCCTGCCTCGGTAATGCCTTCTTCAAGTATTTGTCCATCGGAAGCTTCTACATACGACAACAAGAGGTCATGGTCGACTGGTTCGTACTTTTGACCTTGGCTCGCATAAATGCGCAGTTCGCGGAAAAGAGCGTCCATGCCAAAGGTGCGTGCTTCGTCGGGAATGATGGGCACAACGCGTGGGCCAAAGTTCTCGTCGCGAGCCAGGTTGCGTAAAAGCCGCGTGAAGCTCATAGTGGTGCTGACAGACTGCTCGCCACTTCCTGCGCGCAGTTCTTCAAACACCGCCGGGGCAGGTAACGACAATGGGCGACGTGCAACAACGACGCGTTTTGGTACTGGCCCACCTAGTGCGCGGCGGCGCTCCATCATGTATTGGTATTCCAC
>JBAXNF010000274.1:0-1678 GCA_037133935.1 bacterium
ACGGCCCCGTCAGTGACGTGCCCTTTTCAAAATGTGCCTCTGGCACTGGCATCGTTTGATCTGTGCGCCCCGGCAAGGCTTGTGCTGCTGTAATCATCCCTGGAGTCTTTCGCCCGAACATGCTCAAACACTATCGGCATTTAGTTTTTCACATTCTGGTCGAAACCCGAACGAGCATCAACTTGCCTTGAGGACGGTTAATTGAGTTTTAGGTGACCTAAAGGTCATCGGGGTCTTGTGGGAAATGAAGAATCGCAGTGGTTGGCGAAGGACGGTAGATGCGCAGGATAGAATTCCCGTACTCTTCAAATGTCTGACTAGTCACGAGTTCTTGAGGGTCATCCGATAAAGCTCCAGCATCTTCGAGACAACCTTTTATCCAAAGACCGAGAACCGTCAAGCCAAAAAACTCCCCACCACACCCCTTTAGTAGTGTTTGAACGTCCCAGGAGGTCTAGTGGCAGATAGCAAGAGAGAACGTGCACGCCGCGAGACCCGTCGCAGGTTTGAACAATGGGCGCGTAATCCTGAATGCCACTCGAACGTCACGTCAGCTGTTCACAATGTAAAAATGGGGGCTGCAGCTCGGCGAGAGAACCCCAATGCCCCGCGCGATGCTCAATCTGTCTTTGCTCTCGAGCGCGGCAACGCCTTTGAAGCAAGCCTCATCAACAACAACGCACCCATCTTGTTGGAAGCACTACGTGGGGCCGAAGTTATTTCGCCGACTAGCAACGACTTTGCCGATCACCGCACGACATCTAATGGTGGCCCGCTAGTCGGCCTTGATGCTGCAACCGAAGCAGGTAATGCATTTCTGAAGTCACTCGCAGACGGCTACACATTCAACGGCGCGGTCTCAAGTCTCACTGTGCGTATTCCCCGTGGTGTCATGTTGCCAGAAGCAACTCTTATTATCGATGTGCTGTCGGTTCAAACGGTTGATGGCAAAGCAGTCATTGCTGTGGGAGAGATTAAGACCTATGCAGACCAAGGTGGGCATACGCACCGCAGTGACCTTGCAACTGCTCGGGCACAAATGGGTTTATATGTTCACGCGTTGGAGATCACTCTGGAAGATCTTGGTTTTGCCGATGCAGTATCAGTCTCCATGCAAGGGTTTCTCATTCTCACGCACCCTGGTTCTAACCAGCCAAGTGTTCGTAGTGGCGAAGACCTTCGATATCAGTTAGAACGCGCACGCCGTGGATTTGAACTGATGGAAGAATCCGCAACCATGCTTGATGGTGCATACGGAGATGCAGACGACACAGAAGACGCAGACCTTCTTGAGCTTGTATTGAATGCTCCAACTCATTTTCAAGATTCATGCATTTCATTCTGTGAGCGCGCAGACGCCTGCTACAAAAAAGCAATGGCGAACAGCGAAGGCGTTGTGCTGGGCGACGATGTTGCCCGATTCCTTAACGGCATTTCGCTGCAACGTGCTGAAGACCTAATGAATGGTCAGAAACCAGCAACCGCGGCTGAAAAAGATTTACTCGCTCGTCTTCAATCACAGTTGCCGGCACTGCCATGAGCGCATCATTAGAAACTGTTCGTCGACTGAATGCGTGGGCCATTGGTGAACCATTGGCTAGGGGCAATGTCATCAATATGCATGTGGCAGACGACGAAGACATCTTCATTGTTTCGTTCCTACGTATGGGTGGCGAGT
>JBAXNF010000275.1:0-1670 GCA_037133935.1 bacterium
GCGTTGCCCCTGCCGAAGGAAAACTCGGCGTTCTCACCGTTGGTCTTGGAGCAGTTGCCTCCACCTTGATTGCAGGTGTTGAGCTCGCCAAGCGCGGCCAAGGATCACCCATTGGCTCGATGACCCAAATGGGCACCATCCGCCTGGGCAAGCGCACCGAGGGCCGCACGCCATTGGTGAAAGACTTTGTTCCACTTGCTCGCCTCGAAGACATTGTGTGGGGCGCATGGGACGTGTTCCCTGACGATGCATATGTTGCTGCATCACGCGCTGGAGTTTTAGAGCAGGGCAAGCATATTGAATCAATCTCTGAAGCATTGCGCGACATTCGCCCAATGAAGGCTGCCTTTGAGCGCCGCTTTGCACGCAACCTCGATGGCACGCACACCATGGAAACTATTGATAAGCGTTCCATGTTGAATGCAATCCGTACCGACATCAACCGCTTCCGTGACGAGAAAAAAGTAGATCGTGTAGTCATGATCTGGTGCGCAAGCACCGAAATTTATATTGAGCCAGGGCCACAACACGCCACCATTGAAGCTTTCGAAAAAGCAATTGATGCCAACGACGAAATGATTGCGCCATCAATGTTGTACGCATACGCAGCACTGCTCGAAGGTGTTCCTTTCGCTAATGGTTCACCAAACCTCGCAGTCGATATGCCCTGCTTGCGTCAATTCGCAACAGACAAGAACATCCCGATCTCTGGTAAAGACTTCAAGACCGGTCAAACACTCATGAAAACCGTGCTTGCACCAATGTTGAAGGCCCGTCAGTTGGGTCTTGCTGGTTGGTACAGCACCAACATCTTGGGCAACCGCGACGGCGAAGTTCTCGATGCTCCAGAAAACTTCAAAACTAAAGAAGAATCGAAGCTCGGTGTTCTTGAAGACATTCTTGACCCAGCCAACAACCCCGAGTTGTACGGCAACGTGTTCCACAAGGTGAGCATTAACTACTACCCACCGCGTGGCGACAACAAAGAGGGCTGGGACAACATCGACATTTTCGGCTGGATGGGCTACCCCATGCAAATCAAAGTTGACTTCTTGTGCCGCGACTCTATTCTTGCTGCACCTCTTGCACTCGACCTCATTTTGTACTCCGACCTTGCACAACGTGCAGGCCTTGGCGGTATTCAAGAGTGGTTGTCGTTCTACTACAAGAGCCCACAAACTGCTCCTGGTCTACACGCAGAACACGACTTGTTTGTACAACTCGAGAAGTTGCACAACACCTTGCGCTGGATCATGAACGAGGACCAAATTACGCACCTCGGTCGCGAATACTACGACCAACCCTAATTAAGTGTTCTCGGCGCGGTATGTCCCGCGTTACGCGACGTTTTGCGCCGAGAAACCCGATTTTTCTTCAGATGTTTCAACGCTGTCATCGTTCACAGCAAAATCTACTTTTTCGCTTCGAGGCATGAGCGCAAATATTGTGGTGCCGCCTGCAAATGTGCACGCCGCAACAGAGAGAACTGTATGTGAGGTCACCACGGTTGAAGCTGCGAGTCCTGTTACCAAGCCAATGAGAAAGCTCATGTTGTAGGCAAGGTCATAAGCGGCAAAAATTCGTCCACATGAACCTTTTAATGCATTGGCCTGAATGGTTGCATCGGAGCACACCCGCAGGTTTTGGAAACTAAACGCCATCACTACGAC
>JBAXNF010000276.1:0-1652 GCA_037133935.1 bacterium
GGGTATGCCCAGTTCGCCAGAAGACCTCAATGTGGTGCGGGCGTATGCGCGTGAACAAGCAGCCGAGGCTGCCGATCTGCGCTTGAAGGTGAAGTTTTTGGAGCGTGAGCACATCATCATGAAGCGTCGGCTCGACCGGGTGTACCGCAGTTACACCTGGCGGGTGGGGCGAGTGGTGCTCTTTCCTATACATATGGTGCAGTGGGCAATGGCCAAGTTGCGCCGGCGGGGCATGTAAGGCGTGGGCCCTCTCATTTCGGTGGTCACACCGGTGTACAACCCCAAGCAGCGTGACCTTGAAGAATGCATTGCCTCGGTATTGGCACAGACCTATAACAACTGGGAGCTCTTGTTGGTCGACGACAAGTCGCCCGATGCCAATGCACGCAAAGTGATGGAGCGTGCTGCGGCCATTGACGACCGCATTCGTGTCGCGTACCGCGCAGAAAATGGGGGCATTGTTGCGGCCTCGAACGATGGGTTGGCAATGGCCACGGGTGAGTTTGTTGCGCTGCTCGACAACGACGACGTGTTAGAGCCCGATGCACTTGCGGAAGTAGTGGCGAAGTTTGAGAGCGACCCACTTATTGACTACGTGTATACCGATGAAACGTTGATGACGGCTAACGGCAAAATTATTGAGCGTTTCTTTAAGCCCGATTGGTCGCCAGAACGTTTTCGCAGCCAAATGTATGTGTGCCACTTATCGGTCATTCGCCGTTCGCTCATGGAAGAAGTGGGCGGTTTTCGTAAGGGTTACGACGGCTCGCAAGACTACGACCTCATTTTGCGGGTCACAGAAAAAGCACGCAAGGTAGGCCACGTTCGCAAGTTGCTGTATCACTGGCGCATGGCAAAAAGTTCTGTAGCAAACAACGCAGATGCAAAGCCCTACGCATATGACGCTGGGCAGCGCGCTATTCAAAGCCACTGCGAACGTGTAGGCATTCGCGCCGAGGTGCAACGTTTAGAGATTTACCACGGCAACTACCACGTGATGCGCGAGTTGCATGGTGTGCCAACAGTGAGCGTGTTGATGCCTCATGTTGGTGCGGTAGGAAATGTATACGGGTTAGAGCGTGAGCACTTTGCTGAGAGCGTGGAAAGTTTGCGCAGTGCTTCTACATATGCACACATTGAGTATGTGGAGTCACCACTTGATACACGGTCTCGTGCAGTGGTGTTGAATGAGTTGGCGCGCAAGGCGACGGGTGAGTATTTGTTTTTTGCTTCAGAGGCATTGGAAGTAGATACACCCGAATGGTGTGAAGAGTTGTTGCGCCTTGCACAAGAACCAGGTGTTGGTGTGGTGACCGCAATGGCATATTCGGGAGTGGAGCGCCTGTTGCATATGGGTTTTATTTTGAAGCCGATGTATTTGGAAAAATCACACATCAACTTGCCTAAGTATTTACGTGGGCAACGTGCACTATTAGAAACCTTGCACGAGGTATCTGCAGTTGATGCAACATGTGCCATGGTGCGCCGTGAATTGTTCAATGAAGTGGGTGGGTTCGATGAAACCCTTGCTGCCCCATGGGACATGGTTGATTTCAGCTTGCGATTGCGTGAAAAAGGCTTGCGCAATGTGGTGAACCCACGTGCAGCGTTTTATGAATACAGCGAAACTGAAGATGCCGTCGAAGAGTTTC
>JBAXNF010000277.1:0-1649 GCA_037133935.1 bacterium
ATTAAATACTGATCAAGATACTCGACTGCTGCTTTTAGCGATCATCGGAAGCGGTGCAACGTTGACAGAACTGGCATCTGTGGCAAGGCAGCACGCAGGATCCCTCACTAGTGATGGAAGAATCATTTCCGACCTCACTGCAGAGCCACTTGCCATTTCTTATCTTCCAACAAATAGTGAGAAGCGGAGAATTACCTTCCTTAGTTTCGACGCACGCCTAGCCCTACTTGGACAATACTCAATTCATGGATTTCCCACTTCTGAGGATCCACTCCTCCTGCCCATTGACCGCTTTGCAATAGCCGAATCACTAGTGTTAAAAACCTCCAACTCTTTGATCAAAGCTGGAAACGACGTGAATGTTTCACTCTGCCGCGCTACTGGCGACTTCTTTAGATCCTGGGGAATGCCGGGAGCGCGCTTCGAGGAACACACGTTCCCCTCAACCGAATAGCAACTTTTTGACCTGGGTTCAAATACAAAGAAGGAGAAGAAATGAAAGCTGCACGACTGACCGAGTTTTATGGAAAACTCAAGCTTGAAGATATCCCTGAGCCCACGATCACGGGGCCGCTCGACGTCATAGTCAAGGTTGGCGCTGCAGGATTATGTCGAACCGACTTACACATTTGGGAAGGACAATTTCAGCCAGCACAGACAGAAGCGGGACTATCGTTACCCTATTCTCCAGGCCATGAAAACTCCGGTTGGGTGCACGCGGTTGGTTCAGCCGTCACAAACGTAAAAGTTGGCGACAAAGTTATTCTCCACCCACTCATCACGTGCGGACTATGCCGAGCCTGCCGCGAGGGTGATGACGTTCATTGCGACAATTCGCAATTCCCAGGCCTTTTTTCTGAAGGTGGATTTGCCGAGTACATTAAGACTGGCGCACGCAGTGTTATTAAAATTGATGACGCCCTAGAGCCATGGGATGTGGCTCCGCTCGCCGACGCAGGACTTACTGCTTATCACGCCATCAAGAAAGCTGTGCCCTTGCTTTATCCAGGGACAACCTGCGTTGTCATTGGTGCCGGAGGGTTAGGGCACATCGGAATTCAGTGCCTCAAGGCAATGGTCCCTGCCTCCATCATCGCAGTGGATTCAAATCCAGAGGCTCTTGCACTTTCACGCACCTGGGGTGCTGATGAAACAGTGCTCGTTGACGGAACACAAGTCGACAAGGTGCGCGAACTGACCGACGGAAAGGGCGCACACGTCGTGCTCGATTTTGTCGGAGAGCATGGAGCGGAGAAGTGGGGTGTGGGGATGCTCCGGAGAAAGGGATCATTTTTTGTGATTGGCTACGGGGGGCAGCTTGAAGTCCCCACCATGCAAATCATTCTGACTGAAATCAACTTCGTCGGAAACTTGGTCGGTAGTTTCAACGATCTCGTAGAGTTAATGACGCTGACAGCCGAAGGCAAGATCAAGCTCCACACCTCTCGTTACCCGCTCCCCGATATAAATGAGGCAATCGACGACCTGAACTCAGGGCGCCTGCGTGGCAGAGGTATTTTGGTCCCGTAGAGCCGGGTATTTTCCATCACTGGCGTATCCGCGGAAGGACCATTAAGATAACAAACGATCGTTTGGATGAAAGGATTTGAAGAATGATGTTTTCAAGCCAGAGATGTATGCATGTCTGT
>JBAXNF010000278.1:0-1647 GCA_037133935.1 bacterium
AAATGGCGCTACTCGGTGACCGTCAAGAGCGCCTGTTCCGCAAGCCACACCAATGAGGCCTTGGTCTGCTACGTCTTCCACGTATTGCCCCAGCCTGCCACTGTGCCCCATCCGACGTACGAGTGCAACGGCTACTCCCTCGGTGGGTGCTACTGCGACCACGAAGTCGATGGCCACCTCACAAGCAACTTGCCCGAGGCAATTCGCACCGTCTATCACAGCTGTTGTTGGGGCTCTGAGTGTTAGTGAAGGGGTTGCGTGCCCTTCTACAAGTCCCTTAGACATTTCGTCAATGTATTGCGGTAGCCGCATTAGGCCGTGCGAATGAACGCCTCGCCTGCTGGATTCAATTAAATGTCGGGAAGTTGTTTGGGCGCTTTTCTCTGATGCACCCCCTGCGCCAAGAAGGGCACACGTCCACTCGTGCAGGATCGAGCTATCAATCGGAATCGAAGTGGACAAGTTAGGGCCAGCCTTTCCGCTAGTTGTTTCGCTATAACGCAATGACTGGCTTTCCTCGAACCTTTCCCGAACGCATTGCATCAAGGGCCGTGTCGATATCTGCAAGTGGCCAGATGTTAAGTTCTGGGAGTCTGATTTGGCGTTGGCCGACCATGCTGATTACTTTGATGAGATCATTCCGAGAGCCTGATCGGATCCCTTGAATTCCAAGTTCCTTTCGTGCGACTTGGGACATTTCGAAATTTGGCTCTCGTGCGTATCCGGCTAAGATCAATTGTCCCTGGGATTCGAGGAAATCTATCGCCCAAGAAGATACTCCAGATCCCCCAGTGCACTCAATGATTGCGGTGGGGGAGCATTCTATTTCCTCACGAGTCATGACAGCTCTATGATCAACTTCAACAAGAGCAGCCAACCGGTGTTCATTTGGCTCAACAATCCATGGCTCGATTCCTTGATCTCTAAGGATTTGGGCGACAATGAACCCGACCGGCCCGCCTCCGACGACGACCACATCCCGCTTTGACGCATCCGTCAGATGTCTTACGGCATTGAACGCCGTGGCACCACTGTCCACCACCGCGGCAGCTTCAAAGTCGGATATTTCATCTGGAATGAGAATGCAATTCTTTTCCGCTGTGACATAGGAACCCGCAAAACCACCATTCTGATTTTGAATTCCAAGGATAGTCCGAAGTTGTATACAGAGACGATCATCACCTTTTTGACATTGAAAGCATGTCCCACACCCAAGAAAAAGATGAGGAACGACCCGCTTGCCCAAAAGGGAAGGCGTCACCCCATCACCGAGTGCTACTACTTTGCCGGAGGGTTCGTGGCCCAGGACTAATGGCAAGGTCGGCCTGTACGACTGCCCGCTCAATATGTGCAAATCAGTTCCGCAGATGCCGCATGCGGACACCTCAACTCGGACCTCTCCGACTGCCGCACTCGGACTCGGGACCTCGCGAATGCGTGGGTATTGCGATGGAATCTCGTCGAGAACGGCTGCTTGCATGAATCTCCCAGAGTGTAAGCGTGCATCAGGTGCAACAGTGTTGAACCAAAAACTAGTCGATGAAAATGAGGCATCTGGATTAGTCAACCAAACAATGAGTATTTGAGGGAAGAATTTCTCTATAACAATTCCATAACAAACTATTGACCAAGAAAGACATTCAGGAC
>JBAXNF010000279.1:0-1637 GCA_037133935.1 bacterium
CGTCTGCAACTTGGCGGCGTAGGCGGAGCCTTTGGTGCACGCGAAGACATCAGCCTCCAGGTTCATACATGCCTCTTAGCTTTACGCACGGGGCGGCCAGTGAAAATGCAATATACGCGTGAAGAGAGCTTCTTCGGTCATGTGCACCGTCACCCGGGCGTCATTTCACTGAAGCACCATGTCACCAATGAAGGTCGCATTGTAAAAATTGAAGGAACAATGAAGCTCGATGGCGGCGCATACGCTTCCACCTCATCAGCTGTTCTCATCAATGGCGTCACACACATTCAAGGTCCATACAAGTGCGCTAATGCCGTTTTCGACGGATATGCGGTGCGAACCAACAACCCCCCATGCGGCGCGATGCGCGGCTTCGGTGTTGTGCAAGCATGTTTTGCTCACGAGGGTCAAATGGACAAAATTGCCAAAGCCGTTGGCAAGTCGCCTGTAGAAGTACGCCTACTCAACGCGATGGAAAAGGGAGACACGCTCATTACTGGTCAACCAGTGGAAAGCGTTGCGCCTGTTGCTCGTTGCATTCGTGAAACCGATGCACTTCCTCTCCCCGCACCATTGTCCGAGAGCACCGAAACGATGGAACTACCCGGGGGTTCGGGCCGTACATCAGAACTTCACAACATCAAACGCGGTATTGGTTGGGGCGTTTCCATTAAGAACTTGATGTACAGCGAAGGTTTCGACGACAGCGCCGAGGCTCGTTGCACACTTGCCGACGGAGTCGCCACTCTTAAATTTGCGACAGCAGAAGTGGGGCAAGGTTTCGTTGTACTCGCTCAACAGATTGCACGAACCGTCCTTGGTGTCGACGTAGTGGTTCTTGACCGCATCGATACAAACATCGGTTCGGCTGGTTCAACTTCGGCTTCGCGTCAAACATGGATGAGCGGTGGCGCCGTCGACGGAGCGTGTCGGCTTGTACGGGAACGACTCTTTGAACATGTTGCTCATATGCACGGGCTAGACCCACTGCAATTAATCATCGAAGATACCGACATCGTCGACACCATGGGGCCGCTACGCATCAGCGTGAGTGAGGCAAGCAAGGGTGTGAAGATCACTCAGACCTTCCTGCATCAGCACCGCAAGACTGAGGAGCTTGATGAGAATGGGCAAGGCAATTGTCACGTCGCCTTCGCATTTGTTGCTCATCGGGCAGTTGTTGATGTTGATATTGAACTCGGATTAGTGAAGGTAGTACAAATTGCTACCGCTCAAGATGTAGGGCGTTCGCTCAACCCACTTGCATTACTCGGACAAATTGAAGGCGGCATTGCGCAGGGTCTTGGACTAGCGGTTATGGAAGAAATTATTGTTCAAAATGGAATTGTAAAAAATCCGAGCTTCACTGACTACCTCTTGCCCACTGCACTCGATGCACCAAATGTTCTCTTCATTCCCATTGAGGAACCGGACCCTCAGGCTCCACTCGGAGCTAAGGGTGTAGGCGAACCTCCATGCATTTCAGTGACGCCAGCAATTGTGGCTGCCATAAGAGACGCCACCGGTATTGACCTGAAGCGCACACCAGTGCGCCCACAAGATATTTGTCTATAGATCATTCACTATTAGACAGAGAAGAATTCACGACCTTTGTGATCAATTGGAGCGGCAAAGTG
>JBAXNF010000280.1:0-1636 GCA_037133935.1 bacterium
CTGTTGTACCGAGGTCAGGAACACTTGCTGCAGCAATAGCTGCAGGAGCTCCACCCGATGCTTCAGCAGCAAAGCTCTTTGGACGGAATGCAACGAGGTACGGGCCTTCGCCAGTAAACGTTGTGGTCACCAAAGTGTTGCCACCGAAAATAGGTGTAGTTGCATTCACTGCGTCGCCATCAACAGCAACGTCAACGGAGTTGGTGAGCACAGACTTGTTCAGCTTCACTGACAAACGCGACAATACGTCACGACCTTCGTAATTTTGTGGGAACAAAATGAGGTCGGGCTGATCGCCACCATCGATAATTGCTTTCATTGCACCAGACACGGCAACGCCAGGAAGTTTTCCTGCAAGGTCACCAGTTGCATACACCTTTGTTGCACCAAACTCACCAAGCTGTGCAGCAACGCCAGAAGCGTCGCCACCCAGAACTGCAGTGACATTCGATGAAAGCGAACGGGCTTTTGTGAGGAGCTCAAGAGTTCCTGTTGTTGCAACACCATTTGTTACTTGGGCAAAAACCCACACACTGTTAATAGCCATGATTTTTTCCTCAGATCACTTTCAGATTTTCTAGGAACGCAACGATCTTGCCAAACGACTCTCCGTCGTCTTCTATGATTTCTCCTGCTTGGCGGGCTTCTGCTTGAGAAACAAGCGTGACTTTTTGCCCAGCACCTGCCCAACCTGCTGGCGTAACACCAAGGTCGCTGGCAGTTACTTCTTCAACTGGCTTGCTCTTTGCAGCCATGATGCCTTTGAAGCTTGGGTAACGCGGCTCTACTACACCGGCGGTCACGCTGATGAGTGCGGGCAACGCACATTCAACTTCGTCGTAACCTTCTTCGGTTTGACGATTAGCTTTCAATACGCCGCCATCAATTTTTACTTTCTTTGCGAAAGTCACTGAAGGAAGTCCGAGTACTTCTGCCATTTGTTCGGGAACAGTTCCGGTGTAACCATCGGAAGATTCTGTACCAGCAATGATGAGATCTGCTCCGCCTAAGCGCTGAACAGCAGCCGCGAGAATTTTTGCAGTGGTGAGTGCGTCGCTTCCTTGCAATGCAGGGTCGGACACTAAAATTCCTTTTGCAGCACCCATGGCAAGCGCAGTACGCATACCAGCAGTTTCACCATTTGGCGCCATAGAGATAATGCTTACTTCTCCGCCGCCAGCTGCATCGACAAGTTGCAATGCCATTTCTACGCCGTATGCGTCGGAGTCATCGAGGATAAGTTTGCCGTCTCGCTTCAGGGTGTTTGTTGCGCCGTCTAAGGCACCTGGCAAGGCGGGGTCTGGAATCTGTTTTACACAGACGATCACGTTCATGGCTTCTATTGTTACCGCTCGGTTCCGATTCTGCCTAACTGGCGACAGAAACTGATACCGTTTCCTCGTTGTGCGTGTTCTTCTTGTAGTTAACTCCTTTGCGTCATCGGTCACAGCCCGCAATACGGTCGTGGTCCATCAGCACCTTGCCCGCCATCACACCGTGCAAGTAGTGGAAACGAACCGCCGCGGGCATGCCACACGATTTGCAGAAGACGCTGCGCGCCGCGGGCTCGATTGCGTGGTCTCCTTTGGAGGCGACGGCACGCTCAATGAGGTCGCTACAGGCATCGCTGGCTCCG
>JBAXNF010000281.1:0-1634 GCA_037133935.1 bacterium
GAAGCCGCACCTGCAACATGGGCGTTACCTTGGGATTGTGATAACTCGAACGTGGAGCCAACGACAGGCCTCGCAATAGGAACAGGTAAAGAAAATACTGCCGCAATTGTTGCAGGGTGCGTAGGCGAAGAAGTTGCTGCACCGTTAAATGCGGCAAGCTTCGCTGACCGACTTCGGGCTGGTGATAAAGACGATTGGTTCTTGCCGTCACGAGACGAGCTGAAAGAGCTGTATGCACAGCGCAATCGGTTTGGAGATTGTGGAACAGGTAAATGTGCCCCAGACCTTGCCGCAAGCATTTATTGGAGTTCATCGCACGGGGGCGAAAGCGATGCAGTTGCCATCAACTTTGTGGTGGGCAGTGACCCGGTAAATGAACCGCAAAAAACAATCCGCTTCGTACGCCCAGTGAGGTCATTCAAGTGAAAATTCTCGACCACACCTCACAACGTTCAACATTGCGCCAACCAGTTGCTCTTATTGCCTTTGGCATCGTTGCTGTAATGGCGGCTGGCCTTGCTGGCTGCGGTAGTTCGTCTGACAGCCGCCAACGCAATAGTGAACTTACTCCTACCGATATTGCGTGTGCCGATGGCGGTGCATGCGTTGCTGGCGATATAGGTCCTGGCGGCGGAATTGTATTTATTACACCTGCAACCGAAGGCAATACGCGTCCTGACTACTACTTAGAAGCTGCGCCGCTCAATGGTTTCGCAACAGAGAATTGTACAAAAGGCAGTAAGGGCACAGGAATAGGCGAGGGAAAGAGCAACACGGAAGTTGTGTTGGAGTTTTGTAGTTCATTTGATGGACTCAATGCAATCAATCTCGCAAGCGATTTGGTATTCAATGGTCTTGACGACTGGTTTTTGCCATCGCAAGACGAACTGGTAGCACTCTCTCAAAGTAAAGATCTCTTTAATTGCCCAGCAAACGGCTTGTGCTCCACCAACTTCACTGCTGAAA
The DNA here is from genome assembly GCA_037133935.1 of bacterium. Classification (GTDB taxonomy): domain Bacteria; phylum Actinomycetota; class Acidimicrobiia; order Acidimicrobiales; family Ilumatobacteraceae; genus F1-20-MAGs119. The sequence continues at coordinate 967 of JBAXNF010000281.1, forward strand.
CGTACTGGAGCTCAACGTACTCAGCCGAGGGTGAACCAATTGCATTGAACTTTGCAACAGCCGATAGCCAACCAGCAGCCGCAGATCGTGCGAGCAACTTTGGTGTGCGCCCCGTTCGTGCGTTCTCTACATTGCCAGCAGCGCCAACCGATGTCGTCGGAACCTCCGCTTTGAAGTCGGTTCCATTAAAATGGACTCCACCACTACCGAATGGCAGTAGTGCAATTACCAGTTACAAGGTATTGCAGTCATCAAACGGTGGTTCTACATGGATTCCAGGAGTTCTAGGCGGAGACAACATTGTTGTTGGTCTCAAAGACGGAACTTCATACAGTTTCAAAGTTGCAGCTGTGAACAAAATGGGAACCGGAGAATATTCTGAACCCTCTAAACAGGTTCGTACCGAGTTGGCACCTTGTGCTCCATCGTCTGCAGAAGTAGGCACAAATACAGTGCTTACCTTTAGCGCAGAAGAAAGCTGCACGTGGATTGTTCCAACTGGAGTTACTTCAATTGACACATTGGTCGTTGGTGGTGGCGCAGGTGCTGCTAACCAAGGTAACGGCGCCGGCGCCGGTGGTGGTGGCTCAATGCTCAATGGAATTGCTGTGGTACCTGGTGCAGAAATTGTGACCACAGTTGGTCAAGGCGGCGTAGGTGCAACAAGT
>JBAXNF010000282.1:0-1630 GCA_037133935.1 bacterium
TAGCAGGGATTTTATTCGATGCGCAGGCCAGAGATTGCACGGGCAATCACTAGCTGCTGAATCTCTGAGGTGCCCTCAAAGATGGTGTGAATCTTTGCGTCGCGATGCATGCGCTCAACGTGGTATTCGCGGGTGTAGCCGTAGCCACCAAGAATTTGAATGGCTTCTTCGGTTACTTTCACCGACATCTCTGATGCGAAGTACTTGCTCATTGAGCCTTCTGCATTTTTGAAGCCACCATTTTTCGAGAGCCATGCGGCGCGCCAAATGAGCAGACGAGCTGCGTCGATTTGTGTTGCCATGTTGGCAAGTTTGAATGCAATGGCCTGATTCATGATGATGGGCTTGCCGAATGCAACACGCTCTTTGGCGTAGTCGAGAGCAATTTCATATGCAGCGCGCGCAACACCAAGTGCTTGTGCACCTACTGCTGGGCGTGTTGCTTCGAACGTAGCCATTGCTGGCTGCTTGCCACTTGATGCGCCACCTTCGCGGTAACGAGCAAGTTTGGCTTCGAGTTTTTCTTTACCACCGAGCAAGCAGCTTCCAGGCACGCGTACGTCGTCGAGCACTACTTCTGCAGTGTGCGATGCCTTGATTCCGTGCTTTGCATACTTCTGCCCTTGGCTTAAGCCTTTGGTGTTTGGTGGAACGACGAAAGAAGCCTGACCGCGACCTTTGAGCGCTGGGTCGACTGCTGCAACAACAACGTGAACGTTTGCAATGCCGCCGTTGGTAATCCATGCCTTTGTTCCGTTGAGTACCCATTCATCTTTTGCTTCGTCATACACAGCACGAGTGCGTAGTGAAGACACGTCGGAACCAGCATCGGGCTCGCTCACACAGAATGCACCGAGTTTTACATCGTCGGCAGTTCCGTAGCACTGAGGCACCCATTCGATGAGTTGTTCAGGCGTTCCATTGCCGGCAATTCCTGCAGCAGCAAGACCCGAGCCCATGATTGCCATACCAATTCCTGCATCACCCCAAAAGAGTTCTTCAATGGAGAGCGGCAGAGTTAAACCAGTGGGGTCGGCCATGTTGTTCATGAGGAACTCCCAGCCGTACATGCCAATTTTTGCAGCTTCTTGCACGATGGGCCATGGGAACTCTTCGCGCTCGTCCCACTCTTGGGCGGCGGGACGAATGACGTCTTTTGCGAAGGTGTGCACCCACTCTTGAATTTGGAGTTGGTCGTCGTTGAGTTGGAGGGAGAAATCAGCCATGCGTATAAGTTACCCACCAGTAGCGCTACGTGCCTAATTTTCCGCAATTTCTGCCGATTTTGTTGCCAGTTTGAGCCCCTCAGTGCACACACGAGAAAAAGAAAGCGATAGACGACACGACCCAGGGGGGTTACTTTGAACGTAAGCGATATTGAACGTAGGCAACTACACGGGGAGGTGGCGAAAATAATGAGTGACGACTCTGCTGCTGTTCTCATGCGACTACTACCGCCCGTCACCTGGAACGATTTCGCCACGAAACAAGACCTCGAGACTTTGGGTAACTTCATGCAGCTGAGTTTCAACAACTCGATGCTCGAGACCCGCAATGAAATGCGCAAAGAGTTTGTCGACGAAACGGGCGTTTTGCGCAAAGAGATGTATGGCGAATTCGCATCTCTACG
>JBAXNF010000283.1:0-1630 GCA_037133935.1 bacterium
CCCAGACCCCGTGCGTGTCGCAATCGAGGTACCCATCGAGGGCTCCTTCGGCCACCAAACACAAGTCGAGTGCGGCCGAACCTAAGGCCCGAAATTGCCACCACGGACGTAGCGCAGGAGGCGGACCCGAGACACCAATGACCGACTCGGCCATGGGGCGCTCGCTGCGAGCAGTGAGTGCTAGCCCGTTACGCCACGCACCTTTTCCACGAATGGCGACGTACTCAACATGAGGCGCACACAATTGCGCAACAACCGCTACGCGCGGGCCGTGCTGGTCGACTGCACACAATGCCGTTGCATACCAAGGAATGCCGCGGCTCGCATTGGTGCTCCCGTCAATGGGGTCAACCACAATCACTAAGCCCTCGCCCAGTTCACTGGGGCTCGTGGGCACCGTGCCGGTCGCCCCGCTTTCTTCAGACAGCACGCCACAACCAAACCCGCTGAAGGCACCGAGCACCGCATCGTTCACCGAGAGGTCGGCACGATATTGGCCACTGACTGCGCCAGAAAATGACCAATCGGTGATGGTGCTTGCCATTGCCTGGGCTATTCCTGCGCCCTGACGCAATGCAAAAAGAATTTCCTCGTCGGAAGATGAAGACGTGAGTACGGAAGTGAGTTCGGCCACAAGGTAACGGTAGTGTCACGGCGTGGCAGTTATTGACGTTGCAGGCTTTGTTTCTGACCTGAAAAGCCATGCCGTCGACCATGGTTTCCATGTGCACGATGAGCGCCATTTTGTAGAGACCTATTCATTGCGTCAAATGTGGGAAGTAGACCTTCACCCTGAGGAAGCCTGTAGTGGGCCCATCGACCTTCATATGTCTCTCGAAGTTGACCCGCGTATTCTCCTTGGTTTTGAAGATGTTGTGGTGAAGCTTGACGACCCCGACGATGAGCCACCTGGAGATTTCACATTCCAGTTGGTTTTCACGTGGACGCTTCCCCCGCTCACTCGCCCACCCGACCTTTTGGTGCTTGCCACTGAACTTGCTGGTGTCGGCGGCATTGAGTTGCCTATTGAAGTTTCCGCAATTGACTCTTTTGCCTCGGTGACCGACGCCCCCGAACGCTCATTGAGCTTGGTGTCACGAGTACCCGTTCCTCTTGCCGATGTTTATGCCGTGCGCGACGAAGGGTTCTGCAAAATTCTCGACAAGTGTCGCGAAGTGAGCCTCGACCTTTTGGCACGCGCACCGCAATGGATTGACATCGACTAGTTCAAGCAGGAAATGATGACTCGTCAACAACGCGCAAAGAAAAGTGCGCTTCTCATGAGCGCAGCACTGCTGCTTGCAGCTGCGTCATGGGGTCTTGGCGAATGGAAGCCCTTCGCATACAACTGGCCAGATAAATGGGACACCCGGCTTGCGCCACTTGCGTCTTTTGTTGAGAAGCAAACGGGTTACAGCTTTGATCACCCCGTGAATGCTCGTTTTTTAAACGACAAAGATTTCAACAAGCTTGTGGTGAACGATGAAGCAGATCTTTCTACAGACGACAAGCAGGGCTACACCGATTTCAGCGCACTCTTGCGCACGCTTGGTTTGGCAAATGGCTCATTTGATGCATTGAGCGCACTCAATGATCTCAGCTCGGGAAATACTCTTGCCTACTATTCGCC
>JBAXNF010000284.1:0-1533 GCA_037133935.1 bacterium
CGCCATTCCGGTTGAGGCCGAGCCACTCAATGCGCTCATGAGCACTATCGCAGGTGCATCGAAGGGTACCATTGCAGCTAAGCCGTTACCCATTTCGCCAGCCAACACACTCACGTGGACTAAGCCCAATGCGGCACAGCAAGTAACCGTAAGCACCGCAAAATTTGCTCGCACAAGCGATGTACACACATACGGCTTTGCACGCTGGAGTTACTCAGCACTCTCAAAAACGCTCATCAGCGATCACCAGAACAACGACAACGACATTGCCGGTGCTACAGACGAATCCAACATTGCACCAACACTGCCTCCACTGGTAAGCAACATCAATATTGCACCTGACACCGCAATATCAACCATGCCGCTTTATGACATCCCCGGTAGCAGCACCTTTGGTAATGCTGTACACGAAATCTTCGACAGCATCAACCCAGCAAGCGCAATTCTCGACCAAGACGTACACAACGAAGTGGAACGTCGTTTTACCAACAGCCATAGTGATGAACAACGCGTGAAAATTACAGACGGCATCATTGCTTCTATTCATGCCCCACTCGGTGGCCCATTTGCCAGCAACACATTGCACACGCTTGGAAGCACTCATCGCCTTTCCGAACTTGAATTCAACTTTCACTTACCACAAAGTGATGCTGGTTCATTTTCTCTGAGCGACATTGGTTCACTCATGTCTCAACACGGCAATCTCGACCCACACCTCACTGCATTCGCGCAAGACATTGCCAGTAATCCTTCCACCGTCACTGTTGCGGGCTTTATGAATGGTTTTATTGACGCCGTATTTCGTATCAACACCGATACTGGCTCCCCCGTCTACGTTGTTGCCGACTACAAAACAGACCGCTTGCACAACTCCACCAACGCGCAAGAGAACCCACTCATTGGATACCACCCTGACAATTTGGTGACTTCCATGGTGAAAAATAGATACATCTTGCAGGCACTCGTGTACTCCGTTGCACTGCATCGCTACTTGCGTTGGCGCCAACCGGGGTACGACCCAAACATTCACCTTGGCGGTGCTGCATACCTCTACATACGTGGCATGACAGGCCACAGTACTGACGAGCCGACGCCACGTCCATACCGCGTCTATCACTGGCGACCTGCCACCGCACTATTGCTTGCACTCGATGCTCTCTTTGCCGGAAATGGAAACTGATATGGCCTCACTCACCGTCACCACCACACATGATGAGTTTCAGCCCTTCATTACCGCACAGGTGTTTACTGCTACCGAAGTGCATGCGGCCCAGAGGATTACCGATGTTGTGTTTTCCGCCAGCGCTACGAGCGCAACTTTTCTTGACTACCTGTCAGTCGCTATTGCCGTGTGGGCTCCCGTCAATGGGCACGTGTGTATCAACTTGAATAATGTGCGACAGCAAGTACGCGACGAACTTGGTTCATCGCACGAACACATTGACCTTCAACTTCAAGATCAACTGGATTGGCGAGACCCCGTCGAATGGCGCCAGTATCTTGTCACGAGTCCACTCGTTTACGAAGCCCAAC
>JBAXNF010000285.1:0-1530 GCA_037133935.1 bacterium
CCAGAAACTCTCGTGCCTGCATGCCAAGAGTTAGAGAGAGCATTCGATTCTGCGTGGAACGACAGTATTTTTAGAACCGAACTGGACGATTTATTGCGTGAGTATGCGGGACGACCCTCGATATTGACTGAGTGTCATAATCTCGGTGCGCAACTTGGAATTCGTTTAGTTCTTAAACGCGAAGATCTGAACCACACTGGCTCACACAAAATTAATAGTGTTCTCGGTCAAGCTTTGCTGGCGAAACGAATGGGGAAAAAGCGTATTATTGCCGAGACGGGCGCTGGTCAGCACGGCGTTGCATCGGCAACTGCTGCAGCCTTATTGGGTCTTGAGTGCAAGGTCTACATGGGTGCCGTTGACGTCGAAAGACAGTCGTTGAATGTTTTTCGGATGAAACTTCTCGGCGCTCAAGTTGAAGCGGTCAATTCAGGTAGTCGCACCCTCAAAGATGCAGTCAACGAAGCTATGCGCGATTGGGTCGCAACTGTTGAATCAAGTTATTACGCAATTGGTTCGGTGATGGGACCGCACCCGTATCCGTTTATGGTTCGTCAGTTTCAAAGCGTGATCGGCAAAGAGGCGAGGCAACAATTTAATTTGATGTTCGATGGTCAAGATCCGAATGTTGTTGTGGCGTGTGTCGGTGGCGGCTCGAACGCAATGGGTATCTTTTCAGGGTTCATTGATGCGGACACGCGACTAATTGGTGTCGAGCCCGCTGGAGGTGCAGCGGTTGGTCGCGGTGTACCAGGTGTTGTGCATGGAATGAAGAGCTACTTGATGCAAGATGAACACGGTCAAGTTCAAGAGGCTCACTCAATTAGTGCTGGGCTTGACTACCCGGGTGTTGGCCCTGAGCATTCGTATTTGGCTTCTGTTGGTCGTGCTGAGTATCCGAGTGTTACCGACGATGAAGTGATTGCTGGTTTTCAATTGCTGGCGCGAACTGAGGGGATTATTCCTGCACTTGAATGTGCTCATGCTGTTGCGTGGATCACAAAAGAATCTCCAAAGATCCAAGGTCAAACAGTTCTCATGAATCTTTCTGGTAGAGGTGACAAGGATGTCGCGCAAATGATGTCAATCTTGGGAGAATCCCTTGGCTGATGAACTCTAAAAATTCGAAATTTGGTGTACTTGAGACGCGACTGCGTGATGCGCGTTTATCCTCACGAAAAATTCTCGTTCCGTATATAACAGGCGGACTTACAGGTTGGATCGACGCAATACGTGCTGCTGCTGCCAATGGCGCAGACGCGGTTGAAATCGGGATTCCGTTTTCTGACCCCGTTATGGACGGTCCGGTAATTCAACAAGCTTCAGAAAAAGCCTTGCGCGACGGTGCAACACCAACCTCAATTTTTAACGAACTTCGAAATGTTGATGTACAGATTCCATTGATTGTGATGTGCTATTACAACACCGTATTTCGTGCGGGTCACGAGCGGTTCGCGAACGCATTATTCGATGCGGGTGTAGTTGCGGCGATTGTGCCAGACCTGCCGCTCGAAGAATCAAGCGAGTGGT
>JBAXNF010000286.1:0-1510 GCA_037133935.1 bacterium
CTGTAGTGCAGGAATATATAGCTACCGGGCAACCGGTGGGCTCGTCACATATTGCCCATACGGCTGGAGTATCGGTGTCGTCGGCAACTGTACGTAACGACATGGCAATGCTCGAGCAAGAGGGTTACCTCGTGCAGCCACATACGTCTGCTGGGCGCATTCCAACCGATAAGGGTTACCGCTTTTTTGTTGACACCATGGTCACCACCTCTCAGGCAGAACGCGTTACATCTGAACAGGTAGGAAGTTTCTTTCACCATTCCACCGGCCGTGTTGAAGAGCTCTTGCAGAAAACGTCTGGCCTCTTAACCAACATGACCAACTATGCGGCATTAGTAGTTGGCCCGGCAGCCGATGTAGCCACAGTGCGTAGCGTACAAATTGTGCGCTTGTCGTTGCATATGGGAACCGTTGTCGTGGTGTTGTCGAGCGGCGTAGTGCAAAGCGAAGCAATAGATCTCGACGATCAACTCTCCGATGCTCAAGTAGCTGCAGCAAGCGCACACTTGAATGCGGCCACTTATGGTCACGTGTTCAACCAAGTGCACCTTGCGCCAAGCGGCGATGTCAAAGTTGATTCCCTGTGTTCTGAAGCGTTGTCACTACTTGTGCCTCACCAAAGCGACGCCAACGTCATTGTGGGTGGGGCTGCCGCAATGGCGCAGGCTTTCGATGCGGTAGATGTTGTGCGCTCGGTATTGCAAACCCTTGAACAGCAATATGTTGTGGTGTCACTTGTGCGCGATGTGCTCGACAGAGGTTTATCAGTCGCTATTGGCAGCGAACACGGCGTTGAGCCTTTAGCTGCATGTTCGGTAGTAGTTGCGCCAGTTATGGCCGATGGTGAAAAATTAGGAACCGTTGGAGTGCTTGGCCCAACGCGAATGAATTATCCGCAGGCGCTGGCAACAGTTGAGGCAGTAAGCACACAATTGGGTCGACGCCTTGCAGACGGAAGTTATGGAGCAATGAGTAATGGCTAGTGATTTTTACGACATTCTCGAGGTGGGCCGCGGTGCATCGGCTGAGGAGCTCAAAAAGGCGTATCGCAAGCGTGCTCGTGAATTGCATCCCGATGCCAACCCAGGCGATGCATCTGCAGAAAACAAGTTCAAAGAGCTGAGCCGCGCCTATGAGGTGCTCTCCGACCCACAACAACGTGCTCAGTACGATCGTTTCGGCGAGGCTGGCGTCGGTGGTGCAGGCAGCGGCGGAGACCCCTTCAGCGGTGGTGGCCTAGGCGATATTTTTGAAGCATTCTTCGGCGGAAACTCACCCTTTGGTGGCGCAGGAAATGGTTTCGGAGGTCGTGGGCAAAATGCTGGTCCGCCACGTGGCCAAGACCTTGAGGTCATTGCCGAGCTCACTTTTGAACAAGCCGTGTTTGGCGGAACTGTTCCGGTCACATTGCGCACTGCTTTGCGTTGCGACGACTGTTCAGGTTCGGGCGCAGGCGCGGGCACAAAGCCAGTGACCTGTTCCGATTGTGGCGGTGCTGGCCAAGTGCGCA